>NZ_VATX01000005.1:0-342044 GCF_005774635.1 Glutamicibacter sp. V16R2B1
AACTGCCAAAACTCCGGCATCGAACGCGGGTGCGGGTAGGAGGGCAGGGCATGGCCCTGCTTCGACTTCTCCTGCCGGAACCCGTCCATGTCCTGCTCCGAAAGGCGCCCTTCCAAAAACGCGCGCGCGTACATGCCCGGCGAGGCGTGGCCCTGGAAGAAAATCTGGTCCCCACCCCCGGGATGGTCCTGGCCACGGAAGAAGTGGTTGAACCCGACCTCGTACAACGTCGCCGCCCCGGCATAGGTGGAAATATGCCCACCCACCCCGATATCCGGGTGCTGGCCACGATGCACCATGATCGCCGCGTTCCAGCGCATGTACGCCCGGTACCGGCGCTCGATCGCCTCGTCCCCGGGGAACACCGGCTCCTGATCCACCGGGATCGTGTTCACATAATCAGTGGTCGTGACCATCGGCACGCCCACCGACTTCGCCCCGGCCCGCTGCAACAACGACCGGATAATGAACTGGGCCCGCTCGGTGCCCTGCGACTCGACCAGCTGGTCAAAGGAATCCAACCATTCCTGAGTCTCTTCCGGATCCCGGTCGGATAACTGATACGTCAGACCACTACGGATCTGGGAGATGTGTTCCTCGACAGCCACGGTTACTCCTTTATTGAAGCGGCTACATCCCGGTGGTGAGTTTCAGACACCGCGATGAGTTTGGGACTACGGGCGGTGGCGCACTGGAGTGGCGTGCTACGCCCGTTCGTCATCAACTCTAGTTCGCATTCCGGTATTTTGAGGACAAGTTTTCATGCTGTGAGAAGAAAAACCGCCGATTTTCGGTGACCTAAGCAACTGCGTACAAGGTCATCTTACGTAATGGTCATGACTTGGAGACGTGTAACACGGGATCGGGAAACTAAAAATCCCGGCGTGTTGGCCCGCTGGCGCTTGAACGCGCGGGGAAAAGCGTGTTTCGTTGGTAGTAACGCTTTGCACCAGCAGGAGGAAACAAGTGAGCGACGCCGTATCGGCAAGTGTGGAGCCCGCAAAGAAGATGGGCTTCAAAGAGGAAGATCTGATCCAGGAACTCGGCTACGACGACGACGTGGATTATGACCTTCGCGATTCCATTGAGGATCTGATCGGCTCGGAGCTGCTCACTGAAGAGGACCACGACGTCGTAGATGCGGTCATTTACTGGTGGCGTGATGGCGACGGCGACCTGGCCGATGCCCTCATGGACGCCCTGGCCAGCCTGGAAGACGACGGCGTGGTGTGGCTGCTGACCCCGAAGCAGGGGCGCGAAGGCCACGTCTCACCGACCCTGGTGCAGCAGGACGCCCCCACCGCGGGGCTGCACATGACCAACGCCGAGGGCGTGTCCAAGGAATGGTCCGCCATTCGCCTGGTCCAGCGACGCAAGCACTAACGCCCTTGCAGCCCGGAACGAAACTTCCAGACTTTAGTCTGGAGAATCAGTACGGGGAGCGGGTCACCAGCCAGGATCTGTCCACGGGCCGGAGCATCATCGTGTTCTACCCGTGGGCATTTTCTCGTGTCTGCGGGGGAGAGCTGGCCGAACTGCAGCAGCATCTGCCTGAGTTCCGTGACGCCGATGTGCGCCTGGTGGCCATCTCCGTGGACCACAAGTTCGCGCTGCGCACGTACGCCGAGCAAGAAGGTTTTGGCTTTGAGCTGCTGGCCGACTTCTGGCCACACGGGCAGGTGGCCGAACTCTTTGACGCCTTTGATGCCGAGCGCGGGGTCGCCCGGCGGGTCACGATTCATGTCCACAACGGGGTTATTACTGATCGTTTCGCGTCCGGAATCAGTGAGCCGCGGAAACTAGATCAGTATCGTCAAATTCTGAGCCAGCGGGATATTTTCTAGTCGTCAAAGTCTCTCTTCAAAAAGTGGACTTGGTTGGAAATTCTTCTTTTTCAGAGGGCTCTGCTGGTTCGCGAACAAGAGGATCCATTGGCGGGAAAAGCGATTTGAGCGGGATAGCCGACTTAGTAGCATCCTCGATTGTGAGAGTGTTTCAAGGATTTCCTCAGAACCGTCGAAACCTTTTTGCAAACCAGCGCCGGTGGTTGGGTGCAAAACGCTTATCGCAATTGTCAAACGGTTAGCAAGAACGGCTGCAGCTATAGCAAGAGGTTTAGTACCGATTGAATGGAGTAGCAGGAGCGTCTCATAGGCCCCGTCTTTGACTCGGTCGATAGTTGTCTCGGTCCGTATCAACTGATCGTCCGGGCCAAACTCCGCGCCAGGCACGTGATAGTTCCTTAGGGCAGATTCAAGGGCGTACACTTTCGATATCGCCTCAGCTGAAACAGCCTTTCTTTTTTGTTCCATTTCGCCAGCGCGCGTCAACACCCCACTGATAAAAGCAAGAACCGCACTAGCGAATACGGCAAGGCCGGCGATCAGCGTGGCTAAAGCCAGTCCGTCATTCCACAAATCGCCCATCCTTTGATCCTCTCGCTTTTTGCTCAACTCAATCGTAGCCTCATGGGCTGGCGGGTTCCGTTAGAAGATCCAGAAGGCCGGTTTTCTTCACTCCATAAGCTGACCCTCTTACCGCGCCTATTGGCGACTGCATAAAAGCACCGCTAGAGCATGCAATCCGCAACGGAGAAGGATCGTGTTTGTCATTTTCTCCTGCTGCCCCGTCTGCTCGTGATAACGGGTGCCAAGGGAGAGAGCGAACAGTATCCAAGGCTAATTGCGAGGATTCCGGCCATGTGGATTTCCGGCAGGATATAGCCCTATTCCAAGACGAGGAAGTCGGGAAACAGCCACAATTTTCAGGACGGACAAAAGTGAAGGTCTGCATCTATCTGTCATTTCAACGGCAGATTCAGAAGAGTGGACGATGCCCAACCAGCCAACCCCCGGAGCTTTTTTGTGTGGGAGAGACGCAGCTCACGCTTCCCCGGCTTGCCCGGGCACCCGGGTTCCAGTAAAGTTATTCCCTGTTGGCAGGAAGGTTTTTCCTCTTGTCGCAGGTCAAGGGCCTTTAGCTCAGCTGGTAGAGCGTCACGTTTACACCGTGAATGTCATCGGTTCGATCCCGGTAGGGCCCACGACACAAAACCCGCTCTGACTAGTCGTAATAGATTAGTCGGAGCGGGTTTTCCTGTTTTCAGGCCTGCTTTCCGCCATCCAAACTTGCGCGTATTTCCAAGGGCTGTCTGGCGCTTACGGGAACTAAACCCGTCCCAAAACCGTCCCAAACGCCGGCCCGGCTAAGCAGCTTCCAACAAGGCCTCCATGCGCGACGCTACATCATCGAGATCCTGATCAAAGAGACCCGCGTAGGTGTCCAGGGTGATGGCCGCGGTGGCGTGTCCCAGCATCCGCTGGACCGCTTTCACCGATGCCCCGGACCGGACCAACCATGACGCCGCGGTGTGCCGCAGGTCGTGCACCCATAGTCCTTCCGGAATCGTGGGTGCATCCTTGTCTCCCTTAGCGACTGCCAGTGCGGCTGCGGCATTCACCGCGGCGACGGCGCTATCGAAGTCCCTGCGCTTGAAATTATTGGGTCGGATCTGCAACCCGCGGACCGTCGTGAACACGAGCTCGTTAGGGCCGCGCCTCTTGGCCAGTTCCCCTAGCATCCGTGACAGCTTCATGGTTACCGAGACCGTTCGAGCCCTACCGGATTTCGGGGGACCCACAACAGGGGAGCCGCCCCGCACGAACACCACGGCACGTTCGACGCGGATCCTACCCCGCTCCAGCTGCAGGTCCTTGACCCGCAGCTCCACAGCTTCGCCGATCCGCAGCCCGCAAGTTGCCAGGAGCCAAATGAGCGGGCGGTATCTTTCGTGGACGGTATTCGCGAGAGCCGTAACCTGCTCGATGGTGAGGAACCAATGCTCGCGAGCGCGACCTTTAGGCAGGTTCACTCTAGACGCAGGGTTCTTGGCGATCAGGCCTTCTTCGACGCACCAGTTCAGGAACGTTAGGAACCGTCCGTGAATCGTGCCCACGGTTCGAGGTGCCTGCTGCATCTGCGCCACCCAGTCCTGCACGTCACGCTTCCTCACGGCGCCGATTGTCCAGTCACCCCAGTGCGGCCTGAGGTGGGCTTTGATGTCGGATTCAGCTGCAACCCGGGTCGAGGGCTGCCAGTGCAGGGAGGCCGCGGCCCACTGGTCGAGTAAGTCTCCGACGAAGGCATTCCCGCTCGTGGCGTTGATGTAGGTGCCTGTGCTCTTGTCGGCGGTGACTTTCTCCAGGTGGGCTTGTGCCTGGTCTTTGGTGCGGAAGGATTTGGTGCGTTCGACGCCGTCCAGGTCGTCCCAGACGGCGACCCATCGCAGGCCTTTGCCGTAGCGAGGGCGTTTGGTGCGCTTGTCTTTTTTGAACCAGCGGTCTTCTATTCGTGCAACCATGGTGGGCTTTCTAATTTTGGGCGCGTTCGAGTAGGCGCATGTATGCGTGGATGTCTCGGGGGAGTACGTCGAGTTCGTGGGCGAGGCCGGTGGCGGTGGGGTAGATGCGGCCGGCGCGGACGAAGTCGGGGTAGGGGATTAGCCAGGACGCGGCGAGTTCTTCGGCTTGGCGTTCTTGGCGGGGGTGGTGGCCGGTGTGGCCGAGCGCGGCGTGCGCTGTTTCGTGTGCGAGTGTGGAGCGCCGTTGGATGGGCGCCAGGTTGGGGCGTAGCCAGATGGTGTGGGTGCGGTTGTCGTAGGCTCCCCACCAGTTGTGGGGGAGGTACCTTTCAATGATGCGGGGGCGGAGGCGTGAAAGAACTTCTTCGAACATGTATTCGAAGATAAGGGCGTGCGCCGACAGTTAGACCGCGGTCACGCGTTTTCCCTAGTCCTCCGGTAACTGCTCCGGATCCACGCCCGGCTGGCCCTTGTCCGCGGCCATACGGTCCTCGGGGAACAGTTCGTGCACGTTCTCCCCGCTGGCAGCTTCCGGGTGTGCCTGCTGCTGGTAGCGCGCCAGTCGTTTCTCCAGGCGGCTCACGTTGCGTTCAGACTTCTCCAGATCTGCCTGGGCGACTTCTTGCTGCTCCTGCCACCACAGCATGTTGTCCGCGGTTTCGCGGATGATGCGTTGTGATGCCTCGGGCAGGTGGCCGGCGCCGGGCAGGGTGAGGCTTGAGGAGTCTGTTTGGACTGGCAGGCCCAGTGAATTGGCGTAGGCGACCACGACGTCGATCACGCGGACTCCGAGGCCTTTCGCTAGGCCGAGGATGACAGCGTTTTCTTTTGGCCAGCTGAGGACGGGGCGGTTGATCAGGCGGTCGAGGTTGGCGCGGGTGGGAATTCCGCCGCAGGCTTTGGAGAGGGATTCGAGGCTTCGGTCTCCGCGCTTGTTGAGGATCAGGTCGCGAATGCCTTGGTTTGGGTTCGTGTTCATGGTTTGAATCCTCTGCCGGGTCGGGGTCGGCGCGCCATCGGACGCCAGTTCTACCTGATAACCCCTAATTCTGCCGTAGTCAGCGGCTGATGATAACCAAATAAACCCCGCGCTTATGCGGAACCGTGAGATGTAGGCAAATTTCTTGCTACCAGAGGTTGCGTTAGTGATAACCAGTAGTACATACTATTGCTATCAGCAGTTGCAAGAAGTGATAACTAGAAAGGGTTGCAAATGTCCCCATTCAGAACAAAACGCAAGTGGCAGGAGGGAACCTACATGCGCCTATCATCCGCCCAACGGCTCCGAACCTTCATCTACACCAAGGAGGACATGGACGCCTACCGCAACGGCTCACCCATCGATCCCCGCAAGATCACGCAACGCTCACTGGCCCGCCGCGCAGACGTCAGCCAGGCGTTCATTAGCCAGCTCGCATCGGGCAAGAAAACTAGCTGCAAGCCCGAAACCGCCGAACGTATCGCGGAGGTCATCGGCGTGGACGTGACAGTCCTTTTCGACCCCGAACATGCGACCGTCAGTTGCATTGCGTAACCCTGGTGGTAGCACCAGAAATTTAGAGAAAGGACACGCCGGTGACTGCACAACCAATGGCACTAGAAGACACCAACTGGCGGCTCGACGCCCTGGACCTCGTTGAACGCTGGGCCACGCAAGGCCGGCAGTTCACAGCAGACGACCTCCGCGAAGCAATGGGCCGCCCAGCACCAAAGCACAACATGATCGGCTCGATCTTCACCACCGCGCAACGCCGCGGACTGATCACGAAGGTCGCCAACACCAACAGCCGGACCAAATCACGCAACGGCGGCCACCAATACGAGTGGCGAGGAATCGATGAAAGGCGGCACCACGGTGAGTGACCTGAATGTGAAGCAAGCAGCCAGCGAACTAAACCTGAACCCCGAAACTGTTCGGCAGCTCGCCGACCAGGGCCGGTTGCGGGGCGCTTACAAGGGTGGCCGCGGCGGCAAGACCTCGCCTTGGCGGATCCCGCCCCGCGCCTTGGACCTGTACCGGTCATCGCAGCCACAGGGGTACCGGGCATGACCCGTTGGCTGGAGCGCCACGGTTTGCGGCTCACCGCCCGCGCCCACGCTCTCGGGGAGGCCATGTTGGGGCTGGCTGTCGTGGGTCTGGTCTGGTTCGCGTTCGCTGTGGACGCCGTCATCAACACGAGCATTGGAGGGGCGTAAGCCATGAGTCTGAAATTCAACGAAAAGTCGCACCGGTACCGGCTGGACGGTAAGCACGTGTCGGGCGTGACAACGATCTTGGGCGGCGGGATCCCGAAGCCGGCACTGATCCGGTGGGCACCGGCTGTGGTAGCCAACTGGGTTGCGAACCCGGAAAACAAGGGCGAGCTGACCAGCCTGCTGGCCGGTGACCCGGACACCGCGGTCCGATACCTCAAGGGTCTGCCTAACCGAGAGCGTGACGAAGCGGCAGAGCGAGGCACCGAAGTGCACGACCTCGCCGAGAAGCTGATCCTCACCGGTGAGGTAGACGCCCCCGAAGACCTGGCCGGGTTCATCGAAGGATACCTGGACTTCCTGGACCGCTGGCAGATCACCCCGGTGATGGCGGAGCAGATCATCGGGAACCGCGCCCACTGGTACTCGGGCAAATTCGACTTGATCGCCACCAGCCCATACCTGGCCGACGGTAAGCCGGTGATGATCGACCTGAAAACCTCCAAAGGGGTGTACGGGGAGACTGCGCTGCAGTGCGCGGCCTACTCGCGGGCCGAGTTCTGGATGGACGGGGAGAAGGAGCAGCCGTTCCCGGAGCTGGCGGCCACGTACGTCGCCCACGTGACCCCGATGGACCGGGAGGGCGTGAACGCCCGGTATGCGGGCAAGCCGCTCGGCACGAGCCTCTACCAGCTTGCCGGGAGCGCCGAGCAGATCGACGAGCAGTTCTCAATGTTCCTGCACGCGAAGGCGATTTTCGACGGCACGAAGGTGCGCGACCAGATCATCGGCGAACCACTGCAGGCACCCCTGGCCGGGCAGGTGGCGGCATGAGCGAGTACCAGTTCCAGTGCGACCTGCGAGGCGAGGATCTGGACTTGTTCTACGAGGACGAGAACATCGCCATCGACATCACCCCAAACAAGGACCACGACCGCTACAAGCGGATGCCGCGGAGCTTCTATCCCGGCTATGAGGTCATCATGCCGGTGGACGAGGTCGAGAACCTGATCACCCACCTGCAAACCATGGTCGCCAGAATTCGGGAACGCCACCCGGACGCTGCCTAAACAATCCACCAACAGAGGAGTCACCATGACCATCACCCCAGCTATCCCGAGCCAGTCAACCGACCTGAGCATGCCGACCATGCCGGGCGCTACCGGCATCGCCAACCTTGAATCGTGGGTGAACGCCCTCGGCCACGCGAACAAGATCGCCAGCTTCATGGCGCGCTCGAATTTCGTCCCCACCCCGCTGCGCATGAAGGGGAAGAACAACTACAAGACGCCCGAAGAACTGACCATGGACGTCACCGCGATCATCATGGCTGGCGCGTCGGTTGGGTATGACCCCTTCCAGGCAGTCCAGCAGATGTTCATCGTTCACGGGTCGCCGGCAATGTACGCCCGGTCCATGGTCGCTCTGGTGAAGTCGCACGGCCACAAGGTCGACCAGGTTAGCGCGTCCCCGGACGCGGTGACTGTACGAGCGCGTCACCGTGACGATGCGGAGTGGCACGAGTTCACCTGGACTTACCAGCGGGCCGAGCGTGCTGGCTACACCAGCAACCCGAAGTACAAGACCAATCCCCAGGAAATGCTCTATGCCAAGGCAGCCACTGAGGCTTGCCGGCGCATGTTCCCGGAAGTGCTCTCTGGTATCTCACCGTACTCGGTCGAGGAAACCGAGCTGGAGGACATGGGGGAAAAGCCGGAACCGGCACCGGTGAAGACCACGAAGATCACCCGGAAGCCGAAGGTGAAGGCCGCGGAGTCCCTGGCGCGCCCCGCCTCCGAACCAGCCCCGGCAGCGGAGCCGGAGCCCGTAGCCGACACGGAGACCGGGGAAGTGCAGGAACCCCAGCCGGAACCCGAACCGGAACCAGTGGACTACGCCGCCGAGGTAGAAGCCCGATACGGGAACGCCGACGCGCTACGGGAACTGTACAACATGGCCAGCGCCGACGGTCAGGACCGGGAAATCCTCGACCTGATCGCCACTGCTGGCCGCGAAGCCAAGCAGTAAACCCGCCACACAGACCGGTGGTCGCCTTGCTTGGGGGCGGGCGGCCACCAACACCAACCAACCAACCATTCAGGAGTCAGACCATGAAAATCATCAGCCTGGAAACCACCAACTACAAGCGCGCCAAGCACGTCCAGATCGTCCCAGACCCGGACGGGAACCTGGTCATCGTGGCCGGCAAGAACGGGCAAGGCAAGTCCTCGGTGCTGGACAGCATCGCCGCCGCGCTCGGTGGCGCCAACAGCAAGACCACCCCGAAGCCGATCCGCGACGGGGAAGACCGCGCCGAGATCATCCTCGAAACCGAAGAACTCACCGTCACCCGGATCTTCACCCCCTCCGGCTCCCGCCTCACCCTCACCAGCAAGGACGGGGCGAAGTACCCGAAGGCCCAGGCGAAGCTGGACGAACTGGTGGGCAAACTGTCCCTGGATCCGCTGGCGTTCACCCTGCTGGATGACAAGAAGCAGCTGCAACAGCTCCTCGACCTGGTCGACCTCCCGTTCAACCCCGAACAGCTGGAATCCGAGCGCAAGCAGGTGTTCGAGGAGCGAACCGCGGTGAACCGGCGCGCCAAGGAATTCGAGTCCGCGCTGGCCCAGTTCGGTGAACTCCCGGCAGACCTTCCCACCACCGAGGTGTCCGTCGCCGAGCTACTGGGAGAGTACCGGGAAGCGGTCGACCACAACGAGTCCTACAGCCGGGCCCACCAGCGGTCCGAAAACGCGCAGAAGCGACTTGACCAGCTTCGGGCAGAACTGGCCGCGGCTGAGCTTGAACAGCAGGAAGCAGATGGAGCATGCGCCGCCCACGGCGCGCCGGTGAATCTCGAAGCAGTCCAAGCCAAGATCGATGGGGCCGAGGAAACCAACCGGCTCGTGCGCAAAGCACAGGAGCGCGGCTCCCTGGAATTCCAGTACGACGCGACCAAGGACCAGGCCGCGAAGCTCACTGCAAAGCTGGAGCAGATCGCTAAGACCAAGGCCGACGGGCTGGCCGCCGCGAAGTTCCCGGTCGACGGGCTCGGCTTCACCGAAGACGGGGTCACCTACCAGGGGCAGCCGTTCAAGCAGGCGTCCAGTGCGGAGCAGATTCGCGTGTCCATGGCCATGGCCATCGCACTGAACCCGGCACTGCGGATCATCCGCATCAGCGACGGATCTCTGTTGGACTCCGACAGCCTCGCGCTGGTGGAGAAAACCGCCCGCGAGCACAACTTCCAGATTTGGATCGAAATGGTCGAAGGCGATCACGAGAACGCATTCACCATCATCGACGGAGAGGTCGCATAACCATGGCTCGCAGCATCACAACCGACGAGGGAACCACAGTCACCCTCACCGACGGCAAGGTCTTTCTAACCCACCCCGAAGCACCCGTTGACATGCGGGGCATCCAGGCAGGTCGGGCAGTCTGCCACGGCCAAGGCTTTCAACCCGCACCATTGTTCCCCGGAGCGCTGCGCCCCTCAGTGCTGCGCGCCATCGCTGACCTTATCGAGAACACCAAGGAGTCTTAATCATGGCTGGAGAACCAAGTATCACCCTGATCGGAAACCTGACCGCCGACCCGGAACTACGGTTCACGCCCTCCGGATCCGCCGTCGCGAACTTCACCATCGCCGCAACACCGCGCACCTTCGACCGGCAGGCCAATGAGTGGAAAGACGGGGAGCCCCTGTTCCTGCGCTGCAGCGTCTGGAAGGAAGCCGCCGAAAACGTAGCTGAAACCCTGACCAAGGGGATGCGGGTCATCGCCGAGGGGCGGTTGCGCTCTCGCTCCTACGACACCAAAGAGGGCGAACGCCGCACCGTCATGGAACTAGAGGTCGACGAGATCGGCCCATCCCTCCGGTACGCATCCGCCAAGGTCACCCGGTCCGCCCGCGGTGGCGGTGAAGGTGGCGCTGGCCGAAACACCAGCCCCGCCGCCAACACGCACGCGCCCGGCCCCGGGTGGGGCACCCCGCCCGCCGGGGGTGACCCTTGGCAGAACAACGGATCGGCCCCGTTCTGATCCGGTGCCCCCGCTGCCGTAAACCCGCCACCCACTCCCGGAAACACTGCGGACTCGAACCGTGGTGCGGGTGGGTGACCTGCCAAACCTGCAAGCGGGTGTATGTGCCGGGTACTCCGGCGGATCCAAAACCATAACCAACCGGGTGGCCCCGGCAAACACTGGGGCCACCCAACCCACACCACAAGGAACCACAGATGACAAAGCTCGCTTCACTGACACACCGCGACGTCCAGTACACCGACCACAAGACCGGCGTCCCCGCCCTGTTGGGCGACTTCAACGCCAGCATGGCCAACCACGAGATGACCATCCTGTACGAGGAAGGCCTCTACCGCCACTTGCGGTTCAGGAACCCAACCAACAGCTTCTACTGGTACGACCTGATCACCTGGCCCGGCTGCCTCACCATCACCGGAGACATGGGAACCTACACGTTCCGCCGCGTGGAGGACATGTTTCAGTTCTTCCAGGGGTACATCAACACTGGCTACTGGGCCGAAAAGCTCCAGAACGGGGACAGTGGCGGACGCTCCCAGGTTAAAAACTACGACGAGGACCTGTTCAAGCAGTGGGTGGTGCAGGACTTCTGGGAAACCAGCCGCGACATGGACGCCACGAAATCCCGCATCTGGTGGCACACGATCAAGGACGAGGTGCTGGACGGCTGGGTGGACACCACCAACGCACACGCCGCGCTTAGCGCCCTGGCCGAGGTAGACCGAACCCAGGTCGCACCGCTGAACCACTACGCGGACGCGTGGGAGGCCGCCGAGGGCTGGACTCGGTACGACTGGCACTTCGAATACTGTCTCGCCGCAGTCCTCACCGGCGTCCGCACCTACGAAGTCCACAAGCAGGAGGAGACAGCAGCATGAGCGGGTACAGGTACGGTCCGAACACGGAGCTGGAAGCTGCACGCACCGTCTACGACAAGGCGCGGGTCCAGGCAACACGGATCATCGCCGAAGCCGACGAACAAGCGCGACAGATCATCAGCGCCGCGAAGATGCGGGCGGAGCGCGAAGCCGAAGTGATTCGTGAAAATGCTCGGGTGACTGGTCTGGCGGAGGCGGAAGCGAAGATCCTGGACGCGAAGCGTCGTCGGAAGCAGGAGGCAGAGGCCCGCCTCCGGGCAGTAGTTGCCGAAGCGACAGGATACCGCCGACTCAAGGACACAGCATGAGCGCCTGCAAGAAGTCCTGCTGCTGGAGCCCGTTTGGAGTATGCGGGAGGCGTCAAGCGTGCGGCTGCCACACAGGCCACCAGCCCATCAGGAAGCGGCTAAGCCAGCTTGAACTCGAACGCGCCACCGCGCTGACTGAGAAGAAAGGCAAGAGACGATGACCACGACCATCCCCGGCCAACTCGACGCACTCGACCTACTCGCACCACCTAAACCCCCAGCCAACCCGCACGCCTCCTACCAAATGGTGAACCCCTGCCCAGCATGCGGAGAAGAATCACCAAACGAGTTCATGGCTGAACTCAACCACTGGGGAATGCCCAACGAACGCCACAAGTTCGGGCACGACGTGTGCGTGAGCATGAGCCTCAAACTCAACCACGTGCACCACGCACTAGCCCGGGCAGGGAACAAATGGGAAGAAGAAGCCACCTGCTGCTGGTCAAAAACCGACCTGCACGGCAAAGCCATCAAGAAGCCAACCCGCGACCACTGGCTAGACCACGCACGCCACGAACTCACCGCCGCAACCAAACTCTGGGCCCTGCACCTCGACTCACTAATCCGTGAAGTCTCGGCACTCAGGGAAACCTACGGGGTCAAGCCCAACGAATGCCCCATCGTGGAGGAAGCATGACCTCCCAACCGCACCCGCACCGGTCGCCCCGCCCCGTCTGCCCAGACCCATGCTGCGGCAAAGTATGGGCGCCAGACAAACGCACAGCCAAACAACTACGCGCCGAAATCATCCACGAAAACGGCAGCCACAACCACCCCGTCCGCTACTACCAACACGCGGGCGGCTGGCACTGGACCAGACAACTAGAACGCCCCGCACACGCGTAACCACAACTGCAATTGGCGGTAGTATCTTTGCTACCGTCAATTGCTAGACTTGAATATGACATATGGCAAGGAAGGTGAAACACCTTGAAAACCACCTACGAATACCGGCCCGCCCCCGCGCACATTCGTGATCGTCGAACCCATGCAGATCTGGCCGAACACCTCAAACAAAACCCGGGAGTGTGGGCAAAAGTCACCACCACCAGCACCCAGAACGCGGCCGCCACCATGGCCTGGCAAATCAAACAGGGCGTCCGTGCAGCATTCCGACCCGCCGGCCACTACGACGCATACAGCACCGGCAACGACGTCATCGCAAGCTACACCGGAGGGAGAGCGTAACCATGGCACGCGACCGCGCAAACCTCCGCACAGACATGATCAGTGACGACCACTATCGTGCGCTGAACCGAGACGAGCAGTGGCTATACAAGCTCCTCCTGATCCACCCCTCCCTGAGCTATGCCGGCGTCGCCGACTGGCGGCCAGGGCGCCTAGCCAGCACCGCCGCGAACACCACCGCCGCCGACGTGCGCGCAATCGGAGAAGGGCTGCAATCCAAGTACTTCATCTACGTTGACGAGGACACCGAAGAAGTGTTCATCCGATCATTCGTGAAGCATGATGGGCTACTCAAGCAATACCGGCTGCCCATCAGCATGGCGAACGACTACGCCGGCATCTCATCGCGTCCCATCCGAGAGTTCTTCATATACGAGCTGCAGAAGATCCATCGCAAGTCGCCCGAGCTCAAAGCATGGGAATTCGATCGCGTGAAGAACCTGCTCGAACGCCCCGCGAAGAACATGAAGGAACTCAGTTTCGGGGACGAACTACCCCTCAATTTCGGGCACGAGCAGGCAACCGAAAACCCGGGCCATGCCGACAGTTGCGGCGAAGGCTATGGCATAGAGTATGGCAACGGTTATGGCACAAGCCCGGGCAAGGGCTATGGGATGTTAACAGCTACTGCTACTGCTACAGCTACATCTACCCCTAACGGGGTAGATAACGCGGGGCCAGTAGACAAATCACCAAACGACAGCGACAACACCACCGGCAAAGCCGGAACCAGACTCCCACCAGAATTCACCGTCACACCCCAAATGCACCGCTGGGCACTCAACCACGCACCCAACGTCAATACCCAAACCAGCACCCGCAAATTCAAAAGCTACTACCGCAGCGTCTCCGGCCCCGCCCAATTCAAAACCGACTGGACCGCCGCATGGGAAGCCTGGCTACTCGGAGACCAAGAACGCGCAGCCCAAAACCTCACCGCCAGCGACAAACGACTCCACCAAGGACTCCAACTCGCCCAACGCGCAGCCACACGCCAACCCCAAAACAACCCATTCGAAGGACGTGAAATCGAACAATGAACCAACAACAAACCATCGCCATCATCACCTACGCCAACCAGATCGATCCGCTGATCCCCTTGAACGAAAGCACCGCCGACGTCTGGCACGAAGCACTCCAGCACCGCGACTACCAACAAGCACTCTGGTGTGTGAAGGACTACTACGCCAACACCCAACCAGGCCGCGACGGGCGAATCCCGCCACTCACCTCAGCAACACTCCGCCGCCGCATCGACCAGCACCAAGAAGTCCATGACGCGAAGCAGCGCGCAATCTCCGCCAGACCCACCAAGCACCCCCGCCAAACGTTCCGGGCACGCAACCCCGAAAAGTGGGATCAGCTTGTCAAGCAAGGGCAACAAGAGTTCCGGGAAAACGTCCAACGGCTCACATCCGAAACAACCCGGGGCGTAGCCCCATTCTAAAACCTTTCATGCCAACCGTTGCACCCAGCACAAGCAGGAATAGCGGTCAGCAAGCGCAGGGTGGGCGCTACGGCGCGAACAGCACCCGGAGCGGGTATTCACCCACAAAACAGATTTGAGGCTCTCAAAATGGATTCTACGGCCCCTAGTGCTTTCACGCTTGAAATCCCGAAACTAGCGGACTGGCTCAACGCCAACCAGAAACTCCACTGGGCGAAGCAAAACAAGCTCGCCCAGGCGTGGCGGCACGGGGCGCATATCTACGCCCGGCAGCAGAAGGCACCGAAGGGGCTGGATCGGGCGCGGGTCGACGTCTACGTGTGGAAGTCTTCGCGCCGCCGCTATGACCCGCACAACCTAATGCCGAGCGTCAAGCACTGTATTGACGGCCTCGTCGACTACGGGATTCTTCCGGACGATTCGCACGAGTATCTGGAGGGCCCATTCCTGCATCATGGCGGGTACGGGCCGGAAAAACTGGTGGTTGTCATTCAACCACTGGAAGCATAGTTTCGTGCTTGTGGTTGCAACCATTGATTGCTAGGGTTGCAAGTGTCGATAAGCAAAAAATGATCCCGTCAGCATCTTGTGGCGGGGGAGGGGGAACGATTATTTTGTTTGAAGCTTTCATCACCACCGGCACCGTTGTCGCGGTCGCCTTGGTTCTGGGTTTGGCGGTTCTCGCTTACGCGGGCGGTGACCGGGCATGAGCCAGCACATAACTGAGCAGTTGGTCGAACAGGTCGCCCGGGCGGCGCATGAGCGTCAGGTCGAAGCCGTCAAGGCGTCCGGCACGTACGTTCCGCCGGAGTTGTTGCGGCCGTGGGACGATCTGCCCGTCATGGAAAAGTTCCATCGGCGCGAGTACGCCATGCGTAACCTGCGGACTATCGTCCCGGTGTTGCTCGCCGCGGGCTGGCTGCCGCCGGTAGGAGGTGCGGCATGAGGTTCACGAGGCGCACGTACCGGGCCGCGATAGACCGGTCCATCACCAAAGAACTCGGCTACTACGCCGCCTACGACGACCAAGCGTTGGTGCGGCAGAAACGTGTCACCGACGCCCTAGTCCGCCGCAAACGACGGGAACGCGTCGCATGACCACCCAGCCAGCACTCTTCGGCCAACCACTTCCCACCCTCCCCGGCATGACCACCGGTGTGGTCGCCATCAACGGACGCGGCAGGGGATCCACCACCCTGCAGTGCGGTGACTGCTACGCACTAGAAACCCCGGACGTCCTGGTGTTGATGACCTTCAAATTCCTGCGGTGCGCCAACGACCCGGGGCCGGTGCGCAGGTGCCCCGACTGCACCACCACCCACCTCCAAACCTGCGGCGACGACATGCACAAGACAAGGCGGACACCATGACCAAGGGCCTAGACCAGCTGCGGCAGGTAGCCAAACGTGCGACCCCCGGCCCGTGGGCGCGGAAAGGAACCGCCGTACTCGGCCCACGCGAACCCTGGGACCTCGGCACAGGCCCCGCCCGAATCATCGCCGCACAAATGCCCTGGCAACGCGACCGCATGGAGGCGAACGCCGAGCACGTCGCCACGTTCGACCCGCCCACCGTCCTGGCCCTGATCGACCGCGCCGAAGCCGCTGAAGCTGCGGTGTCTAACCAGCGTAGCGTGGTCAAGACTCTGGCAGAACGCAACGTGGAGCTGACCAAGTTCAAGGATGCTTACTCGTTGCAAGCACAAGAACTCGAACAGGCCGAAGCTGAGCGGGATTTCCGCCAGAAGGAGAATAAGGAATTGTTTGAGCAGATCGAACGCGTGCGGGAGTTGGCGTCCGAGTATCGAAAAACCATACCCGAGGAAGTACTGCATTCTGTGATGGTGGACATTCGCCGCGCCCTGGACGGTGGTGAGCCGAATGAGTGACCTGCGTGCCGCGTTGGTGGCAATCCAAGAACTGCACAAGCCGGAGAACATCTACCTGCCTTCCTACGATGGACGCGGAAACCCGATTTACAAGGGGTACCCGCGATGCACAGGCTGTGGCAGTTACGAGGAGCCTTGCCCGACCCGCCGCCTGGCTGACGAAGCACTAGGAGGAGATACCGATGGCTAAGAAGAAGAATCCCGAACTCGTACCGTGCCCATGGTGTGACGCACCAGTAGGGGAACGGTGCGCAACCGAAGGCCCATATGGCCGGGTCACTATGCAGATCTTCCGCGCCCACGCATCACGGTATGTGGCACTCAAGGCCGCCCGCACCACCAAGAACGGAGACAACAAATGAGCAGCAAGACTTTCAAGAGCGTGGTTCACGGCTCTTCAATTCAGGTTCACGACAACGGGGAGGGTGTGTTCATCGGGTTGCTTCGCGAAGATTCGATGACCCGTGGGACAACGCTCAGTAAGTCTGATGCGCCTGCCCTGATGCAGGCTATTGGTGAGTGCTTGCCACCGATCCCGGATACGGTGCGTGACGGCTCATACGAGGCGTTCATGGCGGTTGCGTTGGAATATCTGGGCAAGGCTGTCCGGGCGCTCGAAGCTGAAACCGCCGAAGCTAAGGAACAGGCGGAGTTGGAAGCCGAAGCGCTGGAACTGCGGAATGCGTTCAGCTTGGCTATCGGAGGCGCATCGATTGACTCATTCGCGGGACACTCGGTGAACAAGCCCGGATGGATCGACGCCGCCCGTCGCGCCCGCGAGATGCGAAACGAAAAGAAGGTGACTACCGATGACTGATCGTCTCAACCCGGAAGCTTTCCTAGCCGCCAAGGACGCGGCCCAGGAGGCGTTCCACGACCATAAGGACTGGCACGACATCACTACCGCCATACTGAGCGCCTACGACAAATCCCTCGCCTCCGCCCAGCCCTGCACCATCGAGGGCGTGTACGACCTCGGATCACCAGAACCCGAAGGCGTTGATCATGTCATCGAGTGCGATGAAAACGGCAATCCATACGAGCGCGACCCCGAAGGCAGTGACGACCCCACGTGGTCCAAGACCATCGACGGCACCCGCTGGAAGGGCTACAAGGACGGGAAGGAATACCGCGACTGGGGTGACCTCGTGCGCCGGTACGGGCCAGTCATCGACGTGCGATGGGTACCCACGGAAGGCGGCGGGGATGCCACGTAAGCCGTACAACGAGCAAAAGCGGCACGCCGGGGACGTCTGGGGCGAGGGATACCAACGCGGGTGCGACTGCATCGACTGGGGCGCAATGGTGCCCGGCTGGGAAAGCCACTGCCACCACCACGGATGCCCAGGGTGTGGCCACCAGATGCACTACGGGGCCGAGGTCGGATGCTGTGCGCCCGACTGTCTCACCGGATTCTGCGAATGCACGCACGGCTGGCTCTGGACCCGACCCAACCCCACCAAGCCACTACTCCACAAAGGACGGAAACCATGAGCATCCTGAATGCTTTATCATTCGTCGGCTGCACCCTGATGGGGCACGACTGGGTGCACTTGAAGCGAACCCCGAATTGGGATTACTACGAGTGCGCAGAATGCGAAATGCGCAGGAAGGACCCACGATGACCATCCTGGAACTACTCGAAGCGCACACGGTGAAGCGCCCGTGGAGTGAAGCCAGCAGGATGCGGTGCAAGTGCGGGGAAGTCGTGACCGCCGAGACCGAAGGGCAGCTGTACGCCCTCCATCGCGCCCACCTCGCCGAGGTGTTGGAAGCACGCCAGCAGGAACAGCAGGCTCGCGCATGGAGCGACGGATTCCACAAGGGCAGGAAAACCGAGAACGGTTCACACGTCAGCACATGGCCGAGAAACCCATACCGCACCAACCATCCCAAGGAGGACAACCATGGGCGCTGACAAGTACACGCCGAACACTGAGCAAGTGCGCGACCAGTACACCCGCGAGCAACCACCACACATCGGAACCGTGAGCCAAAAGAGATCCGAGTTAGACCGGTGGCTGGAGCAGGTCAAACGAGAAGCGAAAGCTGAAGCACTCACGGAAGCAGCTGACGAGCTCGCGGCCATCGACCCTGACGGCAACTCGGTCTACTGGGACGGCACCTACTACCAGAACGTCACCGACTGGCTCCGAGACCGCGCCCAACAGGTTAGAGGCGCCAAGCCGGGCCAGCCAGACTACGCGGAGCTATTCTGCCGCTCCATGCTCAGCTACAGCGCCGAAGAATATGCCCCGCACAAAGCAGAGTTCGAAGCCTCCCAGCGTGAGGACACCCAGTGATCCCTGTGCTTTGGTTCCTGTTCCTGCAAGCCCACCATTGGGCGCACTCCTGGCTATAGAAAGGCAACGGACAATATGCCCATACCCAAGGCTGATATTCAGAAAGCGATCCGCCGGTACAAAGGCGACCCTACCTATGCGCCCGGCCAGGAACGCAACGGCCGCCTAATCTGTGGAGCCAAGAAGAAGAACAACGACCCCTGCGCATCCTCACCAGCCCCAGGTGCGACCCGGTGCGGACGCCACGGCGGCAAATCACCCCGCGCCAAGGCAGCCGCCGAACAACGAGTAGCCGAAGCCGAACTAGCGCAGAAAGTCGGCACACTCGGCATCCGCGAAAAATATCCAGACGTAGACCCCGGCCAAGCGCTACTATCCGAGATCCAGATCAGTCACGCTCATGTGCAGTGGCTTAGGGCGAAGGTCGCCGAGATCGAACCTGACGAACTGATCTGGGGCACCACCAAAACCGAGTCCGGCATCGGCCCGCAAGGCCCAGTGGACATGACCGTCCAAGAAGCCGGATTCCACACCTGGTACCAACTCTATTTGAAGGAGCGCGAGCACTTCGCCAAACTAACCACCATGGCACTCAAAGCCGGTATTGAGGCCCGCAAGATCCAGCTCGCCGAGCGCACCGGCGAAATGGTGGCCGGCGCTATCCAACGGATCCTGGACGGGCTGCAGCTCACCCCAGACCAGTCGAAGATCGTGCCCACCCTGGTGCCCACAGTGTTGCGCGAACTCGCACCAACCGCCGCATGAGCGCCGCTATGATCCTCGCCCCGGCCGCCGCTCTGCTGGCCTGCCTGATCGTATGGCAAGTGTGGCAGGCCGTGTTCCCGCCCGCCGACGTCCGGTTCATGCGCGCATGGTTCCAAATGGAAGCATACCGGGGGAACGTGGCCGAAGTGAGAGCGCCAACAACAAGTGAACTGCACGCCAGCATAACGGTACACGCCACAACCCCGCACCCTGATAACAGCCAACACAAGGAGGAACCATGACCGTAACCCGTGAAGCCCGGTATCTGTCCGGCAACGACATCGGCAAAGCATTCACCGCCACCGACAATGAAACCGGAGAACGAGTATCAGCCAAGATCGACCACCTGCTAACCAGCAAAGACTGGGTCCAGATCTCCTACCGCGTCGAAGGATGGTGGGCGCACCGTGAAGGGCCCATGTACCGGGACATCACCGTGAACCCCCAAGACCCCGTCACCTTCACGGGGGTGTCCACATGAAGCGGATCATGCCAGCCTTCGCGGCGGTCATCCTCCTGCTCACCGCTTGCGGATGGACCGGCACCGGCGACGTACTCGGAAAGTACTATCAGCCGCCCTGGACCAGCTTCATCATGTCCGGCAAAGTCATGGTGCCCGTCATGCACCCTGCCTGCCACGGCATCACCCTCGACACCAGGGACGGCAAGCAACGGTCATTCTGCATCAGCAAGACGGTATGGGAGCGCGTGGAGCCCGGACAAGAATTCACCATCACCAAGGAGTAAAGCGTGACCATCGAAGCTCAAACCCACCCCGTCACTATCACCGGCCAAATAGGATAAGAAGCATGCAACTCCAAGCCCAATGGCTCACCCCAGACAACAAAGGCCAACGCATCACCGAGCCAACCACCTACGCCGGCATCATCATCAACACGCAACACCGCACCACCCGCATCGATGAAACCACCCACGCCGACATGGCAGCAGGACGCGAACGCATCATCACCATCCACCAGGTAGAGATCGAGATCGAACGGTTCCCCGGCGGCACCGAGATCGTCCGCATCCAACCGGAAACCCTACTCACCCTGGAGGAAGCATGACCTGCCAGTACTGTGAGACCCCGACCACGGGGGAGCTGTACCTTTGCCGGCGTTGCCATGACCGGCTCACCGCGTTGTTGGATCGTGCACCCGGTACGTTGCGGACTGCCCGTGAGACGTTGGCGAACATGGGGGTCACGCCCCGTGTTGGTTCGGCTGGCACCAGCGCGCCGGGGATCCCGGTGAACCTGGACATGTCCGAACGGTTAGGCGAATGCGTTCGCCTACTCGTGGAGTGGGCGGTGTTCGTGAACAACCAGGAAGAACCCGGGCGCTTGCGGATCTTCACCCGCCCCGAACAGGCCGCCGCCTACCTATGGCAGAACCGGAACATCCTCTGGCAGCGCGACTACGTCGGCCACCTACACACGGATCTGGTCGACGCTGAACGGCGTGTGCTGTCAGCCGCTGACCGGCCACTGGTGAAGCGCCCGTTGGGGGAGTGCGGGGCGCTCAGCCTGGCGGAGGACAACACCGTCACCCGGTGCGCGGGGACCATCCTCGGCCACGAAACCGCCACCACCGGGCGGTGCGACACCTGCCACCGCGAACATGACGCCACCCAGAGGATCACCGACCGGATCAGCCAAGCCTGGCACACGCTCGCCCCGTTGGCGACCGTGGTGAAAGCGTTGAACGCGGCCGGCTACCCGATCAAATACGCGACCGCCCGCCAGTGGGTGCGCCGAGGCAAAATCGCGGCCCGCTGCGACATCACCACCCGCCAGGAGGGCCACACCCCAGCCGAACTACTCCTTGCCATGCAGAAAACTGCAAGTAGTACACGCAAAACTAGCGTGTGCGAGTTGCAAAAAGCCTGAACTGTCACTAAGTTGGAATCAAGATCGAAGAACTGTAACTAGCGGCGCGATCTGCGTAGCCACGGGGAAAGCTTATCGACAATAAGACCGCCGAGAGCAGGGCCACAACCCCCATACTGTGGGCCAGCTGCCAAGACCGGCACCCCAACGCACGCACAACAAAATAGCCCCGACACGAGCGGGGAGCCGAAGACCTCCACGACGGAGCGTTCGGCAGCGCGTCCGGGGCCTGCCCCCGCCGGTTCACGACCGAGACGCGCACGACACCACACCCCCAAGAGTGGTGAGAAGCAGCCCCAACCGTCCCCACAGACGCGGTAAAAGGTTGCACGGCCCGGCCCCGCCGAATAGAAACGGGCCACGAAGCACTGCAGCTGCGTAAAGCACCGAGCAAGACTCGGATGGGCGCGGTTCGACTCCGCGGCAGTGCACCTTCTCCGCTGGTGTAGTTGGCAGCACAACGGTTTTTGGTGCCGTTAGTCGAGGTTCGAACCCTCGGTGGAGAGCGAGTGGAGTCAACACCCACCAGACGGGTGAAGGACGGCCAAGACCCGCGTATAGACGGCGAGCCCACCCTGCTCCACACACACTTGACGGCGAGACCCCAGACCAACAGTAGAGGCACCGCTGGCAAGCCGCCGTCAAACAACCCAAGAAAAAGAGAACCCCGCGAGGCTGCAACCTCCGGGGTTCATGTGTACCCGCCAAGAGAGGGCGAGAACATGACCAAGCGTATCGCATACAAAACCCCGCAAGCATCCTTCGCCGCCCGCACCCAACGCCAAGGCGCATGCCTGGTGTGGGCCGGAGCTATCCGCCCCAATGGCTACGGCGTCATGTGGGACGGCCAACAAGTCGTAAGAGTCCACCGATGGGCCTACGAACAAGCAAATGGCCCAATCCCTGAGGGTGCAGACATCGACCACATCTGCGGCAACCGGGCATGCGCCGAAGCGTCCCACCTTCGCGTGACCAGCCGAAAACAGAACATGGAAAACCTCACTCGCCCAAACCGCAACAGCCCGACCGGGGTGCGCGGAGTCCACCGCAACACCAGCGGCGGCAAGCCGTGGCGGGTCCGCGTGAAGCACAACTACCGCGAGTACAACGGCGGCTACTACGACACCATCGCAGAAGCTGAGTCCGCGGCCATTGAACTGCGCAACAAGCTATTCACGCACAACGACGCGGACCGTAAGGCAGCATAGGAGGGCCGGGCGGTGACAGCCAGCATCTGGGAGATCGCCGCCCGCAAATTCGAGACACCCGCCCTACAGTGGGAAACCCCCGGCCAACTCGCCCAGGCGCTCGACCCACGCACTAAACAGACCAAGGCCATGGACGTCATCGACGAATCCCTGGTGTGGGCGTGGAACACCCCCGACGCACGCCTCATGATCGCAATGAGTCCCCAGATGGGGAAATCGCAACGAGCTGTCCGCCGGTTCACCGAATGGGTACTCACCCAGAACCCCGACACCCGCGTCACCATCTGTTCCTACAACACCGACACCGCACGCCGGTGGGGCCGAACCATCCGCGATGACATCAACGAGCACGGCGAACAGCTAGGCCTATCCATCCGCAACGACGTGGCCGCACAATCCGAATGGATCCTGGAAGGCCACGAAGGCGGAGTGTTCACCGCCGGTGTCGGATCATCCCTCACTGGCCGCCCCTCCGAGCTGATGATCATCGATGACCCGGTGAAAGGCCGCGAAGACGCCGACTCGGAACGCTACCAGGAACGCAACTGGGACTGGTGGCGAGAAGTAGCCATGACCCGCCTCGCCCCCGGCGCCCCGGTCATCCTGATACAAACCAGGTGGAGCATTGAGGACTTGGCGGGGAAGGTACTCAAGCCGGAGAACGGCGGCGACGAATGGCGCGTAGTCAGCATCCCCGCCCAGGCCGACCACCGCCCCGAACTGGGGGAGACCGACCCGCTAGGCCGTGAACCGGGCGAGTGGATGGAAACCACCCGCGGCATGACCCCAGCACAGTGGGAGCGCCGCAAACGCGACACCGGCCCCCGCTCCTGGGCTGCCTTGTATCAGCAGAAACCGACCCCGGACGAGGGTGGAATCTTCCCCCGCGAATGGGCGACCTACGACGAACCCATGTGGATCGTCAAGGATGACGGCACCCACTGGATCCCCGGCATGGACCGGGACGATCACGAGATGCTGATGTCGGGCGACCTCACTTTTTCGGACTCGAAGAACTCCGACTATGTGGCCCTGCAGGTGTGGTTGCGCGTCGGGCACAAGGCCTACCTGCTGGATCAGGTGCGTCGCCGCATGAACTTCAACGACACGTGCGAGGCGATCCTGGCCATGCGGGCCAAGTGGCCGCAAGTGGTGGCCACCCTGATCGAGAACGCGGCGAACGGTCCCGCGGTGATCAACGCCCTGCAGAAGCAGATTTACGGGCTGATCCCGGTCGAACCGTTGGGGTCGAAGTCGGCCCGAGCATCGGCCGTGTCTCCGTTGGCGTTCTCCAAGGACATCGTGCTCCCCACTGCCCGGCTGTTGCCGAACGTGGAGGATCTGCGCGAGGAACTGGTGAACTTCCCATCGAAACATGATGACACCGTGGACGCGCTCTCTCAGGCTGTGAATCAGTTGCTGTTGCATCGGATTGATGGGCATGGGGATGGGCTGGAGCAGCCGGAAGAGTACGACTTGCTGGACGAACGTGGGTGGCTTCTGTCGCCCTACTAAATATGGAAGGTGGTGCCGAGTATGGGCGTGGTTTACGGGCTTGGCACCGTCGCTGAGGTGCAGACCGAGACGTTCCCCTCTGGGACGCTGGCAACCATGGAGCACAAGCTGGAAACGATGCAGGAATCTCTTGCCGCGTTACAGCTGGCTCGGGAAGATGCTGGGTGGGAGCGTATTCGCCTTGAGGGGCAGCGCGAGTTCTCTCAGGATGCTCGGATCAAGAATGCCGAACTCTGCCGCGTCTACGCCCTGAGCAACCCCCTAATCAAGCGCGGCCTGGAGCTGCGGGCCGCGTACGTGTTCGGGCAAGGTGTCGGCACCACCGCGGCGGGTGAAGACGTGAACGCCCTGGTGCAGGACTGGCTGGATAATCCCGAGGTTCGGGAGGTGTTCACCGGTGCGCAGGCGCAGGTCCGCAACGAGCAAGCACTCGGCACCGACGGGAACTTGTTCTTCGCCCTGTTCACTAACCCGCTCACCGGGCGGGTGAAGCCCCGTATTCTGCCGTTCCATGAGATTCAGGAGCAGGTCACCGACCCGGAGGACTCACTCACTGTCCGCTTCTACAAGCGCGTGTGGGCGCGCCGCGACGCCACCGGCAACGATCAAGAGGTCACCAGCTACCACCCGCACTACGCGTACCGGCCCCAGATCCGTTCTCGCCACCTGGACGGGCACGAGATCGTTTGGGATGCTCCGATCTACCATGTGAAGGTCAACGACCTCACCGGGTGGCAGTACGGCATCGGTGACGCCTACGCCGCGTTGCCTTGGGCGCGAGGGTATAAGGAGTTCTTGGAGGACTGGGCGGTCCTGATGAAGGCGCTGTCGAAGATCGTTTGGCAGCGCACCAGCCGGGGCGGGAAACGCACCGCCGCCGCTGGCCGCCGGGAGCTGGAGAAGATGTCCACCATGCAAGCCGGTGGCACGTTCAACAGCACCGACGACAGCAAACTGGAGGCGGTGCCCAAGACCGGTGCCACCATCGACTCCGAATCAGCCCGGCCCCTGGCCACCATGGTCGCCTCCGCCCTCGGCATACCAGTCACCACGCTACTCGCTGACCCGGGTCAGACCGGTGCCCGGGCCGTGGCCGAGACCCTGGACAAGCCGACCGAGCTGGTCATGCAGAACCGGCAAGAAGTGTGGCGTGAAGCGCGCCGGCAGATCATCGGGTACGTCATCGACCAGGCGATCATCGCACCCCGCGGCCCGCTACGCGGCACCGTGGAACGCGACGGGGACCGGCTCTACGCACGACTCCCGGACGAGGCGGACCGGACGTTGACCATCGTGTTCCCGGACATCTCTAAGACGTCCATGGAAACCCTGATGAACGCCCTGGAGAAGGCGGACGGGCACATCCCGCCGCTGCTGATCGCTGAGCTGATGATGCGTGCCTTGGAAGTGCGGGACGTGGACGAGTGGCTGGAGCAGTTGCAGGACGAGGACGGGAATTTCCTGGACCCGTTGGTGGCTGCTGGTCAGGCCGCGGTGGACGCGTACCGGCAAGGCCGAGACCCGGCGGAGGTGTAGCTATGGCTCATACCTGCTGCTGCACTGGCCGCCCTTGCTACTACTGCTCGACAGCAGGCACCAAGGAACGAGGGTACGAGGCGCACAGCCTCTTGCCAGTTGACGAGTTCACCGAGCTGTTCGCAGACAACGAGGACTAGGTGGTGATCTGGTGGCTGTCACAGATGAAACCCTGCTGGCAGCCGCCGACACCCGCCGCCGTCTGCAACGCCTCACAGACGAGCAAGTCGTAGCGCTCACCCGGGCATGGGTAGAGGCGTGGGATGACCTCGCGCCCCTGTTCAACGAGGCGTTCCTCGAACTCCTCCAAGGCGCGGAAGGCCGGTTACCCCGTGCAGTCATCGCACGAAACCGGAAACTCCAATCCGCGCTCAAGCAAGCTCGCGCCACCCTCAACGAACTAGCGGCCGCGGCGGACGAGATCATCGGCAACGAGATAGCCGGCGCGATCCTCGACGCGGTGGACGGGCACCAGCAGATCCTACGCACCCAGCTCCCACCGGCGACGGCAGGTGTCGGGTTCGATCTGGACGCCCCGGACCCTGGGGCTTTGGATGCGATTGTCGCCCGCACCACCCAGCAAATCCATTCGGCCACCAGGCCGCTGGCTGGGTGGGTGGTGGCGGCCATGCGAAAAGAACTAATCCGCGGCATAGCGGTAGGGAGCAATCCTAGAGAAGTTGCCCGGAAGCTGATCGCTTCCACCGAGGGGCACTTCAACGGGGGACTCGCACGGGCTTTGACCATCGCCAGGACTGAATTAATCGACGCGCATAGGGCTGGGTCGCTGGCGTCAGCCAAGCAGAACCGAGACCTGCTGGCCGGGTGGCGGTGGCAATGCACCCTCGACCGCAGGACCTGCCCCGCCTGCCTAGCGAAACACGGGACCATGCACAGCGTGGACGAATTCGGGCCCGAAGGACACGCTAACTGCCGTTGCGCCCGGGTGGACGTCACCAAGTCCTGGAAAGAACTTGGCTTCACCACGGTCCCCGAACCCGAGGATGACTTCCCCGACGCGAAGAACTGGTTCGACGGGCTCACCGAAGACAGCCAACTCGCAATCATGGGGCCCAAGCGCCTCCAGCTGCTGCAGGACGGGGACATCGGGTGGGATGACCTCGCCACCAAACGCCACACCGACGGGTGGCGAGACAGCTATGTCGCCACACCGGTGAAGGATCTACATGCCGTCGCTGGCTGATGGCCGGTAGCTGACGGTTCCGCACCATTTGCATTTGACGCTCATGGATCCGCCAGTCATCCGCAGGTAGATGCCGTGCACCTTCCAGGCGTGCCCGGGGCATTCGCCGGGGGCGCCGGGGTTGTCGTTCGCGTCATCAGCACTCATGCACCCAGTTTAGGAGAAACCTCATGGCATTCATTCGTGAAGCGGCTACTGCCACCCGGCGCGGGCCGGGCCGAGTCCTGCTAACCATCATCACCCCGGGGGCTGGTAGCTCCGGCGAGTACAGCCCCGAGGTGATCGCCAAGGCCGCCAAGGAGAAAGCCTTCCCCCGCGGCACCCTCGGCATGATCGACCACGACACCGAAACCGAACGCATGGAACGCCCCGAAGGCTCGTTGCGAAACCTCGCGCTCGTGCTGGAAGAAGACGCATTCGTGGGTGAAGGCGGGGCGCTGCAGGCCGAGGCCAAGGTGGCGTCCGCGTGGCGTGACCTGGTGGAGGACTTCCACGAGCACATCGGGGCGAGCATCTACGCCAGCGCCGAGATCAGCGTCAACGAATCCGGCAGCAAGGTGGTGGAGCGGATCATCCCGAACCCGTTCAACCGCACCGACCTGGTAACCGTGGCTGGCCGTGGGGGCCGTGTAGCGGAGCTGCGGGAGTCCGCGAAGGCCATTGAGTCGCGTTCCGTAGTTCAAGAAGCGACAGCGGATGACGTCTACATGTGGTTGTCCGCGGCCCTGCGCGAAGAGTACGCCGGCGATGACACGTGGGTGTACCTGCGCGATCACGATGACACGTACGTCTACTACGACACCCGGAACAAGATCTTCCGGCAGCAGTACGCGCTGACCGGGGTGAACGTCACCCTGTCCGGGGAGCCGGTCGAGGTGCGGCGCCGTGTCGAGTATGACCCAGTAATTTCCCCTGTCACACCGGCTGGGGTCACCGAAAACAAGAAGGAGGATGCCGGCATGGCAACCACCCAGATTGAGGAAGCGGAGCTGACCCAGCTTCGTGAGTCCGCCAGCCGGGCCACCGCGCTGGAAGCAGAGTTGAAGGCCGAGAAGGACGCCCGCGCCAAGGAGGCTAAGGAGCGCGCCGAAGAAGCCCACAAGCACCGGCTGGCTGAGGCGAAGCGCATCGTCGCCGAAGCGTTCGGAGAAGACGCGCCCGCCCTGTACACCCGGCTGGCTGAGTCCGTCGCCACCCCGGAGGACTTCGACGCCGACGCGTTCCGTGCCGAGGTCACCGAAGCCGCGGCGAAGCGTGAAGCCGACCAGGGCGCGGGAACCCCTCGCGGGCTGGGCGGCGGCACCGTCACCGAATCCAAGACCATCAGCAACGACGACATTGTCGCCGCGCTCGGAGAGGACTAACCACCATGGCCATGAACCAGCGTTACACCAACGCCCTACACATCGCCGTCACCGCGCCTCGTGACATCAAGTCCGGCGACCCGGTCCAGGTCGGCCAGATCTCGGGCGTCGCCCAGATCGACGCGAAGACCGGGGAGAAGGTCACCATCTGGCTGGACGGCTCCTGGGACATCGAAGTCACCGGGGCACTCGCTACCGAGGGCCTGCCGGTGTACATCACCAGCGCCGGGAAGCTGACCGCCACCGCCACCGGCAACACCCCGTGGGGCATCGCCCTCGCATCCAAGACCAGCGGCGCCGCACCCGTCGAGGTGGCACCACTCGGCTACACCGCCCCCGCCCCTGCAGGCGCCGGGGCCTAAGAAAGGAAGCCAAACAACATGAGCTACTTTGACAAGGCCGGTTGGCGAGCCGCCGGCACCCCCGAGGAGCGCGTCAAGGAGGCGGCCGAATTCTTCGGCAAGAACCGCCGCGGCAACCCGATCAAGCAGGCCGAACTGGTGGAGGCATTCACCACCTCGGACTTCCCCGTCCTGCTGGGCAACGCCTTCCAGGCGAAGGCCATCGTCGCCCAGAAGGCCGCGGTGAACGAATTCGAGCCGATCCTGGCCACCACCACCGCCCCGGACTTCGAGCGCCGCAAGCTCGTTGACCTGTGGTCCAGCGACGCGTTCCAGCGCGTCGGACAGGGCGAGGAATACAAGGCCGGCAAGCTCAAGGAAACCGACCTGTGGCACGGCACCGAGAAGTGGGGCCTGACCTACGGGCTGACCTTCGAGCTGCGCCTGCGTCGCATGTTCTCCGACCTGGCCAAGTTCCCGACCTTCCTCGGCAACGGCGCGGTGCGTGCGAAGAACAACGCGGTCGCTGACCTGCTGGTGAAGGACGGCGCCTGGAATGGCGACTTCTTCGGGTCGGTCGCTTCGGTGAACTTCACCCCCGAAGCCCTGGACGGCGCGATCAAGGATCTCGCTCTGCGGGAGGATCACCGCGGCGACCAGGTCGAGGTCGGTTCCCTGTACCTGGTGCATGGCTCCGGCCTGCGCGGCGAAGTGAACCGCATCCTGAACGCCTCCAAGCTGGTCATGGAATCCACCAACGGCACCCGCAAGACCAACACCGAGGTGGAGAACCCGTTCCGCGGCATCGTCACCCCGCTGGAGTCCCGCACCATCGGCAAGGCCCTGGGCGGCAACCAGTCCAAGGCGTGGGCGCTGGTGCAGGGCAAGGACGGCGACTTGCCGTCGATCATCGACACCGGCCTGGAAGGCCACGACGGCAACGTGGACATCCGCGTCAAGCGTGACCAGGGCGAGCACGTGGGCGGCGGCCAGGTGCCGGTGGACGAGGGGTCGTTCAACGATGACACCATCCATTACCGGGGCCGCACGTTCTTCGGCATCGACAAGGGCTTCACCGAGGGCGTTTGGGCGTCCAACGGCGCAGCCTAGCCCGACTAGTCGAAAGGGGGTGGGGTGTTCGTGGACTACGAGACACCTATCCGACAGGTTAGAGCGCTCACCGCAGACATGGGCACCCCGCACCTGATCGATAACTCCACCTTGCAGGTCTACCTGGAGTTGCAGGGTTGGGAGGACGGGGCCCGGTGGGCGGTGCTACGTGCCGCCGCCGACGCCCTGGAAGCCGTAGCCGTGTCTGAGGTGCTGGTGGCGAAGAAGATCCGCACCCAGGACTTGTCCACGGACGGCCCGGCGGTGGCTGAGGCGTTGCGGAAGCAAGCCCTCACACTGCGTGCCCGGGCCGATGATGAAGACCCCGACCTTGAAGGCGGGTTCGAGATCATCGACACGGGGGCCGGGATCCGGCACGAGGCTGAGGAATGGCGGGTCGGGTTCTGATGCCATTCCCAAACCAGAAGATCATCCCGGACGGGTGGGCTGAGTATCATCGCCCGGTTGCGGCTGGGGTCATGACCGGTGCATGCACGGTAGACCGTGTGGACATCGGCCCTGCACCTTGGCCGCAGCCGGAGGACTGGTCAGGCCGCACCCGGGTTTGGTCTGGGCAGTGCCGGATCCAGGAGCTCAAGCGGGAGCAATCTTCGGTGCCGGTGGAGCAGCCGACCGAGTCCCGCCAGTACCTGATCCAACTCCCGTACACAGACGAGTACCCGGTGCCGGAGTTGCGGGTGGGGGAGCGGGGCGACATCGTCACCCACGCCGGGGTCGAGTACATCCTCAAGCAGCGGATGACCGGCACCCTGCTGTGGACCCACGACTTTACGGCGGTCGAAAACCAGACCCAGCAAAACCCATAAGGAGGCGCGCTGTGTCCATCGAATTTGATGCGTCCGAACTACGCACCCTGGCCGCTGACCTTGGCAACGTGCCGAAACTTGCGGGCCAGCTGGCGAAGGTCGCCGTGAAGAAAACCGCCAAGGACATCGAAGCCACCGCGAAGACACTGGCACCGGTGGACACCGGGTTCCACCGGGGCGCGATCAAAACCTCAGATCTGCGCTCAGTGTCGCAGGACTCCCCAGAGGCAGAGGTGCGCGCCGGAGCCGAATACGCCACGTACTTGGAATTCGGCACGAGCCGCATGGCCCCACAACCATCCCTCGGCCCTGCCGCGGACAAGCACACCCCAGCGTTCGAAGTCGCCATGGCCGAAATCGCTGACAGAGCGTTGGGGGGCTGATGGACGCCACCCTATTCACCGAACAACTCTTGGCCACCCTCCGGGCAATCCCCGGACTGGGTGGCCAAGTCTTTGACGGGGACGTCCCGACCAAGCTCCCCACCGACGGGGCCGGGTATATCCGCCCTTACGTGGTCGTGTTCTCCGGCCTGTCCGATGATCTGCCGGGGGAGCGGGACCTCACCGGTCTGGCGGACACGACGGTGCATGACTGGTCGCCGCAGACCACGTGTGTGGGCCCGACTCCGGCGCATGCCCGGGCTGTGGCTGTGGCCGTCAAAGCAGCTCTCACGAATGCGCGGATCGGTAACCACTGGCTGTTGCCTGACCCGGACGGGTTCCGGGTAGAAAAGCCGGTCCGAGACAACCAGGGCACCCCGGCCCGGTTCTTCCTGCCGCTCCCGTGGCGGCTCACCACCAACTAAGGAGGCCCACCGTGGCAACCAAGAAACAGGTCACCGAGCCAGCAGAAGCGCCGGCGACCGACCAGCAAACCGAACCCGCCCGCGTCTACGACCCCAACAAGAGCGTGAAGGTCTACGACAAAAACACGGGAGAAGTGCTCCGCCGCACCGTCCCTGAAACCTGGCTTGACGGGCGCTTCCCCAACCTCAAAGCAGCCCCCTCCAACAAGAAAGAAGGCAAGTAGCTATGCGCCTTGGACCGAAGATGCTCAACACCGCGAACCGACGCCTGGACTGGGTGCCAACCATCGCGGATATCACGAAGCCCACCCCGGAAGAACTCAACGCCGGAGTCAACCTGACCTGCCGTGTGACCGTCGCGAACTACCAGTTCGGGGTCACTGGAACCAACATCATCACCGACCCGTCCCCGTGCGACACCATCGAAGCGGGCGCCCCTGGAATGGACACCTTCGAGGCAGGGTTCGACATGTTCCGGTTCAAGGAAGAAGCCGACGACGTCGCTTGGACCACGTTCACCCGCAAGGGCCTTCCCGGTTACCTGGTGGAGCGTATCGGCCAGGTGGAGGAAGGGCAGAAGGCCGAGGACGCCCCGTACAAGGCGGGGGACGAGGTCGCTGTGATGGAGGGTCTGACCCTGTCGCCGCGTCCGATGTCGTTGGACAACGCCGGATACGAGAAGTTCCGGCAGGAGTTCGCGCCTCAGTCCTTCGCACCGCGGGCCGTGGTGGCCACTGCTGGCGGCTAAGCCCGGCATCACAAAGACCAGTCGTGGCTGGGGTGACCTGACTCCCACCCCAGCCGCGACTCTAAACCCCCGCACTGGAGTCACCACAGTTTTAGGAGTCAACCATGGCCAAGACCATCCACGGAGTGCCGGAGTCTCTGACCCGTAAACAGTTCACCGCGCTGATCCGCTCATTCGGATTCACCCCCGAGAGCATCAGCGAACTGCGCATCGACCCTACGGGGGTTCACGTGACCGCGTTCGAGTTCAACGAGGACGGCACCAGGTTCATCGGCCCGGACGGCTCGGCTTACGCGAAGCACACCATCCATATCCCTGTCATCGACTAACCCCACCATCTTTCAAGGAGTCAAACCATGAACGACCAGATCACCCCCACCCCGTCCACCGAACTCGACTTGAACGAGTGGCTGGCCACCGGTGAACGCACCACCCACACAGTGAACCTGTACGCCCGCCTCGACCTCATTGCCGAGATCGACGCGCTGGAAGCGCAGAAGGTCGATGCGCCCGCCGCGCCGGAGGGTGAGGAAGCGTTGGGCGGGGAACGCAATCCCAACGCCGAACTCGACGCCCAGATCGCGGACCTGTACCAGCGAATCGACGCATCCAAGCGCGTCTTCCGGGTCACCGCGCTGACCCGCGCCGAGATCGACAGCATCCGCGAAACCGTGCTGTCCGAATGCTCCGACAAGATCGACGCCGCCGCCAAGCTCGGCCGCGACGAAGCGAGGAAGACCTGCAAGCGCATGGAAATCACCGTGCCCGCCGACATTAACGCCTACGTGCGCATCGGCGTCAAGGAATTCACCGACAACCTGATCAACCGCGAAACCACCCTGCGCATGATCGCCCAGGCCACCAGCGTGCAGGTCCGCGACCAGTTCGTCCAGCTGGATCTCGACCAGACCCGCACCCTCTACGAGAAGCTCGGTGAAGCCCAGGCCGGGTTGCTCGCTGACGCCGCCGACAAGGCGAACAATGAAACCCCAGAGGTCACTGTCCCAAAATCGTAGAGGCCATGGCCACCCGCCGTTGGGGCCACCTAGTCGGGTGGGCCCGCACGGCGCGGTCATGGAGGCTACCGATCACCGTGCTGCTCGGGTTCCGGGAGGACAACGGGCGGTTTGTGGAACAAGACAAGATCATGGCGCTGGCTCTGCAGCAGTACGAGGACAGCATCCATTCGTGCGGTGTCCCGGCGTCGAAAGCGTTCGGGGATCACAACGTGGGCACGGTGGAGTGGCACGAGGAAATCTGCCACGCCTGCGCAGGCAAGGAATCAGCAGCTGAGAACGACAAGAACCCCATGCCCGGGAAGATCCGTTACCCCGTGTGGGAGGACTAGCGGGCGGTGCCCTTGCAAGTCGCGATGCTGTAGTCGCCGCTGGACGTGTTCTCGCTGATCAGTTCGCCCGACGAGTAGATCCGGCACGTGATCGAGCCGTAGGCGTCGTTTTTCTGCGCGGAGATGTACAGCGGCGAGCCTGCAGGGGCGTCGCCTCGCACCCCAGTCTGCCCATCTTTCGTTTTCATCGGCAGGTCCACCGTCTTCTGCACGGTGCCTGTCGGTGTTGAGACGGTGATGTCTGCGGAGGGGGTCTTGCTGGTCAGCCCTTTGTGGGCTGCTTCGAAGTCCACTTCGTAGCGCACTTCCACCTGTGCCGGCGCTGACGGTGTGGCGGCGGGTTCCGGCGTGCTGGCTGCGCACCCGGTGAGTAGTAGGCCGATGGGTAAGGCGACGGCTATGGCCGATTTCTTCAAGACAATTTCCCCCTGAGTGATGATGCCAAGAGCCTATCAACACTGCGGGGGGCTCATAACTGAATAGGTGGTGCCCTGTGGCGACTCGTGACATCGTGGTTCGGATCCGGGCAGAGGTTGGCGCGTTCAAGAAGGACATGGACGCCGCGGCCGCGAAGGCCAAAGAAACCGCCCAGAAAACCGAGGCCGCCGGCAAAACAGCCGAATCAGGTATCGGTAGGCTCGCCCAGACCGCGAAAGCCCACGAGAAAGCCTGGTCCCAGGTATCTACCGGCATGGTCGCCGGCGGCACCGCAATCGTTGGCGCCCTCGGGCTGTCCACTAAAGCGGCCATGGACTGGGAGTCAGCGTTCACCGGTGTCAAGAAAACCGTGGAAGGCACGCCCCAACAGCTCGCCCGGGTAGAGGACGGCCTGCGCGGGCTCGCCCGCACCCTGCCAGCCACCCACACGGAGATCGCGGCAGTGGCGGAAGCCGCTGGCCAGCTCGGCATCCAAACAGACAACGTCGTGGACTTCACCAAGGTCATGATCGACCTAGGCGAATCCACCAACATGACCGCTGAACAAGGTGCCATGGAAATGGCCCGGTTCATGAACATCATGGGCACCAGCCAATCAGAGGTTGGACGCCTCGGCGCCACCATCGTCGGCCTGGGCAACAACTTCGCGGCCACCGAATCCGAGATCATGGCCATGTCCATGCGCCTCGCCGCCGCGGGCAAGCTGGCTGGCCTGTCCGAGGGCCAAGTCATGGGCCTGGCGACCTCCATGTCCGCAGTCGGTATCGAGGCTGAGGCCGGCGGCACCGCCATGACCCAGGTGCTCACCAAGATCGGCAAGGCCGTGGACGGTGGCGGCGAAAAGCTCGGCGTATTCGCAACCACATCCGGCATGACCTCTGAACAGTTCCAGAAGGCATGGAAGGAAGACGCCTCCGGCGCCCTGGACACCCTGCTCAAGGGGCTTGGTCAGGTCGAATCCGGTGGCCAGTCCATGAACGCCGTGCTGGACGAGATGGGCATCAAGGGCATCCGCGAATCCTTGGCCATGAAGAACCTTGCACTCGCATCCGCGGGTGTGGGTGAAGCCATGACCATGGGCGCCCAAGAATACGACCGCGGCATGGCGCTGATTGAGGAAGCAGACAAGCGTTACGCGACCGCTGAATCCAAGGTGAAGATCGCTTGGAACACGATCAAGGATGCAGCGATCTCCGCCGGATCTGTGATCCTGCCCGTGGTTGCGGGCATCGCCGACGCGATAGCTGACCTGGCGGGCTGGTTCGCCGATCTGCCCGCACCGGTACAGGGCGCCCTGACCGCTATCGCGGGTATCGCTGGTGTGTCCATGCTGGCCGCTGGCGCCCTTATGAAGATCGTCCCCGGCATCACCACGACTATCGGCGGCCTCAAAGCCCTCGGTAGCGCGGCGGGCATCGGCGCTAAGGGACTGGACGCGTCCGGTGTCGCCGCGGGTAAGGCCCGGGGCCAGATGGTCACCATCGACGCCGCAGTGTCTCGCACCGAGAAGAACATGACCCGGCTGGGCAAGGGCGCGAAACTCGCGGCCCAGGGACTGTTGGCGATGGCCACCGTCGGCCCGATGATTGGCTCCATGGTGTCCTCTGGGGATCTCGCTCAAATTGACGAGATGAACGCGGCCCTGCTGGGAACCGGGAACATTGTTGGTGACCTGGACTCGATGTTCAGTGGCACCGGGAACTGGTTCAACGGGCTCGATGTGTCCGGCATCGAGCACGCATTCCAGATCATGGGCGACCCGTCGATTTCAGAGAAGATCGACCAGAACGTGTCCAAGTTCTTGACGTTCGGGACACGTTCATCCTCCAACTTCGAGTTCGCGAAAAAGAACTTCGAACAGCTGGACGGCGTGCTGGCGTCCATGGCGAAGTCGGGTAACGCCGACGCGGCCGCGGAAGCCTACGATCAGATCGCGGAGAAGGCTGATGCAGCTGGATTCCCGGTGGAGAAGCTGGCCGAGATTTTCCCGCAGTACGCTGCAGCTCTCAAGCTTGCCGCTGCTGAGGGGGATAACGCTGACTTCTCGGCACTGGCCGCCGACCTCGGTTTGACCTCTTCGTCCGCTGAGGACGCGGCGAAAGCCATTGACGATTTCTATCAGTCAATGGTCAACGCTGGCATGGTCGTGCTGAGTGAACGTGAAGCCCTCCGCGGCATGCAGGAGGCGTTCGACGCCGCCGGTAAGGCCGCGGCAGAGAACGGGAAGAACCTGGACATCACCACCGAGAAGGGGCGCGCCAACCAGGCCGCCCTGGACGGTATCGCGTCCTCGACTTTCCGAGCAATGGAAGCCCAACGCGAAGCCGGCGCAACCGCTGGTGATCTGGGCGCCACTATCTCGCAGGGCCGGGAAGCGTTCATCCAGAACGCTACCGCGATGGGTATGAGTGCTGAAGCAGCTGGGAAGCTGGCGGATCAGATGAACCTGATTCCCGGTGCCGTGTACATCCAGTTCGACTCCAACACCGGTGACCTCGCGGCGAAGCTGACGGAGATCCACGAGCTGGTGCAGTCCACCCCGGACGGCCAGGTCACGATCACCGAGAACAGCCCCGAAGTGAAGTCAGCCCTGGAAGCCCTCGGGTACATCGTCACCACCCTGCCAGACGGCAGGATCAAGGTCAGCGAAACCGGCACCACCGAAACCGGGAAGAAGATCGACGCCACCGCGGGCAAGAAACGCACCGCGAAGATCAACGCCGAAGCAATCACAGGCACAGCAGAGACAACCTTGGCCAACCTGGCCCGGCAGCGGACCGCGACCATCGTCGCTTCCGTGATCGGTGGCCCGCTCGGTTCCGTGGTTGGTGCCGCGGTAGGTGCACACCGCCAAGCCGGCGGGCGACTGCCGGGCCTCGACACTGGCGGCCGCCTCCCGGCCACCGGGCTCGGCACCGACAAGATCCTCGCGGTCAATGCCGCGGGTGTGCCGATCGCGAGAGTCGATGACCGGGAATGGGTGGTCAACCGGCGCTCCTCCGACAAACACGACGAACTACTCAGCATGATCAACCGCGACGACCCCCGCATAGACATGATGAAACAGCTCGTCGGGTTAGCTGGTGGTGGCAGGGTTGGGGCCGCTGAGAAGCGTGTCCAGTCCCTGCAACGCGCCTACAGCAGGATCAGCGGCGACAAGGCCAACCGTGCCCGCAAACTTGCGGCGAAGGATCAGCTGGACGCGGCCAAGGCCGAACTGAAAGCGGTCAAGGAGCAGTCCAAGCGGTCCGCTGAGGCGGCGAAGGACGCGAAGGAACGTGCCAACCGGTTGAGTGAATCGCGCAGGGATCTGCGTGTCGACCTCCGCCGCGGCACGATCACCGACGCGTTCACCTCCGGTTCTGGTTTGTCGCAGGTGGACAAGCTGCTGGAAGTATCCCGCAACGCCGATTATTCGGCCCCTGCTAGGAAGCGTGCTGCGAAGGACGCCGCAGGTCTTGAGAAGGCGCTCGCGTCTCTGACTAGCCGGTCGGAGAAGTTGAAGACAGCGTTGGAAGAGGCTACTAAGCAGGCTGACGAGTTGCGCAGTGTGCGTGACGCGGTGGCCGGTGACTTGCGTGGCGAGTTCGCGTTGAGCGGCTCCATGAATTCCATTGTGGGCCCGTACAAAACGTTGAACGCTAAGGGCATCATCAACACGGCGAAGGGTGCCGCGAACCGTATTGCTGGTTTCGGTAAGAAGCTGGACAAGCTGCGCGGTAAGGGGTACTCGGCGGCGATTGTTGAGGAAGTCGCTGGGCTTGGCTCTGCTGAGGGCGGCAAGGTAGCGGACGCGTTGCTGGCTGGTTCGAAGTCTGAAGTGTCGGAGCTGAATAAACAGTATCGGCGCTTGGATTATTGGTCGGGCAAGGCTGGCGATTCTGTCACGAAGTCCATGTATAAGGGTGGTGTTGATGCCGCTGATGGGCTTGTGCGTGGGTTGCAGGGCAAGTCGAAGGACGTGGAGAACGCTTTCTACAAGCTCGGCAAGAGCGCGGAGAAGTCGTTCAAACGTTCGCTTGGTATCAAGTCCCCGTCCAGGGTGATGATGCAGGCCGGTGTGCATGTTGGTGAGGGCGCCGAGTTGGGCATCCTGTCCAAGGTGGGTGACGTGTCGAAGGCTGCCGAACGGCTGATGGCGCCGCCCGCACTCGCGGTGCCGCCGTCGCCGGAGGTGGCCCGGTACGCATCCGCACAGTCCGCGTCCTCGCCTATTTCCGCGGACGCTATTGCTGCTGCTGTGCAGGCTGGCATGGCTGGCTGGCAGCCGATGGTGCAGATCGATGGCCGTAAGTTCTACGGAACGATGCAGCAAGTCGCTAAGCAGTACGGTGGCCGACGCTAATTGAATCAGTGAGGCGGGACGCTCCGAGCGTCCCGCCTCACCTTTTGCCCTAGGAGGCTTCATTGACTTATCTCGGCACTCTTGGGCGGATGATCAACATCAAGTGCCCGTCATCGTTGTCCACTGAGCACGGTGACCGGTACACGTTGACGCCTACGGTTGAAGGTGGTGTGCGTGCTCAGGTGCGTCCGATCTCGGCCCGGCAGTGGCAGATCGGTTGGGGGGATCTTTCCACCCCGGCCGATTTGGCGGTGTTGCAGGATTTCGCTCGCGGGGCGTGGGGTGCTGGTCCGTGGTGGTTCTTGTCTCCGGACGCGTTGAATACGAATATTCTCACGCCACGGCAGGCGGCACTCGTGGAGCGTGAGCAGCGGGACGAGTTGGCGAATGGTGGGCCGGTGCAGGTGTCGGATGGTTCATTCGCGCCTATGTCTGTGCTTGTGAACGCTGTTGGTACTCAGAGCATCCCGCTCGTTCGTCGGCTTCCTGTGATTCCTGGTATGCCGGTGACTTTCACTGCGGAGGTTGAAGGTGACGGGACAATCGCCCCCGAGATCTGGGTGGCATTTTATGACGTGAACGGCGCCAATATTCGGGGGCACTTTGGTGCAGGGAGAGCCCGTGCAGGTATGCAGCGAGTTTCGGCCTCGGGGGTTGCTCCGGATAACGCTTATTACGTCTCTGTGGGTGCGCGTTCGCAGACTCTCCGACTGACTCGCCCTCAGGTGACCTGGACTGATGTTCCACCCCCGGTGTTTTCTGATGGGCGCGGATGTAGTGCAGCCGTAGTTCACGGCGTGTCTGAGGGGCTTGTGCTCACTGATCCCACCAGAACTTTCATGAACGCCGGGTTTACTGTATCGGAGGTACTCTAATGCAGGACGGAGCACTGGCCTCTGGTATCCCTGAATGGCGCCGGATTGTCTTAGTGGATGGTGTCGAGCGCAAGGTGGCATCGGTCTCTCTAGATGGCGAAATTTCTAGCGACCTGCCTGACCCCGTTGCAGGGGTGTCCGGTGTTTCGGCTAGGACTGGATCAATCCGTTGGGCGCCACAAACCGTGGTGCAAGAGCGCCCGGAGTTCCCGTGGCAGCGCCGCGCCGGGTGGCCGCCCGCCCCTGGTGCGCGTGTAGAGGTGTGGGTGGGCGACAGCGCCACGTCTTGGCGGGTGTTCACTGGCCGCATCGACGTAACCCGAGGTGGCGGAGATTCGTTGACCTCCGACATTGTTGATGACAGCGACTCACTCTCTGCGCTGACATCGATCCCGGCAGCAGCCGAACTCATGCCAGCATCCTACGACCCCTCCACACCGAGCATCACCTGGGAGCATGTCGGAACCGCCTTGGAGCCTTGGCACGTAGCCTACCGGGCAATGCGCGCAGCAGGGTACGGGGTCGCAGTCCCTAAAGTCACCTCAGGAACACGGCTAGTTGAGACTGAGATTCAAGGCTCATTGATTGCCAGCGTCGGCAGGTTGCAGGTTGCCTCGGCGGACAAATCCATTGGCTGGTCCAAGGGATACACCTACCTGGAAGCGGGGACGATTCGATACATCCCCGCGGTGTCTTTGGCTCCTGGGGGCTTACGTTTGTGGCTGCGGTGGCATGGCAATAACTCGGCAATGTCAGCGCAGTTCTCGGACGGCACCACTATTGCTGTCCGTGGCGCGCATACTGGATCAACAATAACTTTGACCTACACGGTTCGTTCGGGCGGTTATGATGGCCCAATCCAGTTCGAAACCACTCGATCCTTCTCTGCCGCATGGGGTTCGGAGCCTTGGATAGAAGTGTTTGTGCGGCCCGGTGATACAACGGCTAGGGTTGTGGTTCCGACCAGCGGAACAGGGGCTACCACACCCAACTCGGAAATCGCTCATTCAATTCCCGTGAATCGCACCTATCAAGCTGATGCAGTTCTGGAGGACGTACGCGTCACTACAGGCACGATTGCTGCGCAAGCTGGGTCAATTTCATTGGCTGGATGGCAAGCATCGGTCGCAACAGTTTTTGATTCGACGGTTAAAGCTTGGGGTAAGGGTCTTGTGGAGTCCATGGGTGCCACGAACACGATCCTGGACACCAAGGCCGGGGATATTCTTCGTGAAGTTGGGCAGGCAACGTTGACCGCCATCTTCTTCGATGAACATGGTGTCCTGAACTTCGCCCCAACCAACGTGCTTCACGCTGGCTCCCCGGTCAGGACTGTGACCACTGCTCAGGACATATTTGAGCTGGGTTGGATGGAAGCGTTGCTGACACGCCGCAAACAGGTCGGGGTGGAATATCGGGAGACCGCCTTGACCCTATCCAAGCGGTACGAAGTGCTCCTGTACCAGCCGTCAAACAGCCAGCAGGTAGGGGCAGGGGAAACCATTGAAGAGTTCATCGGCCCCGACGATGACGCTGAATGGTTCGAACCTGACATGACGTTCTCCGCCATCACTCTGTCGGACATCGTGAACTTCAACCTTGGACGCGACTCGTGGTACGGGGGCGTGTACCGGTCCGGTGACGGAGACACTTACGTGCGCGACACGTCCCTGGCTATTGGGACACAGGAAATCGAGGTGGGCCGACGGTGGTTGATGCGCCACCGAAACCCGTCTACGCGTGACGTGTCCATGATGGCTCCGCCTGAATCGACCGCCGTATACGCCAAATGGTTATCTGCGCCGCTGCCAATCCTCCGGGGGCGTGGCCTGGCAAACTTCACTAACGCCAACGTGACCGCATCAACCGGCGCCCCGTCTTGGACTCCTGCGCTGGAGCATGAGCTAGGGGTATATGGGAAGAAAGCGGACGCCACACGGGTCAGGGACTGGCTGGCGGCACGTCTCAAAACGGGCATCATCACGCTCACAGACGTGCAGATCGCCTACGATCCGCGCCTTCAACTTGGAGACGTGATCACTGTCGAATCAAAAAAGTTCTACGGGTTCAGCATGGATGCGCTGATCATCGGCAAATCCGAGTCCCATGATGACGCGGGCGCACAGATGTCGTTGTCCGTGCGAACGCTGACAGTACGCACAACACACACCACCTACCAAGACTTCGAGGACGCCTATCAGGGCAGGAACTATGCAGCACTCGAACAAGCATGGAGCAGCGCCACATATGCGGCGCTCGAAAACAATCCAACAGGAAGGGCGTAACGGAATTGGTCAATTACACACCTCGAAAAAGCATCCCGTACCCGAGTACCGGAGACGCCCCGAACGTCGCTTCACGGGACTTCCGTGATATGGCATGGAGTGTGGATTCGGCCATCGTATCCACCGAAGCATATCTGAACGGGCGAGTGGACACTACACAAAACCAGATCGCCAGCACAGCGTCCCAGTTGAAGGCTGCCCTGACGGTTCAGGGCGAAGAGTTCGAGCAACTGTTGGCAGGGGTTTCTACCGCCTATGATGTGGCCGTAGCCAACGGGTATAAAGGATCTATCGCGCAGTGGTTGGACTCTCTACGCGGTCCGACCGGCCCGGAAGGCCCCTACGGGGGCGCTAGTGTCACAGATCCGCAGGTGGCTTCCTACGTCGGGGCCGATACCGCCACCCGGGCGGCATTGGAGAACGGTTTCATTGCCCGGCGTGGCACCCGTGGGGCCACGCGGACCATCTATGTGCGCGCCACCGGAGACGATGCGAATAGCGGTCGCACCGAGCAGACTGCGTTCCGTGAGATCAAAACCGCCGTGAACTCGCTATCGAGTGAGGGGCCAGTCATTCGTGGTTCGGTGATCATCGATGTCGGCCCGGGCACGTACAAGGGCGGCATTACCTTGCCCACCACCCGCACTACAGCACAGGATGACTTCATAAAGATCATCGGTCCAGTAGTCGGTGGACACCCAAGTATCCCCACAGCAGTCATCGACAAGGCCGCGGACGAAACGGCCAACACCGGCATTTACGCCGGGGACGGCAAAACCCTGTGGTTGCAAGACCTGAAAATCGTTGGAGCGTTCAACAACGCCGTCGATGCGCGTGGCGGCTCTTACCTTCAGTGGCGAAACGTCCACGTAGACGGGGCAAAAATTGGTGGGAACATCGTCGGAATGACCCGCTACACCGTCATTGGCGGGATCATCGAGAACTGCACCTACGGTATCTCAGAACTGTTCGGCGTAACCCGTGACTTCGGAGGCGCGCCCGACTCTGCGGGACAGATGATCATCCGCAAATGCCATGTAGGCGTGAAAGCCAAGGAGAACTGTGTAGGCCATTTCGACTACATCAATATCCATGACTGCGATGTTGGCCTGGAGATGCAACTTTACTCCGGGGCTAACATGCGTTTGGCTGAGTTCAAACGTAATGGCATCGGCATCGTTTTGACGAACAGCGAGATCCATAACGAAACCTCGATTGTTTGGGGTGCCGGGGCAGATATGAACACGCGCCGTATTTTGTCGATGGGCAACTCCTCTGAGCTAACGCTTACCGGGTGGGATGCTTATTCGGGCGCTCCACCTGCCGTCAGGACTGGCCACCGCCCCCTACTCATGGTCGCTTCCGACTACACGGAGCGAGTAGTTACTGGTGCGGCAACGGAGAAGTCTATAGTGAGCTGGGCGAGCCTGTTGCGTGCCGACTGGTTCGCAATCAAGGGGAAGCGAGCGAAGTTTGTCCTGTGGGGAACCACGTCCAGTAACCAGGCGATGCAAGCGAACTACCGTATTCTCCTGCGAGTAGCCACCTCGTTGGCTGCTGAGGTTACGCTTCCGGCCGGGCTGGCTGGGGGTTCCCACTTCGCGGTGGAGTTCGAAATGGTGGCAACAGCTGACGGTGCGGCTCAAAGATTCTTGGGACGCCTGCTAGCTGGCGATAAGTCACAGGCCTACGTAGCTTCTCGGTCCATCGATCTTTCATCAGGCGACCGACCCGTGGCGTTTTCAGCGATCGCCGGGAACACCACCGACTCGGTGACATTCCGGCTCGCTGAAGCGTGGGGTTAAGACGTTCACACATCGCTGGGCAGCTCACGAATGGTCCGCATCGGTACGCCACCCACAAGGGTGTGTGATGGGACGTCGCGATTAACAATCGTGCCGGCAGCTATGACTGCGCCCTCCCCAATGGTGACACCACCGAGGATGATGGCACCAGCACCGATCCACGTCCCATCACCTACCTTGATTGGCGGGAATGAGCCTTTGCCAGCTCTACGGTATGTCCCGCCAATCTCGTGGCTGTCAGTGATGAAGCGCACGAACGCTCCCACGTTGACCCTGCTGCCGATGGTGACGTTGGCTCGAACATAGCTGTCCCGATTGAAGATTGTCCGGTCGCCAACGGTGATCGGGCCGATCCACTCAGCTCCTCGCCGGATAGTGCAGTTGGAACCGATACTAATCGGGTTGTGGGGCTGGCTGGCGTAGAACGTAGTTTCGATGGCTATGGTGCAGTCAGCACCAGCGGTGAAGTACTTAGGTAAGTACGGGGCGTCACGTCGGACTGCCATTTTTTGCTTGAGTTCACTGTTCTGTTTGCGCAGCTCCACGACTGCGCTTTCTAACGCTTCAAGACGTTCATGCAAAGCACTATCCACCATCTCAGACATGAATATGATCATACATTCCCTGAAAGGATCACCATGCCACACCCATTTTGTCGTGCTGACCCGAGGGGGAGTTGTGATTGATCGTAATTGGCCGCTCGCGTTGTGGTTGAAGATTCAGGAGCCACGGATTGTGTCGGTGATCCAGTTCGTTGTGTACCTGTTGGCGTTGGCGGCGGGGTGGGCGGCGTTGGCTAAACCACCGAGGAGTGTGGAGGTGACGGCGGGGCAGGGGTTGACGTTCTATTGGTCGGTCATGCTGATCTGCGGCGGCGTGCTTGGCGCGGTCACCGTGTTGCCGGGGTGGTGGTTGTTTGAGCGTGCCGCCACTATCGCTTGCCTTGGGTCCACGGTGATTTATGGGGTGACGATCTGGTCATCCCATGTCTCGGAGTCGGGGAACCGGATCCCCCAGTTGTGCATGGTGCTGATTGTGGCCGCGCACTTCGCTAAACGGTGGTTCAGCATTCGACGTTACGCCTATGACCCTGAAAGGTAGCCAAGTATGGATGCCACTCAGGCAGCTATCACCCTCCTTGGTGGGGGTACTCTCGGGGCGATTCTTACTAGCCTCGTGAACGCCGGTATCAAGTTCTTTACTGGCAAGGCGGGCCGGGAGAAGGCCCGTAACGCTGATATGCGTACTCAGCGGAATGAGGCGTGGGAGGACGCGGAGCGGGAGCGGGCGCGGGCTGATGCGGCGCAGGAGCGGGCTGATCGTGAGGCCCGGAAGCGGCGAAAGATTAGCGAGTACGCGTCAGCTTTGCGCAGTGACTTGATCGGGCAGGGTGTACCGCCGGAGCAGGTGCGGCCCTGGCCTCAGCTGAACGACAACTAGACCGCCACAGTGCGGTCATATTTTTTGCCCCGTCACGGGTTGTGGCGGGGCTTTTCTCATGCCCGAAGGAGGGCCGCATCGTGAAGATCAGACAGCAGCTGGTCACCAAGAACAAGCATACCTATGGCGGGGTGAATCCGCTTCTCGGTGTGGTCGTGCACGAGACCGGGAACACCAGTCGGGGCGCGAACGCCGCGGCGCACGCGAACCTGCAGAAGAACGGGAACAGCCGGGACGCGTCCTGGCATATCACGGTGGACGAGAAGGAAGCCGTCCAGTCCTACCCAGACACGGCGCAGTGTTGGCACGCCGGGAACCGAGAAGCGAACACCACCCGCCTGGCCGTGGAGATCTGCGTGAACGAGGACGGCGACTTCAACGCCGCGTTCCGTAACGCCGCCGCGGTGGTGCGCATGAAGCGCATCGAACACGGCTGGTCCCGCGCCAACGTGGAGCAGCACTTTGACCATTCCGGGAAGGACTGCCCGTCCCGGATCCGAGCTGAGGGCCGATGGGAAGAATTCCTGGACCTCACCGAACCAGAAGGAGAAACCGTGACCCAGTTTTCCAGCCCCCTACCCGCAGGCACCTACCGCACCGATAGCTTCGACGGACTGCACGGGGGACGCCAGCACATGGGCACCGACTGGGCTGGCCCCCACGTGGGGGACATGACCGAGGTGTACGCGGTCGCTGACGGCGTCATCGAACATATCGGCGGCCCGGAGCGTGGCGCCGTGCTACCCGGTCACTCCGGCCTGATCATCGTCATCGACCACGGCATCCTCAAGGACGCCAACGGCTCCGACCGCATCCGCACCAACTACGGGCACTTGTCCAAGATCTACGTCCGCGAGGGGCAGCGGGTGAAGGCTGGGCAGGTGATCGGCCGCACCGGCCGCACCGGCAACGTCACCGGCGTACACCTGCACATGGGGGTGCGGGAGAACGGGACCGGGTACGGGAACTACTTCGACCCGGAGGCATGGTTGAAGCGCAAGGGCATCACCGTCGGCAAGACCCCGCCGCTCAATGCCGGCGGCAGCGCCCCGGCTGAGGTGAAGCCCGCCGGGAAGCCCGCCCCGGTGAAGAAGGTCAACAGCAAGGCCGACAACACAGCCATCCAGAAAGCGCTCACCAACATGGGCTTGGACGTCGGCTACCCAGACGGGGAGGACGGGCCGAAGCAGAAGGCCGGGGTCCGGGCCTTCCAGAAGCACCACGGGCTCGTGCAGGACGAATACTGGGGCCCGCTCACCCAGGACGTCTACGAGTACAACAAGCGCCTGCAGCGTGCCCTGAACAAGATGAAGTCCACCACCCCGAAACTCAAAGTCGACGGCTGGCTCGGCGCTCCCACCCACCGGCGCAAGGCCGACGTGCTCAAGCGGAACAAGTGGACCAACGCAAACCTGATCAGCAACCTCAAGAAAGTGCAGGCATGGTAACCATGGGCAAGTACGAAGCAAAAGGAACCGGGCTCAACGACGCCAGAACCCGCAAGGGCATCTACACCGCGGCCATCGTGTTCAGCGCGGTGGTGCTGGCCGTCATCGTCACGATGGGGCTGATCAGCATCGACCAGGTGAACAGCTTCATCACCCTGGTGGTGACGCTGGTCGGCATCCTGGCCGGTGTGCTTGGGCTCGTCACGGCGGCGCTGGCGCGCAACAACGTCGAACCACCTGCTGACCCGGTGCAGGATGCTGTCACGAACCTCGGCCAGCCCGACTAAACAAAACCGCCCCACCCTCATTGCGAGGGTGGGGCGGTTTTTTGCTTGGACAATTAACCTAGGTTTCGATAACCAGGGGCAGCCGTTGCTGTGGAGGAGGAAAAGCTTCCTCGAACAGCTCCTCGAACTTTTCCTTAGTGGGAGAGATGCGGAGGAGCAAAGTGACATTCGAAATCTGTCGGTCTAGCGCTGTCAATCCAGTTTCTTCGGTTAGGTGCTGATGATGCTTGTGCGACCTGTTCCCGTTATCATTCTTGGGATTCAGGCGCTGCAGTTCTTCCTTCACCCCCGGCGCTAATTGGTCGTAGATGTACTTATTGACTAACTTGCCAACATACGGCGTTCTCTTTGACTGACCGGGCTTATACGCCCACCCATTGATACGGTAGATCTCTTTGAAGAACTCGTCAGGAAAGCGTTTCATCCATGGCCGAAGTTCTGCTTGAACGAATTCATCCAGAATCTGCTGTAGTTCATCCCGGGCTCGAACTTCCTGGTAGCCGGTCGCTTCATCAACCAGGGCAGTGATGCCCACACGGGCAAGCCCTCTCATGATTAGCTCTGCAGCGCGTATCGCGTTTTGCTGACTATGCAGATCGTTTCCGTCATCCCTGGCGGAAAGGTAGATTTCACAAACATCGGGGAGGATGTCAGCGTCATACCCGTAAGAAATCGTGTTCCCTTTATTGCGGAACCGAACGGCTGTCCACTTCGATCGCAGTTCTTCGGTGGCATACATTTGTAAGTTTTTTGCAGCTAAAAACGGTGGGATTGTCGACCCCGCGCTGCCTGTTCCACCCTTGGCCTTGGGTGCGCGGTCGAGTGCCGTCAGAAAGGATTCTTGCGTAATCAGGCGAGTGCCATTCTCAAGAACGGCGCAGGAGATGGTCTTATCACCTATGATCAACTCGCCGCTGTGGGTAGCCTTTTCGATTTTCGATCCCCATCTCTTTTCTGCTGCTTTTCGCGCTATTTCAGACCTTTCGGCTTTAGAGAGTGCTTTCGCTCTCGCTTTACCACCAGCGCTCGCATCGAGATTCCCCGCCATCCGTATCACTAACCTTCCATGCCGTCGACCATGCTTGCTTGTAGTAAGCATAAGACTACCGCTAATGCTTACTATCGGCAAGCATGCCACCGGGCTATCTGCGAGTACAGTCAACTTGTGACCAATACACAGGACCCCCGATTTGAGGGCATGCGCCGCTACGAACCCAACCGCCGCCCCTACGTTGAAGTACGGGGAGGTGACCGCCGTTTCCATGCTCAAGTCATCGGTTGGAACCAGGGTGAGGTGTTCATCGAGTACCCGACCCGGATCTTGAACAGGGTCACCACGGGTCAGCGGGAAGTGAAGTGGGTGCCCACCGCGGCCGCTACCCGGATCCGGCGCGCTGACAGCATCTGGGCGAGTACCGAGGACGACCACGCCTGGCACGCCGCCGAGGACCAGCGGATCGAATACCGGGCAGACCCCTGGACGGTCTATAGCCAGGAAGTGCCGGGGGAGTAGGGCAGGGCGCAAACCGTCCCAGAACCGTCCCGCGCCTGTTTTGACCGCGTGTTTGCTGGGCGCACATGATCGTTTACACCGTGAATGTCATCGGTTCGATCCCGGTAGGGCCCACCACACAGAACCCGCTATGATTAGTCCTAATTGACTGATGATAGCGGGTTTTCCTGTTGCCTGACGGATTTTCCGTCGTTCAAACTTCCGCGTATTTCCGAGGGTTGGCCTGCGGTTGCTGGGGCTAAATCGGTTCCCAAACTGCCCCTGATTAGGCCCCCTTTAGCAGTCCAGCAGCTATGCGATAGCTAATTGCTGGTCTGCGGTCCACTGATCCCAGTAGTTGGATGGTGTCATTCCGTCCAGGGACCCGTGGGGCCGTTCATGATTGTTGATGTCTTTCCACTCCTCGGCCAAGTACTTTCCTTCGGACATGGTGTCCATGATTTCTCCGCAGAGTTCTTCCCTTCTGAACTGGGCGTTGAATGATTCGATAAACCCGTTCTGCCAGGGCGATCCCGGGTCGATGAACGCGGTCTTCACACCAGCGGTGTTGCACCAGTCGATCAGCGCGGCGGCGGTGAATTCCGGACCGTTGTCGCAGCGCACGAACACCGGTTCGATGCCGGTCTCGTCGATGATGTTCTCCAGCACCGCGACCACGTCGCAGGCCTTGAACGAACGCCGCGGCACGATGGCCAGCGCCGTGCGCGTGTATTCGTCGATGACGTTGAAGAAGCGGATGTGGCGGCCGCAGGAACTGACTTGGGACTGGAAGTCGAAGCTGATAGCGTGCATCGGGCATTCGGCCTTCAGTCGCTTTTATTCGCCCGCGTCCGGGCCGGTCCGGCGTTTCTTCTTCAGCTTGGGTTTGCAGACCAGTCTCTCCTCCCGCCAGAGCCGGCGTACCCGCTTCTTGTTCAGTGCCATGTTCTGCCACTGCGGCTGGGTAGGCACGTGCCAGCGGGCCTTCCTCCAACCCCACGCAGGATGTTTCTGCGCCACAGCCCGCAGGTCGGCGCGCAGCCGTGATTCTTCGAAACTAATTTCGGGTTTCTTCTTGCGCAGGGCCGAGCGGTTCTGCCCCAGCACTTTGCAGGCAAAGCGTTCCGATGCTCCGAACTTCTCCATCACCATGCGCACGGCGCGGCGGCGTGGTTCGGGTCTCAGAATTTTCCCTTGGGCACCTCGTTCAGGATGTCGATGGTGAGCTCTTTCTCGGCGAGAAGTCGTTTGAGTCTGGCGTTTTCCTTCGCCAGCTCCTTGGCTCGTTTCGTCGCCTCAGCGTTCTTCTCGGACCCGTACTGGCTCAGCTACCGGTACCATGCTGCCTCGGTGACCTGCAGTTCCTTGACGAGCTCGATGAGGGGCCGTCCTTCGTTGGGCATTTTCTGGCCCTGCCGGACCTTCGTGATGACCTGCTCGGGGGTATGTCTACGTGTCATAACTGGTGAATTTCCTCCTGCGTCCATTCTGGGACATGAAACTCACATAGTCACCGGACTCCTACACGGGGACCCAACCACCCCAAGCTGTCCGGCCTACGCGGTTTCCAGCAAGCTCTTCGTGGGCTGAGCAACGTCTTCGAGATCGTGAACTACGAGGCAAGCAAAAGTGTCATGAGTGATGGCCGCGGTGGCGTGCCCCCGCCTCCGTTGCCGCAGTTGCCCATGCCCCGCAGAGGACGCGCCACGACATCCCTCGATTGAACCCGTCGTCTGGCCTTCCAAGAACGGATTTCGCAGCGATACTCCCAGGCGGCCACCACAACAAGTTCGTGGCTGGCTCCGATGTGGTGCACCTTATGACCCCGTTTGAGAACACAGTACGCGGCACAGGCATAGGCGAGATGGATCTCCGGAAAGATAGTGTACGCGGTGTTGAGGTCTGCGGCATCGACGGTGTCACCTCGTTGGTAGTATCTCATTCCCAGAGGGTAGATCATGAGCGGACAAGGTGATCGAAGATGGGCGGTCGCTGGGCAAAGCTTTTTGGGACTGAGGCGTTCTAGGATGTGCACTGCCGCCGCAAATGAAGGGGTCTGCTGAAGGTTTGGTTGACACCGGAGTTTATGCCGCCAGAGCGACGGACTCGAGCATTTTAGCTTCGAACTGGACCGGGGTCATTTTCCTCAACCGTCGCTGCTTGCGCTTGCGGCGATACTTCCCTTCCAGCCAGGCGATGATCGCCAAACGCAGCTGCTGACGACTGGAGCACCACTGACGGTCCAGCACATTCTTCTGCAGCAGGCTGAAGAGCGATTCCATGGCTGCATTATCACCAGCTGCCCCGACACGTCCCATGGAACCGACCAGGTCGTGGCGCTCCAAGGCCTGGGTGAACTTCTTGTACCGAAATTGGGTGAGTTCAACCGGTCGTTGCAACACCATCGGTTTTGAGTGAGTGGATCTGCTCGGCGAAGACTTCGGCTGGCGTCTTCCAGCCGAGGACTTTCGGGGGCCGATTGTTCAGTGCGAGGGCGACAGCTTCGAGGTCTTCGGCTGACCAGCGGGAGAGGTCGGTGCCTTTCGGGAAGTACTGACGCAGCACCTCGTTCTCCATCTCCAGCTCCCTGATGCGATTGAGCGCTTGGGACATCTCCTTACGCTCATCAGCATCAGCAGAGGGACTCATTCCATGAGACTGGAGCCGGGCATCACGCGCCCATGTCTGCAGCGCGGTTTTCGAGACTCCCAGGTCCTTGCTGACCTGGGGCTGCGAGATGCCAGTCTCCAGTAGCGCCACTGCGTCATGCTTGAATTCGTCGGAGTAGATCTTCGGCATGGTTTGTTCCTTCTTTCAGCAAACCATAAGAGATTATGCGGTCGAAGTGTCAACCAAACCTGCAGCAGACCCGTAGGACGCCGGGACGACATACCTTCCTGCGTGAGCGTACTGACGGGCACATTCGATATCAATTCCCAGGAAAGACGCGTAGACTGAAAACGTAGTGGTAGGTGCTATAGTCAGGGCGCTTTCCAGTATCCTGTCGCAGCGACTGTGCCGTGAATTAAAATCGCACGACGAACAGATGAAGCAGGCGCTTCCGTCAGATGTTTTACGAGCACTGGTTCTTTCAGGATCCGGCTCGTCCTGTGAATCAGGTCAACTGGGCATTAGCCAGATATATTCAGTCTGTTGAGCCTGGGCATCATCGCAATTTCATTGACTAGTCGCCCCGCATTCAGCATATCTTGCGAGGGGTAAGTGCTATAGGAAGGCGGACAGCAAATGATCAGGCCACAAATTTGTCCTAGATGTTACCGTAGCTCGCTCACAGAGACCGAGACGTACCGATTCATCGATGAAGATAATCAGGAGCAACGGTGGGAAGACGATGGGGGGCACGACGAAGGACAGCAGCAAGACCAGAGGATTGTGATGCGTGAAGTTCTTTGGAAATGTGCCCGGTGCGGGTGGAACAAGGTGGCGTTTAGCGCTCAAGAACCGCATCTGGGTCCCGAACGACAGCTTGAGTGAGCAGCATACTTCCGCCCGTCATGAAACCTCATCCGACCTTGGGATTTTCCTCCAGAGCAGAGGCGTCTTCTAACTGCGCGCCCCGATCGCTGCCGGCTAGCGAAGGCCAGCGGTCTTCTAACTCCTACGAGACGCACGACCCCATGGCTGATTCCTGATGCTGGCCTGCTGGCAGCACCTTCCTCTGATCGATTCTGAGTCTGTAGCATTTCGTCTGGTCGATGTGGTACAAACTGCGTCCCGCGCCGCGGCTGTCAGGGTCCAGTGGCTGCGCCACCAGCGGCCGGAAATCGCAGTGCCCCTCCGCTGTTTGCGACAACTTGGCGTTCGCCGGATCAACCGGTCCGGCGCATGACAAGTTAGTTATCGAATGCCGTGTCTTCCGCGAAGCACCAAATTCCGAAGAATTCTCCCGTGTCGTCCGAGACTAGAACATGTATAAGGCCTTGGGCTTTTACGGTGGCCAGACCGCGAACGGACACCTTGGCGCTCAGCACAGGCAGGATGACAGACACCGGGCGATGCGGTACGTAGTGGGTTTTCCTGGCGTTCGGATCTGGGTTCAGCCTCAGCAACTGGTGTTGTCGGCCATTGTGCGTGAACTTTCGCCCCTCCTCACCATCAAGGGACCGCGAATCGGGGGAATCAGACATGCACCAACACTAATCCAGCACCGACCCGAAGTGGGGTGGCTACCGGGAAACTGCCAGGGGCGCTTTGGTTGGTTCAGGTCTTGGCTTGTTCCTGGATCTTCAGAGATTCTCCACCAGGCGGTGGCGGCACGTGGAATCGCTCGCCCATTGGTTTCACTATTGTGGTCAAAGGGAGTCAAATACGTGCCCTTGGGGCCCTTTGCGGCTGCGGGGTCAGCGCCTGGGGCTTACAAGCGGATACGAACTGGTCCTCCAGCCGGATTGGGCCTTGAAATTCACCGTTGTGGCCTTAATTCCCCGAACCCAGCGGTGGTGTGCCCACCAAGGGTGTTCGCATAGCGCGTGCTCACATGCTGAGCGAACGGGAGCGCAAGCTGCTGCTGGGAGACACGGTGCATGCAGCGAGAGGTAGCCGAGCCTTTTATCCGCCTGATGCTTGCCTGTGAAGTTCTCAGACAACGTAGATCTCCCGGCCCAGCCAGTCTCGTTTCACTGACACGAGGCCACTGTCTGCATCAACTTCCGCATATTTTTCAAAGACGCACATCAGGATGGCGCTGGGACTTCTGTTTTGCCCCGTTGACTTCTCCTCCATTGAGGATAGAGGGCTTCACGCCGTGGAAATCAGGTCTCACTGATGCTGTACTGGAACGAGTTGGGGGATTCGTGATTATAAAGAACGGGGTCTTACCCTAAAGGTAAGACCCCGTTCAGTCGTGCAGGTTAAGCCCGCTTGCGCGTGAGCAGTCCCCAGATAACGAGGACGATCAGCGAACCGCCGATGGCCAGCAACCAGGTTGACAGGGACCAGAATTCGTCGACTCCGACTCCGAAGATCGCGGATCCAATCCAACCGCCAACGATGGCGCCAACAACACCCAGCAGCAAGGTCACGAGCCAGCCGCCACCTTGCTCACCTGGCTTGATCGCTTTCGCGATCGCACCGGCAATCAGGCCCAAAACAATCCAACCTATGAAACCCATTACTTCCTCCTAAACGGATTGAGTGACTTCGTTCAGCATCAGGACTGTGATGCACCCGGAAAACATTACCCGTAAGTATGGAATTGGGTGCGCAAATCTGCAAGGACACGCCAAAAGAAGTGTCAAAAGCTATTCGAACTAGACATGAAGCGATGGCCGCAAAGTCCGGCACAAGCGGGGGAGCGTCGATGGTCCGATCTTCCGCGCTAGTCAGGTCGGCTTGGCTAAGAGGATAGAGGAATGACCACTGCCAGTAGTTTGAGTGCGTGATATCTACAGATAATGCAGTGGAGGGCGGCGTCATCAACTACGCCGGGACTGCGCCAGATAACTACCACGAGTTCGGCGGCGTAGCTGCATGAGCAAAGCAGGCGCCGCAATTTACTTGCTGCGAATTGGCCGCAGCGGACCGTCCGAGCTGTGGATGGAGTATTTCGCTCAAGTAGTAGAAAAGGGTGCGGAAGTCGTGTGCTGAACTGCGTTATGCCCCCCTGCTAAACTGCTCTTGCCGCCGCTTAGGCCGCTATACGCATGGAGCTTATGCCTCTAAACTATAATTGTGATGAAACGCGCTCACCTGTTGAATCGGCTTAAGGGGATGGCCGGCGCAGAAGGTCTGCCGTTTGAACTTTTGCGCGAAGGCGGAAACCACAGCATGTATGTCATCAAAGATAAAGTTCTCCCGGTTCCCCGCCATAGTGAAATCAACGAGAGGACTGCGAAGGGGATTATCAGACAAGCAGAAATTGTCATAGCAGAATTTAGACAGAAGCCAGAAGTAGACGAATCGCCAGAGGAAACACCATGAAGATCACCGCCATTGCAACTCAATCCGAGGGATGGTGGGCTATTGAAGTTCCGGAACTCGGATTTATGACTCAGGCCAAACGTCTCACCGAAATCGAAAGTATGTCCCGTTCCCTTGCGGTAGACCTGTTGCAAATTGAACCAGAGGCAGTGGAAGTGGATGTCAACATTGTTTTGGAAGACGAAGCCGCTGAAGCGGTGAACGCCGCGCGCGAGCAGATGCGCGACGCTCAGCAGCAGCTCGCCGCTGCTTCCAAAGCAAGCTTCGACGCTGTAAATGTCTTACGCCACGATTCCGGGCTGACGGTCCGAGAGGTCGCCCAACTACTGCAGATTAGCGCGGGACGCGTCACGCAGATCGAACAAAAGAAGGCACCCGCTGCAGGCGCAAAGCCAGTGTCACAAAACCTGCGTGTCTTTGGGTACTCCGAAGTGAAGCCAACTGATTTGGCTTTTGCCGCAAGGTTTACAGGCAAGCCACTGCGCGTCCATTTTGAGTAGCACCTTGTGCTGAAATTGCGCGGCCGTGACGTGCTTGGAGTCCCTGGTGAGTGCCGTCCCTATGATTCGAATAATCGCAGCCTCCGCTGGACTGAGCTCGGTCCTATGGGGTTTTGCACCTTCGGAAACCGTCATAAGTTCCGTTACTGTTCGTTTCCCGCGCGTTGTCTAACGTGTGGAAGCAGGTGCAGAAAATCGGAAGGCGTACCCGGAAACTCAGCTATGGCCGTGCCAGGGTTCGGTCCGGGACGTAGCGACGGCCGGATGGGAATCCGGAACGGCCACTCTAATTTTCGGGCGCATTTATTCACTCTCGGTTTGAACGCGCACATTCGGTGCCTTGGGGATCATTGCGGAACTATGATTCCTGACTCGAAGTCGGACGCAGCCCGAGCTGGGGCCAGTGCCCCAGATCCCGGAGCAGCTGCCGGTCGTGGCTGGAAAGCACAACCGCGGCCTCGGTCGCATCAAAGGCCTCGGTCAACTCGTCCACCAGCGTGACGGACAGGTGGTTGGTCGGCTCATCGAGCAACAGCAGGTTCGGTCGTGCGGCCAGGGCCAGCGCGAGGTCAAGCCGGCGCTGCTGTCCCATGGACAGCTCTCCCACCCGCTTGTTCATTTCCGCCGAGCGCAGCAGTCCCAGGCTCGCCAACCCCACCACCCGTTTGTCGGGCACCGTACCGGCGGCGACCAGCCGGTCCACGTGGTTGGCGTAGACCGTGCTCGCCCGCTGTTCCAACGGCAGCGCCGACTCTTGCTGCAGGAAGGCACGCCGGGCGTGGGCCGAGTGGTGAACCGCTCCCTGATCCGGGTCCAGCTCCCCGGCGAGGATCACCAACAGGGTTGATTTCCCGGCACCATTGGGCCCGGTGATCAGTAGCCGGCTGCGGCCGCGCACCGTCACCGATACCGGGGCCAGCCGGCCGGGGACTCCCACGCCTTCCGCGGCGACCAGCGCCGCACCGGCCCGGGAGGTCAGCTCGGGGAAGTGGATGGCCTGTGGGGGAGCGGGCACGGTCAGCGCCTGGGCGTCCAGGGCCGCCTGCCGGCGGCGGACGCTTTGCACCAGCCCGCCGGCGCGGGTGGCCCGCTGGTGTTTTCCGGTGCCCTTCTCCGGGCGCCACCCGCTGATGAGCCGGTTCTGGGCTGCGCTGAGGTCATCCTGCAGCCGGGACCGCTCGGTCTGCTGGGCCGCGTATTGCTGTTCCCAGCGCTCGATTTCGGCCCGGTGCCCCTCACGGTAGCCGGCGTATCCGCCGCCGTAGACGCGCGGGCGGTCATCGTAGGTGGGGTCCAGGTCGATCAGGGTCTCGGCGACGTCGGCGAGCAGTGCCCGGTCGTGGCTGACGATGACCACCCCGCCGTGGCGGGACTTCAGCGCGGTGGTCAGGAAGTCCAGCCCGGCACGGTCCAGGTGGTTGGTGGGCTCATCGAGCAGCAGGAAGTCGTCATCGCCGCCGATCAGGCAGGCCAGACGCACGCGGTAGCGCTGGCCGACGGAGAGCTCGGCCAGCGGCCGGCCCCAGTCCGGTTCGGCATCCAGGGCCTCCATGGCCACCCGCACCCGCCGTTCGGCGTCCCAGGCGTCCAGCGCCAGGGCCAGTTCCAGGGCCTGGGCGTAGCGGTCATCGGCGCCGGGTGTTCCCTCGGCCAGGGCGGTGGCCGCGGCATCGAGTTGCTCCAGCGCCGCGACCGCGTGCCGGACCGCCGCGGCGGCGACTTCACCCACGGTGCGCTGATCGTTGGTGGACATCTCCTGTTCGGCGATGCCCAGGGTGCCGATGCGGGTGACCTGGCCGCTGTCGGGGGTCAGGTGCCCGGAGAGCACATGCAGCAGCGTGGATTTGCCGCGGCCGTTTTCCCCGACCACGGCGATGCGGGAGGTCGGGGTGACCACGAGGTCCACCCCACGCAGGATGGGGTTGGCGCCAAGGGCCAGCCAGATGTCGGACAGGACGATTTGGGCGCGCGAACGGGCAGGGAAGGTTGGGGCAGTGATAGGCACGGTGTTCCTTTTGGGTGGGCGCGCCGCACCGCAGCAGGCAGGGCAGAATAGACCAGGCACTGATAAGGGGTGTGGGGGCACGCAAAACGGTGACCACTGGGGTCATGGACGCATGACCACGCGCTCGGAGCAGACTCAACGAGCGCGGCTGGCCGCGATCACCGTTAGAGGAACAGCAAATATTGCATGGTTCAACGCTAGCACGCGGCACGGGTGCGGCAACAGCGGGTGTGATCGAATCGTGGCCGGGGTCGTGGCTCACCGCGCGCCCTTGCGGTTTGCGTCCCCATCGGGGTTGTCCGTGAGCATCCGGTCCAGGCGCCGGGCGACGTCATCGAGTTCGTGGTCGAACAGCCCCGCATAGGTGTCCAGGGTGATGGCCGCGGTGGCGTGCCCCAGCATCCGCTGCACCACCTTGACCGAGGCGCCGGAGGCGACCATCCAGCTGGCGGCCGTATGCCGCAGATCGTGAACCCGCAGCTGTTCGGGCAGGCGGACCGCCTGCGGGCCGGCGTCCCGGGCCGCGGCGTTGACCGCCAGCACGGCCGGGGTGAAGCTGCGGCGCCGAAAGTTGTTGGGCCGGATCTGGGCTCCGCGGGCGCTGGTGAACAGCAGCCGGTCCGGATCCAGCGGCGCGGCCAGGGGCTGCAGCAGCCCCATAAGCTGCGCGGTCAGCGCCACGCTGCGCGGCTGCCCGTTCTTGGGAGGCCCCACCACCGCAGGCCCGCCGTTGACGAACACCACCGAACGCTCCACCCGCAGCCGCCGCAGTTCCGGCTGCAGATCCCGGCCACGCAGTTCCACCGCCTCCCCGATGCGCAGCCCGGTGCTGGCCAGCAGCCAGATCAGCGGCGCGTGGCGTTCGCCGGCGGAATCGGCCAGGGCCCGCACCTGCGCGACGGTCAGGAACACGTGTTCGCGCGGGTTCGGCGGCGGCAGGCGGATCTTGTGGCCCGGGTTCTTCTGCAGCAGTTCCTCATCCACGCACCAGGAAAGGAACGCCAGGAACCGGCCGAAAATGGTGTCCACGGTGCGCGGTGCGTAGTCCAGGTGGGCCACCCACGCCTGGATGTCCCGCCGGCGGATCGCCTCCAGCTGCCAGTGGCCCCAGTAGGGCATGAGGTGGGCGCGGATGTCCGAGGCCGCCGCGATGCGGGTCGAGGCCCGCCAGTGCAGGCTGCTGGCCTGCCACAGGCGCAAAAGATCGCCCACCACGGGTCCCGGGGCGGGGCTGCGGGGCCCCGGGCGTGCCGGCAGGTTTGCGGGCTCGGCTGCTGGTTCCATTTCTTGCCTCCCAACTGTTCGGGGGTGCCCACCAGTCTCACCCGCTTCGGCTCCGGTACTGGTGGATGACCGGGCGCACTGGGGACAAGCGGCGCCCGGGAGAGGGTCATTGTTTCGCGCAAGCGCCGTGGGGCTGAGATACTGGGGCTCCGGTTCGGCAACAGGTTTTTTGTGGTGGCAGAGGGTGATTGGGTGGTTGTGATTGAGGATCCGTTCCAGGTGCGCCTGAGCGGGCGCGGGGGCGCGGTGAGCCTGCGCCAGCAGGTCTCCGATGCGGTTCGCGACGCCCTGGTGGCCGGCACCCTGGTGCCCGGGCAGGTCTATTCGGCCCCGGCCCTGGCCGAGATGCTGGGGGTTTCACCCACCCCGGTGCGCGAGGCGATGATCGACATAGCCCGCGAGGGGCTGGTGGAGGCGTTGCGCAACAAGGGCTACCGGATCGTGGGGTTCAGCGACCGGGACCTGGATGAGCTGGCCGAGCTGCGCGCGCTGATCGAGGTGCCCACCATGGCCCAGGTGGCGCTGCATGCCCGGCGCGAGGACCTGGAGCAGCTGCGCCCGCTGACTAAGACGCTGAACTCCACGGCCGAGCGCGGGCAGCTGCGCGAGTTCATTGCGGTGGACACCGAGTTCCACCTGGGCGCCCTGGCCCTGGCCGGCAACCGGCACCTGGTGGACAACGTGCGCCAACTGCGCTCCCGGGCCCGGCTGTCCGGGCTGGCGCAGCTGGCCGAGGCCGGGCAGCTGGTGAACACCGCCCGGGAGCACGGCCAGCTGCTGGATCTGATGATCGCCCACGACGCCGGGGCGGTGGCCGAGCTGATGCGCCGCCACATCGGACACACCCGGGGCGTGTGGGCCGGACGCGGGGAGCAGAACCGCACGTCAGCGACGTAATCCGCACACTTTTTCACCCTGCTGGCCCGGCCATTGTGAGCTGGGCCTTTTGCTTAACCGACAGTAAAATTTTACTGTGGTGTCTGTTCGTGGCGCAGGTCACGGGCTTTCAATGACCAGATCGCGCTACCACCGCGCATCCCCGGCCGCACCCGGCGGGGAAGCGGGTGGGGGCGCACGGCAGATGGGCAAGGACATGAGTCAACAGGTTTCCGCGGCACCGAAGAAGGTGAGCTATCCCAAGGTGCTGACCGCTAGCCTGAGCGGATCGGCCATCGAGTGGTTCGATTTCTTCCTCTACGCGACGGCGGCGGCGTTCATTTTCGACAAGCAGTTCTTCCCCTCCGATGACCCGTACATCTCCCAGATGCTCTCCTACACGACCCTGGCGCTGACCTTCTTCATCCGCCCGTTCGGCGGGATCATCTTCTCCCACATCGGGGACCGGATCGGGCGCAAGAAGACCCTGGTGGTCACGCTCTCGCTGATGGGCGGGGCCACGGTGGCCATCGGCCTGCTGCCCACCTACGCCCAGGTGGGGATGCTCGCCCCGGTGCTGCTGATCCTGTGCCGGATCATCCAGGGCCTGGCCATCGGCGGGGAGTGGGGCGGGGCGCTGCTGCTGGCCTATGAGTACGCGCCGAAGAACCGGCGGGGATTGTTTGGCAGCATCCCGCAGACCGGGATCACCATCGGCATGCTGCTGGCCACCATCGCCTTCTCCCTGGTCAGCCTGCTGCCGCAGGCCTCCTTTGAGTCCTGGGGCTGGCGCCTGCCGTTCATCTCCAGCATCGTGCTGATCGTGATCGGGCTGTGGATTCGCGGCGGGCTGGGGGAGACCCCGGCGTTCAAGAAGCAGCAGGCCACCGGGGACGTGGCCAAGCTGCCGATCGCCGAGACGCTGCGCCACCACTGGCGCTCGGTGCTGATCGCCATCGGCGCGAAGATCGTGGAGACCGCGCCGTTCTACATCTTCGCCACCTTCGTCGTCAGCTACGCCACCGGCACCCTGGACTACGAGCGCTCCACCGTGCTGAACGCGGTCAGCGCCGGGGCGCTGGCCAGCACCCTGATGATCCCGGTGATGGGCTGGCTGGCCGATAGGTGGGGCCGGCTGCAGGTGTACCTGTGCGGCGCCGTGGTGATCGGATTGTTCGCCGCCCCGTTCTTCTTGCTGCTGGGCACCGGGGCCGACTGGGCGGTGTTCATGGCCGTGATCGTGGGCCTGGGCGTGGTCTGGCCGCCGGTGACCGCGACCCTGGGCACCTTGACCTCCGAGATCTTCTCCACCCGGGTGCGCTACACCGGGGTGACCCTGGGCTACCAGATCGGCGCCGCGCTGGCCGGGGGCACCGCCCCGCTGCTGTGCACCTTCCTGCTGGCCCGCTTCGACGGGTCCTGGGTGCCGATCGCGCTGTACATCGCCGCGATCGCGGTGCTCTCGATCATCGCGGTCTCCTTCGCCCCGAAGGTGGCCCGGGCCGATGACTCGATCGAGAACCCGGCCACCGAACACCCCGAGACGAACCACGACCTGCCCGGCGGGCTGCCGGACGGGCTGAGCATGACGGAAGTGAAATAGGAAAGATGAGCACAATGTTCGAGCACGCCCCGCGCTGGTACGGCGCCGATGAGGTGGCCGCGGCGATCACCCCGGCCCGCGCCCGCCAGCTGATCGAGCAGGCCCTGGGCGGGGACTTCGACCCGGCCGATGACCCGGCCCGCTTCCACGCCCCGGCCGGCACCGGGCACCTGCTGTTGATGCCCTCCACGATCGGTGAATGGTCCGGGATCAAGGTCGCCTCCGTGGGACCGCAGAACCCGTCCCACGGCCGCCCGCGGATCCAGGCGACCTACATCCTGATGGACGCCCTGACCCTGACCCCGCAGGCGATGATCGAGGGCTCGCTGCTCACGGCGCTGCGCACCCCGGCGGTCTCGGCCGCCGCGGTGAACCGGCTCGCCGCGCCCCGGGCCTGCACCCTGCTGGTGTACGGCACCGGCCCGCAGGCCTGGGGCCACATCCAGGCGATGGCCGAGATCCGCGACCTGGAGCAGGTGATGGTCTGCGGGCGCAGCCCCGAAAAGGTGCAGGAGCTGATCGCCCGCACCCGGCAGCTGGGGCTGGCCGCGCGCCCGGCCACCCAGGCGGACCTGGGGCAGGCGGACATCATCGTGTGCGCCACCTCCGCCACCGAGCCGCTCTTTGACGGATCGCTCATCAAGGACGGGGCGGCGGTGGTGGCCATGGGCTCCCACGAACCGCAGTATCGGGAACTGGACGCGGACCTGATGGGCCGTTCACTGATCGTGGTGGAGGAGGTGGACACGGCCCTGCGCGAGGCCGGGGACCTGATCCAGGCCATGGCCGAGGACCCGGACCTGTCGGCCGAGTCACTGCACACGCTGCGGGACCTGGTGCGCGGCCAAATCCAGCGGGCCACCGACCGGCCGAACGTGTTCAAGGGGACCGGGATGTCCTGGCAGGACCTGGCCATCGCCGTGGGAGTGCACGAAACCCGCTAACCGGTGGCGCCGCCGAGGCGTTTGGCAAAGAGCGCGGGCCGCGGTGCCGGGAGAAGGATTCCCGGTGCCGCGGCCCGCGCCATATTTGCCTGTCGGCAGATCCAGCCGATACCGGTTTCATTCTCACCGGGCGGCACTGGGATACTGGGGCCATGAGTGCACCTAGGGAAAACGTGTGGCTTGCCGCCGTTCGAGCCAATCCGGACCATGCCCACAACTACGCGCAGCGCTGGCGCCGGCTGGCCGCCGAGGGCAGCGACATCTACGGCGAGGCCCGGATGATTGACGCGATGGCCGAGCGCGGCAGCCGCATCCTGGATGCCGGGTGCGGCACCGGTCGCATCGGCGGCTGGCTTGCCGCCCAGGGCCACCGGGTGGTGGGCGTCGACCTGGATGAACACCTGATCTCCGTGGCCCGGGAAGACTACCCGCAGGCGCAGTGGTTCGTCGGCAACCTCGCCAGCCTGGACCTGCAGGGCCAGCAGGACGCACCCGGAAAGTTCGACCTGATCGTCAGCGCCGGAAACGTGCTGACCTTCCTCGCCGAGGACGAGCGGCTGCCGGCCCTGCGCCACCTGGCCGGGCACCTGGCGCCGACCGGCCGGCTCGTGGTCGGCTTCGGCGCCGGGCGCGGCTATGACTTCGACACGTTCGAATCGGATGCCGCCGAATGCGGGCTGCGGCTGCAGCAGCGCTATTCGACCTGGCAGCTGCATGGGCCAGCCAGTGATTTTCTGGTGGCCGTGCTTGGACGCGGCGACCAGCCCGGGTAGCCCCTGTTCCAGCCGAAGACGGCCTTTTCTTGCGGTCCGGGTTCGCCGCGGGACACAATGGGCGGCAACGGTTATTGACGTGGAGCAGCATGCATTGAATTGTGCTCCTGGCCGGCCGCCCCGCCGCTGAGCACGGTGGGAGCGTGGCTGGCCCGTTGGCGCCACGGCTTTCGCTGCGTGGCGCCCTGCCAAGCGAGGGCCACCAGGTTCCTCGGCCACGACACAAGCCGGCGGACCATCAGGGCTCACGTTCCCCGGCGGGTGCCGGCGGATAGGACGCCGCGATGAGCAATATCGCCGTAACCCATGCCGATTCCGGGCTGGTGCGCTGCCAGGTGCAGCGCAGTGAACGCATCACCCCGAACATGACCCGGGTGACCTTCGGCGGGCAGGACCTGGAGCGTTTCGAATACCGGGGCTTTGACCAGTGGTTCCGGCTGGCCATCCCGCTGGACTCGCACTCCCGCTTCGACAACCTGCCCGCAAAGTTCGGGGTCGGCGGCTACCTGAACTACCTGACGCTGCCCAAGGGCACCCGCCCGGTCATCCGCAACTACACGATCCGCCAATTCCGCGCCGGTGCGGGGGAAATGGACGTGGACTTCCTGGTGCACGGCACCGAAGGGGTTGCCGGGCCGTGGGCGGCAAGCGTGCAGCCCGGCACCCCGGTGGCCTTCATCGACCAGGGGTGCGGCTGGAACCCGGTGCCGGCGGCCCGGCAGCTGATCATCGCCGATGAAAGCGCGATGCCCGTCGCGCTGGGGATCCTGCGCGACATGCCGCGCGACGCGGTGGGTGAGGCGCTGATTGAACTCTTTGATGAACGCGACCGCCAGGACGTACCGGCGCCCCAGGGGATGAACGTGCGCTGGCTGGTGCGTGAGCCGGGCGCCGCCCCGGGCAGCGCGGCGCTGCCGGTCCTGCGTGAGCTGCCGCTGGATGCGGACCGCTACGCCTTCGCGGTCGGCGAGTCCGCGCTGGCCACCGGTGCGCGCCGCCACCTGGTCTCCGAGCGCGGAGTGCCCAAATCCAACGTCACCTTCTCCGGCTACTGGGAGCTGGGCCGCGCCCAGGGGTAGCCGCTGTGAGGTGTTCGGTGAGGGCCTCTGCTGCTGCGCAGCCGTGTCTGCCGCCAGCAGTGCTCGGTGCCGACCGGGTGGCGGGCGGATCCTTCGCCCGGCCACGTGCGCGACGGGGCGAAGGATCATCAGCGGTTGACGTTGCGCAGGGTGAGGTAGCGCAGCGCTTCCCCGCGCACCTTGCGGTATTCGGGGATGGTGTCCATCGCCTCCCGCGAGGGTTCAGCCAGTCCCGCCCGGGCCACCGCGCGCAGCGTGTGCCAGCGTTCCCGGTTCAGCTCGCGTCGTTCGGCGCGGGTGCGCCGGGCGCGGTTGGGGGTCGCCGGACCCGGGGCGCGCAGGTGCCAGTGGTGGCCGAAGGGGTCGCAGAAGTCCGCGACCCGGCCCTGCTCCTGATGGTTCTGCGGCTCGGTCAGCAGTTTCACCCCGGTCAGCTTCACGGCGTGGGCCACCGCGTCCACGTCATCCACCATCAGGTGCAGGCTGACCGGCCCGTTCGGTGCCGTGGTGGAGGATGCTGGGTCATCCAGGGTGCGCAGCAGCACCGCCGCGCCGTGGATGTCCAGGGTGGTTTCCTGGGCCGGGCCGCGTGGGGCGCGCCGGTGTTGGCCGACCACCGTGGCGCCCAGGGCGGTGCGGTACCAGTTGAGGGCGCTGTCCGGGTCGTCGGTCAGCAGCAGTGGGGCTAGCGTGTACATCTTCCTGAACCTTTCGGCGTGGGCAACACCCCGTCGTGTCATCCCTAGGTTGACACCGTAAGTCGCCGGGTCTACTGTGTCAATACCCTATTGACAAAATGAGTCGGCGGCCGCGGAAACCCGAGGGTGCGGCCGCCGGCTGGAATGGACTGGCCATGGAGAATCGGCATGAAAACCTGGATGGACAACTCGCCCCCGCAGGGCTCGGGCATCGGCAGTCGAACGCGGGTCTTGCCACACTGCCGCGGCTCATCTGGGCCCGCTGGCCCTCGGTCGTGGGGCTGCTGGCGCTCCTGGCCAACATCTCCGATGGGCCGGACGCGCACCTGGCCTCGCTGGTGATCATCCTGGCCGCCATGTGCTACCTCGGGGCCGCGGCCCTGGGCTTCGCCCGGGCCGGCTGGCTGATGGTGGGGCTGAGCATCGTGGTGGTGTTCGCCGCCGCGCTGGCCGGAGTGGACAAGACCGTGGCGGGCCTGGCCCTTGGGATCGGCGTGGGCCTCTACGGGCTGGTGCGCGCCCCGGGCGGGCGGCGCGGGGAAGTGGCGCTGCAGGGCGTCGCCTTCCTGGGCTTCAGCGCGCTGGCGCTCAGCGCCATGCTGAGCCAGCCGGTGCTCGCCGCCTACCTGGCCGCGGCGGCAGCATTGAGCCACTGCGTGTGGGATGTGATCCACTTTGTGCGCAACAAGGTGGTCGAGCGGTCGCTGACCGAATTCTGCTTCGTGCTGGACCTGGGATTGGGGGTGGCCCTGCTGCTGGCCGCGTGGGGACTGTTCCCCGCCTAGCCCTATCGGCGGGACCGCGAAGCGAGTAAACTCCCTATTGACAGGTGGCCACCGGCTAGTTGAGTTCAAAGGCGGGCAGATCATGAGCAACGGGCGCAGGCTCGAGACCACCAGCACCACCTGGCAGCAGGTCCTGGCCCACCGCGAGCCCGAACAGATCCAGGAGATCGCCGCCCGCTTCGAGCAGGCCGGGGTGCGGCCGCAGCTGGTGGCCCAGGCCATCGCCGATGGCGGGGCCCAGCTGGATGTGGCAATGCGCTCCAACACGCCTGGCTGGGAGCAGCCCTTCGGCGGGCTGCTGGCGGTCGCACTGCTGGCCGGAGAGGTCGCCGCGCATTCGGCCTACCTGGTCTCCCGCGCCTCGGCGGTCCGGGCGGTGGCGGTGGATGGGCTGCTGGAGGACTTCAGCGCCATCGCCGTCGGCGCGAGCCTGGGCGTCTCACGCCAGAAGGTGTACGAGATCGGCCGCAACGGGCAGCGGGTGCGCGCCGAGGGCGGGCTCGGCGGGTCATGAGCCCGCGCCGGCGGGAACCGGTGCGTGGACAGGCGCCCGCGCTGCTGCACCCCGTCGACTTCGCGCCGGCCCGGCGCTACTACCTGCTGGCCATGTTCCTGCAGCTGGCCGCCTCACCCATCATCTTGGCCGCCGCCATCATCTTCTTGTTGGGCATCAGCGGCAATCTTTTCACCCCACTGCTGGGACCCATCGTGGGCTTGAGCATCACCAGCTATGTGGAGCGCCGCTACCGGGCCGACGCCTGGGCGCACATCGCCCGCAAGGCGCAGGACCGCACGCGCAGCGACCCGGCCCCCTGGGTGCAGCTGGCCCTGACGCTGCAGCTGGTGCTCCTGCTGCTGGCGGTGCTGGGCCTGGTGCAGGCGGTGCGCGCCACCGGTCAGTCCGAGGCCGCCGCCCTCGGCGCGGGGATCCTGGCTGGCCTGGTGCTGGTCGAAGTCGCCGCGCTGATCTGGGACCGCCGGGCGCAGGCGGAACTGCGCAGCGTGGCGGTGGGCGGCAGCTGGCGGATCCTGCAGGGCTTGGGGGTGCTCGCCGTGGCGCTTCCCGGCGCTGGCGTCCTGCTGGGCTTCGGGCCATTGAACCCGTGGCTCCTGCTGCTGGGCGTGCTCGCCCAGGGCGGCACCTGCGTGCTCTGGTACGTCATCCGGATGATCCCGGCGACCAGCAGCTGCGTCCCCAAATCCTTCCCGCTGCCCTAGGGGCGTGGGCGGCAGCAGATTTGTCATCCCCCTATTGACGGAACGTGCGGGGTGTGCCATTCTTGCGATATAGCTGTCAACCGAGGGGTGACAGTAGTGCCGAGGGAGGCCACCATGAGCATGCGCAACCCGGTGATCCGCGCCGAAAACCTGCACAAGTCCTTCGGGAACGTGCGGGCCCTGGCCGGGGTGGACCTTCATGTGGCGGCGGGGGAGATCTTTGGAATCCTCGGGCCCAACGGGGCCGGGAAGACCACGGCCGTGGAATGCCTGGCCGGAACGATCAAGCCCGACACCGGGGCGCTGTCGGTGCTGGGCGTTGACCCGGCACTGCAGCGCGAGATGATCCGCCGCCATGTGGGGTACCAGCTGCAGGCCACCACCCTGCCCGCCGCGCTGAAGGTCGGCGAGGCCATGCGCTGGTTCGCGGCCCTCTACCCGGATCCGGCCGACCCGGTGGAACTGCTGGAGCTGGTGGGCATGAGCCAGCGGGCCAAACGCCGGATCGGCACCCTGTCCGGGGGAGAGCGCCAGCGCCTGTCGATCGCCACCGCCCTGGTCGGCCGGCCCCGGATCGCGATCTTTGACGAACTGACCACCGGGCTGGACCCGCAGGCCCGGCGCGGGATCTGGGCGCTGGTCCAGTCAATCCGCGCCGGCGGGGTCACCGTGGTGCTGGTCTCCCACGCGCTGGATGAGGTGGAGCGCCTGTGTGACCGGATGGCCGTGATCGACCAGGGGCGGCTGCGCTTTGCCGGGACCCCGGCCGAGCTGCGCCGGCAGGCGCCCGGGCAGCGCCGGGGCGGTGCGACCCTGGAGGACGCCTACCTGCGGCTGCTGGACGCCGGCGCCCAAAACGTGATGGAAGGACAATGACATGCGTTCCCTGCTCGCGCTGACCCGGGTCGAATGGCTCCTGTTCCTGCGCAACCCCACAATGCTGTTCATGGCACTGCTGCTGCCCAGTGGCCTGCTGCTGTTGCAGGCCTACATCATCCCCGGCACCCGGACCCCGCTCGGGCAGGGCGGGCTGAGCGCCATGGACCACCTGGTGGTGCTGGCCCTGGTGGTCGGGGCCACCAGCGTGGCCATCACGAACTACCCCTCCTCGGTGGCCGGGTACCGGGAGAACGGGGTGCTGCGCAAGCTGGACACCACCCCGGCCGGGCCGTTCCGGCTGCTGCTGGCCCAGTGGATCATCGCCCTGATCTCGCTGGTCGCCGCGGCCGGGCTCGCCCTGGCGATCGCCTCGGTGAGCTTCGGGCTGCTGGCCCCACGCCACCCGGGCATGGTGCTGGCCGTGTTCGTTGGCGGCAGCGTGTCCATGATGGCGCTCGGTTCGCTGATTGCCGCGCGCGCGGCGAGCGCCCAGATCGCCTACGGGGTGGGACTGCTGGTGTTCATGCTCAGCCTGTTCGCGGCCGGGTTGTGGACCCCGGGGCCGTTGATGCCCGATGCGCTGGAACCGGTCGTGGGGCTGACCCCGGCCGGGGCGATGGCCCAATCGCTGCAGGCGGCCTGGTTTGAGGCGGATGTGTCCCTTGGGCCGCTGGCCGTCTTCGCGGTGTGGACCGCGGGCTGTGCGCTGATCGCCGCCCGGATCTTCCGCTGGCGCTAGCCTGGCCGGTTTGCATAGCACCGTCACCTATTGAATTTCGCAGTCAGGGGAGTACATCATGCGCCAGTTGGTCGCCGTCGAGTTCCTGTCCGTGGACGGGGTCATGCAGGGACTGGGCTCACCGGATGAGGACCGCAGCGGCGGATTCGTACACGGCGGCTGGGGTGCGCGCTACGCCCCGGCCATCCACGCGGCGCTCGGCGCGCAGGGGCTGGAAGCCACCACCGCCTACGTGTTCGGGCGGCGCACCTACGAGAAAATGGCCGCCTACTGGCCGTTCGTGGGCAGGGACAACCCCATCGCCGCGCACATGAACCAGACGCCAAAGTACGTGGTCAGCACGAGGCTGCGGGATCCGGCCTGGCGGCACACGGAAGTGATTGCCGCTGAGGTGGGCGAGAAGGTGCGCCGGCTGAAGTCCGAAGGGCAGGGGGAGATGGTGATCCTGGGCAGCGGCATGCTCACCCGCCAGCTGCTGGCCGAGGATCTCATCGACAGCCTGCGCCTGTTCGTACATCCGCTGCTGCTCGGTGCCGGCAAGCAACTCTTCGGGCCACTGCCAGCGCCCCGCCAACTGCGGCTGACCGGCTGCCAGGCCAGCGAGCTGGGCAGCCTGATCCTCTCCTACGACGTGGAACCGAACCACTGAAGCTCAGTGCTCGAGTACCTGGTGCCCCTGAGCCGAGGGCAGGCGGGCGGCCACGGCGCTAAGCTCCACCAGCGCACCGGGCACGCCGAGGCCTGCGACAAACGCCGCGGTGACCAGGGGTGGATCCGCACCGGCCAGCCGGGAGGCGATCACCCCGTACGCGGCCCCGGGTTCCACCCCTTCGATGAGCAGCACGTTCCACTGGATGACGTCCGCCAGTCCTGCCCCGGCCGCGGCGAGCGCTGTTTCGGCGTTGTCTAGCGCCCGGCTCACCTGCACCGCAATCTCGTCGTCGCCGATCAGGGCACCGGTCTCATCTACCGAGTTCTGCCCGCCCACATAGATGGTGCTGGCCCCGGCCGGGACGATGGCGACATGGCTGAAGGCCCGGGAGTGCACGAGCCCCGCGGGGCGCAGGCGCTGGATCTGGGGCATGGGGAGTCCTCGCTTCGGGGGCGTGGGGCCGGGTCACCGAGTCTACCTGGCACGGACCGGCCTGGACAGGGAGTCACCAAGCAGGCGGCGCCCTCCAGGGGCCGGCGGCTTTTAGTTGTGGCTGATCCCGTTCAGCCGCGCGTGCAGCGCCTTGATCTGGGTGCTCAGTTCCTCATCGGGTCCGGCGACCTCCAGGCCGGGGGCCACCTCGTTGATGGGCAACGGCTTCACCGGGCCGGGTTCCACGCCCCATTCGCCGTGCCAGTCCATCAGCTGCCGGCTGCTGCTGGCGTAGACGATGCGCCCCAGCCCCACCCATGCGTGGGCGGCCGAACACATGGGGCAGTGCTCCCCGGAGGTGTAGACCGTGGCGGCGGCACGTTCGGAGGGGGCCAGGTTCTCCGCGGCCCAGCGGGCGATCGCGAACTCCGGGTGGCGGGTGTGGTCCCCCTCGGCGACCCGGTTGCGGTCGGCGAAGCGCACCTGGCCCTGCTCATCGACCAGCAGGGATCCAAAGGGTTCGTCCCCGGCCTCCAGCGCCTCACGGGCATAGTCCACGCACTGGGCCAGGAACGTACGGTCGGTCTCGGTGATTGATGCGGAAGTTGCCATGCCAACACCTAACCACCCTCCGGTGCCAAAGTGAAGTATGACTAGGAACTTCTCAGATCCACGCCGAGTTCACAGATGGCGGTGCCTGCATCAGTCGATTCCGGCGTAGTCGTACTGGGCGTAGATCCGTACCGCGGTTCCGGCCACGTGGGCACCGATGCAGGTGCGCCGCCAAATCAACGGATTCCACGCACCACATTGCTCGGTCTCCAAACCGAGATCCGTGGCCAGCTGCCGGGCCCGGGCGGCGGTGCCGGCCTGGACTTCAAGTTCCCGCCAGCACCCGCCGGAGGCGCACTGCAGCTCGGGCTCGCCCACAATCAGTTCCGTCGGCAGATCCGGGAACGCCGAGGTGCCGGGTACCGCGGCCTCATCCAGGCGCACCCAGAGCACCGCCGCCACCCAGATCAGCAGCAGCACGCCCAGCCCCGCGAGCGTTCGCAGAATCCAGTACAGCGTGCGCTTCGATGCGTCCCGTCGTGGGGTGTTCTGCCGCCGCTTGCCGTCCTCCATGCCTTGACCCTACGCCAGTCAAGCCGCGTGCTTAGCCGTGCCGGGGGCTGCGGCGGTATTATCGCGCCAAGTCACAGTAGGACTCGAAGCCTGTACCGGCCCGGAGGGATGTGACAGCATGGGCTGATCACATACCTCGCGTACGCCACAGCCTGGGTGCGCGGTAACAGCAACGCACGAGCACATCAGGAGCAGCAGTGAGCGCAGCACCGGGTGAGAAGACCCTGAACGAAATCAATGAACTGATCCGCCTCGACACCACCAGCCGGGACACCAACCTGCCGCTGATCGAGAAGGTCATCGACAAACTGCATGCCGTCGGGGTGGAGCACACCCTGATCCACAACGCCGAGGGCACCAAGGCCAACCTGCTGGCCACCATCCCCGCCCACGACGGAACTACCACCGGCGGCATCGTGCTCTCCGGACACACCGACGTGGTGCCGGTTGACGGGCAGGAATGGAGCAGCGAACCGTTCGAACCGGCGGTACGTGAGGGCAAGCTCTACGGGCGGGGCACCTGCGACATGAAGGCGTTCATCGGGGTCATCCTCTCCCGGCTGACCGAACTGACCAGTGCCCGGCTGAAGGAACCGGTCCACCTGGCCTTCTCCTATGACGAGGAGGTCGGCTGCGTCGGCGCGGTCGGGCTGGTGGAGAAGATCACCGAACTCGGCCTGGCCCCGCGCGGTGCGGTGGTCGGGGAGCCCTCCAGCATGCGGGTGATCCGCGGGCACAAGTCCATGAACGTGTTCAAGGTCGACTTCCACGGGGTCGCAGCCCACTCCTCGCTGCCCGGGGAGGGGCTGAACGCCATCTCCTACGCCACCCGCTTCGCCCGCTTTGTCGACGAGGTCTCCGCCGAACTGCGCCAGGGGGAGCGTGATGAGGCATTCATCGAACCGACCACCACCATGAACGTAAACCGCATCGACGGCGGCATCGCGGTGAACACCATCCCGGCGCTGTGCACCGTGTTCTTCGAATACCGTTCCCTGGCCAGTGTTGACCGCGAGGCACTGACCGCCCGGATGCGCGCCGAGGCCGAACGCCTGCGGGACGAGATGCGCCAGGTGAACCCGGCCGGCAGGGTCGACTTCAGCATCCAGGCCGGAGCTCCCGGGCTGGATACCGCCCCGGAGGCCGAAATCGTGGAACTGGCCGCCCGCTGGGGCGGGGAAACGGCTCAGGACAAGGTCACCTACGGCACCGAGGCCGGCCTGTTCGCCGGCGCCGGGATCCCCACCGTGGTCTGCGGCCCCGGCGACATCGCCCAGGCGCACGCCCCGGATGAGTTCATCGAGCTGTCCCAGATCACCGCGTGCGAACAGTTCATCGACGCGATGATCGCCGACCTGTCCCAGTAGCCCGCGCCGCACCCAACAGCCAGGAGGCACCCATGAGCCCACCGCGTGAAGTGACCGCACACCAGCTGAAGGCCGCCCGCAAGGCGGTCATTTCCTCCTCCATCGGGGCGGCGCTGGAGTGGTTTGACATCATTGTCTACGCCACCTTCGCCACGGTCATCGCCAAGATCTTCTACCCCGAGTCCAATCCGACGTTCGCGCTGATCCTTACGTTCGCCACGTTCGCGATCTCCTACATCATCCGCCCGCTGGGCGGGATGGTGCTGGGCAGCTACGCGGACCGCAAGGGCCGCAAGGCAGCGCTGACGTTGACCCTGATGCTGATGATGGTCGGCACGCTGATCATGGCCATCGCCCCGACCTACGAGATGGTCGGGGTGTGGGGTGCGCTGATCATCCTGCTTTCCCGGCTGATCCAGGGCTTCTCCGCCGGCGGCGAGTTCGGCACCGCCACCGCGTTCCTGATTGAGACCGCACCGCACAAGAAGGCGTTCTACGCCTCCTGGCAGGTGGCCAGCCAGGGCGCCTCGATGCTGCTGGCCAGCGCGTTCGGCTACGTGCTGACCACCCAGCTGTCCACCCAGGCCCTGGAAAGCTGGGGCTGGCGGGTGCCGTTCTTCGTCGGCCTGCTCATCGGCCCGGTCGGGTTGTACATCCGCGCCCGGCTGGAGGAGACCGAGGAATTCGTAGCGGCCGAGAAGGTCAAGGCGCCGCTGGCGACCCTGTTCGCCGGGCACTACGGACGGCTGTTGACCGGCTCGGCGATCATTGGGGTGGCCACCATCTCGGTGTACATGATCCTGTACATGCCCACCTTCGCGGTGACGAACCTGGGGATCCCGGCCGACGCCGCGTTCCTGGGCGGGGTGGCGGCCGGAACCATCACCCTGTTCGGGGTGCCGCTGGTCGGGCACCTGGCCGACCGGGTCGGTCCGGCCAGGGTGATGACCTATGCGGCGATCGCCGCCCTGGTGTTGGCCTGGCCGCTGTTCCGGCTGATGACCTCCACCCCGACCGTGCCGGTGATGGTGGTGGTGATCGCGCTGCTGGGCGTGATCATGTCCTTCTACTTCGGACCGATGCCGGCCCTGCTCTCCAACCTGTTCCCGGCCGCGATCCGCGGCTCGGGCCTGTCGGTCACCTACAACATCGGGGTGACGCTGCTGGGCGGCATCGCCCCGCTGGTGCTGACCTGGCTGCTGAGCGTGACCGGATCCCTGGACGCCCCGAGCCTGTACTACATGGCGATCGCGGTGATCTCGCTGATCGGGCTGGGCTTCGCCCGGCGCAAGTACGCGCAGCAGTAACCGCGCCACGGCAAGCAGAACGCCCCCGAAAAACCATCAAGCGGTTTTTCGGGGGCGTTCTTCGCGTGCGGAGAGTCTGCGGGTTCTTACAGTGCCACCAGCAGCACCGCGGTCCAGTGGCACAGGTAGGCCAGGACGGTGCAGGCGTGGAAGAGCTCGTGGAACCCGAAGACGGTGGGCAGCGGGTTGGGGCGCTTGAGCGCGTAGAACACCGCACCCACGGTGTAGAACAGGCCGCCGATGATGATCAGGATCATTACCGCGGGGCTGGCGGCAAAGAAGGCCGGCAGGTACATGACCGCGCCCCAGCCCAGCAGGATGTACAGGCTCACCGACAGCCAGCGCGGGGCGCCGGGCCACAGCGTGCGCACCAGCACGCCCAGCAGGGCACCGGCCCAGATGATGCTCAGCACGATGATCGCCTGCTTCAGCGGCAGGATCAGCCACGCCACCGGCGTGTAGGTGCCGGCGATCAGCAGGAAGATGTTCGCGTGGTCCGCCCGGCGCAGCCATGCGGTCTGCCGGGCACTCCAGTTCCCGCGGTGGTAAATCGCCGAGGTGCCAAAGAGCAGGATCGAGGTCAGGGCGAAGACCGCGGCGGTCCATTCGGCCGCCGTCCCATTGGCCAGCAACACCAGCAGCAGCCCCATGATGATGGACAGCGGCGTGGTCCAGGCGTGCAGGGTGCCCCGCCACCGGGTGCGTTCGGTGCCGAAGACCGGTCGGGGGATGCCAGGGGGCGTGGGAAGTGGGCGGTTGGCATGCGAGGACTGGGCGCTCATGATCACTCCTTGACGGGCCGGGGCGGAAGGCCGAAACGCTACTGTTGAGTATATTTCACCGGTCTGTGAGCGCACAGTGTACGTCTTTGGCGAATGCCGGGCGGCGAGCCGTGGGGCAGCGCCTGCCCACCCCTTCCGCCGGGAATGCTTCGGTGCTATCTTTAACTTTGTAATGCAAAGTGCTTGCCACTGGAAAGTCAGAAGGTTGTGAAAAGGACTCCGGCTTGGCAGCGTGCCGCGTATTTCGACACCCAGCAAGGGAATGGTTCACCATGGACGCCAACGAGAGCCACCTGGAACCCGCCGCCATCCTGCGCGGCATTGATGAACTAAGCGCCAGTACCCAACGGGCCATGGGCCCGAACACCAGCCTGCTCTACCTGTTGTGGGGAGCGGTGTGGCTGCTGGGGTTTCTGGCCTTCTACCTGGCCTTCATCCCGGGCGCCGAGCCGTTGCTGCCACTGTGGCTGGCGGCCCTGGTCGCCGGGATCCTGGTGGCAGGCGCCATCGTGTTCTCCGCGGTCCACTCCGCCCGCAGGGCCCAGGGCACCCGCGGACCGAGCATGATCCAGGGCGCCGTCTACGGCAACTGCTTCGCCCTGAGCTTTATCCTGGCCGGTCTGCTGGGATGGCGCCTGGCGGCCGCGGGGCTGGATGCGGCGGGACTGGCCTCCTACGCCCTGGCCGCCGCCTGCCTGGTGATCGGTTCACTGGCCGCGGTCGGGGCGTTGGTCTGGAACGACAGGGCGCAGCTGGTCACGGGCGGCTGGATTCTGTTGGTGGGTTTGCTCTCCCTGGCCCTGCCGTCACCACATCACCTGTTGGTCGGTGCCCTCGGCGGGCTGGGCATGATGCTGATCGGCGTGCTCCTGGCCGCCCGTCCGGCACTGGTGTCCGGTCCGGTGCTGCAGGTGGGCCATGTCTGAGCTGGACCCGGTGATCCACGCCCAGGCGCGACTGCGCACCATGACGGTGTTGAACACGCTGGGCGTGGGGGACACCATCGCCTTTCCTCGCCTGCAGGAACTGCTGCAGATGACCTCCGGCAACCTGGCCACCCACCTGCGCAAGCTGGAAGGCAGCGGTTATGTGAGCGTGGAGAAGGTCCTGGAGGGACGAAGCCCGGTGACGTACATCGGGTTGAGCCAGGAGGGCCGCAGTGCGTTCGCCACCTACAAGCGGCAGCTGCGCAAGCTCCTGGAATCCACCGGCTGATGCGTTCGGGGGAACGTTCAATCCCTGAGGTCGGTCTATCCCTGAGGTCGGTTAGGGGAGCAGGTCCTGGAGCAGGGCATAGAACTGCTCGTTGTTGAAGTAGGCGCCGTGGCTGCGGGGAAACGCCACCCCGTTATCCACCTGGTGGTCGCTGGCCTTCGCGCCGAACAGCCCGGCACTGCGGTAGGCCAGGAAGTCTCGATCGTCGTAGATGAAATGGGTGGGCGGGAAATCCGCGGGCAGCTGGTAGTCGGGGGGCAAAACGCCCGGCAGGCAGCGCATCGAGCTCAAAAAGCAGCCCCGATGCCGAGCCCACCGCGATGAGTTGTTTCACCTGGGGCAGGGGTTCGCCCAGGAGCAGGTCCATTACCGCCACGGCGCCCAGACTGTGGGCAATGATGATGAGGTCCTGGTCCCCGATGTCCAAAATTTGCCGGCGGATGAATTGACGCAGGTCCTCGCCGCGCGCCAGGTATTTCAGCACGTCTCCCACGGCGGGAGCCGCCTCCTGGGTCAGCTGCACTCGGCGCTTGGCCGCCCACCGGGTGGCGAAGCCCAGCACCAGTTCCAGCAGGGTGCTGGTCACGGTGGACTCGCTGTGTTCGGCCAGTTCCCGGGCCAGCAGTACCGCTGCTGCCTGCCCCTCAATGGCCCGGCGGTGCTCCCCGTCCACCGCCGCATAGCTGCCCAGCTGCCCATCCCGGTGCCGCAGGGCCAGTGCGGTGAATGCTCGGGCCAGCCCCTGGGCGTGTTCGGCGGCCGGGAGCGCGGCCCGGCCAAAACGGCTGAAGGATTCACTGGCCACCAATTCGGTGGCTGCCGCCAGTGCCGTGGACTCCAGGCCGGCATCACGCAGCGATCGGCTCAGCCCGGTATCCGGTTCCAGCCCGGCACCCAGCAGCCGCGCCAAATCACCTGGGTCCCGGGATTCGCCGCGGCCCGATCCCGCAGCGCGTTCTGGTGAGGTTCCGGGTTGCGTGCCGTCCTGGTGGCGGTGGGAGAGCGCCTCCAGCTCCAGCAGGGGATCGGAGTCCAGCAGCTCCCACAACTGGACATGCAATTGCCGCGGATCATGGACCACCCCGTCCTGGTCTGCCAGGGCTTGCGCCGTCGCCGACTTCCGCTGCGCCAACGCCTGAACCAGCAGTGAGCCAAACGCCGGTTCCATTCGCGTCGAGGCGTTTGCCAGGCTCTCGGAGGTGGCTGTTTCCAGGGATGGAGTATCCGGTTCGGCGCCGGGCACGGATATCCCGCCGGCCAGGAGGTTGGCGCCCACGGCATCGCCCCAACGGCAGGCATGCAGCGTGTACCCCGGACGCATCCGGTTCAAGTGGGCAGAGAGCTTGGCGAAGTAGTCATCGATTCCGGCGCCGCGCACTCCCATGCCGGGGATAAACAGAACGCTGGTCATCTCACCGCCCCTTCACCTGCGCGATGGTGGCGCAGGAGTGCGCCGTCTGCCCATTCTAGGAGCTGGGCCGAGGGTGGTGAAGGGTCGCGGTGTCCGAGCGTCGAGGGTCGGGAAGGGGCGGTCTCGTCTGCCGGGAAAGGCCGCGCTTAACGCGCGAGACCCGCCGCTTCCGAAAAGTATCCGGAAACGGCGGGCCAGCGGACCTGGGACCCTAACGGGCCGAGGCCAAGCAAGTGAGGCGGTTAGGCCCTCTTGCGGGTCAGTAGACCCCAGATGATCAAGACGACCAGGGCACCGCCAATGGCGAGTAGCCACGTGGACAACGACCAGAATTCGTTGATGCCCACTCCGAAAACGGCAGAGCCGATCCAGCCGCCGACGATGGCGCCTACGACGCCGAGCAGCAGCGTGACGAGCCAGCCGCCACCTTGTTCACCTGGCTTGATCGCCTTGGCGATGGCGCCGGCAATCAATCCCAATACGATCCATCCAAGAAATCCCATGGTTCACCCCACTGGTCTGAATGTTTGTAGTGGTCGGTTTTGATCCACTTAGTGGTGAGACTACGTGCTCATTCTCCGAAGTCAAAGCACTTCTTGGGAAACGTTCAGCATCTTTTTGTGCCGCGCTGGATCCTTCAAATCTTGAACCTGCACTTGAAGGTTAATAATCAGTTCTCCGGCCATTCAAACCCCTAGTGAAACTCGGGTTAGACCATAAAGTCCGTAGTTGCTGAAAACCAGCTGGTCTCCGTCACTGCCGGTGATGCTTGACACCCCTGCGGGCCGGGCCTAGTCTGAATAAATCAGATTTAAGACGTGAGTTTTTGACTTAAGTCTGACATTAGTGGAACACAACGGAGTGAAGAGATGACACAGCAGGTCATGCCCATGGTCATTATGGGCGTATCCGGATGCGGCAAGTCGACCATCGGCGAACTTCTGGCCCAGCGACTGGGCGTGGAATTCATCGACGGGGACGGCCTGCACCCCACGTCCAACAAGGACAAAATGGGTGCCGGGATCCCGCTGACCGACACCGACCGCGCACCCTGGCTGGAAATCATCGGCCAGCGCCTGGCCGAGCGCGACGCCAACGGCCAGCCGGTCATCATCGCCTGCTCGGCGCTGAAGCGCTCCTACCGGGACGCGATCCGCGCGCACGAGCCGGAAACCCGTTTCATTCACCTGGTCGGGGGCAAGGAACTGATCCGCGGGCGCATGGACGCGCGCGACCATGAATTCATGCCCTCGTCGCTGCTGACCAGCCAGCTGACCACGCTGGAAGTTCCCAACCCCGATGAACACGCCATCAGCGTGGACATCAACCAAACCCCCCAGCAAATCGTTGCCTACATCCTGGGCGAACTGGGCCTGGATAACCGCTAGCCGGCGCCGGCCCACCCTGCGGGGTCGACGAGTCGACCCCTTTTTACCAACCATTGATCAAGGACGACAATGAACACTGACCTAGTCCTGAATTGGACGCTGAGTACCCCGGCGCTGCTGGGTCTGGCGGTGGCGGCCATCGCCCTGCTGCTGGTGCTGATCATCCGCTTCCGCGTCCACGCGTTCATCGCGCTGGTGCTCACCAGCCTGCTGACCGCGGTGGCCGCAGGCATCCCGGCCGGTGAAATCATCGGCACACTGACCTCCGGCTTCGGCGGCACCCTGGCCAGTGTGGCCCTGCTGGTGGGCCTGGGCGCGATGCTCGGGCGCATGCTGGAAACCAGTGGCGGCGCCCAGATCATGACCACCTGGCTGATCGACCGCTTCGGTGAGAAGCGCGCCCCGCTGGCGCTGTCGGTCGCCTCGCTGCTGTTCGGCTTCCCGATCTTCTTCGACGCCGGCCTGGTCGTCATGCTGCCGATCATCTTCACCGTCGCCCGCCGTCTGGGCGGCTCGCTGCTGTTCTACGCGGTGCCCGCGGCGACCGCGTTCTCGGTCATGCACATCTTCGTGCCCCCGCACCCGGGCCCGGTGGCCGCCTCCGGCCTGCTGAACGCGAACGTCGGGCTGGTGCTGCTGCTCGGCCTGCTCGTGGCGATCCCGACCTGGTTCTTCGCCGGTCACCTGTACGGCAAGTTCGTGGGCAAGCGCTTCAACGTGGCCGTGCCGGACATCCTGAACGCGGCGCTGGGTGCGCAGGACAAGGACGACTTCAAGTCCTCCCCGTCGGTGGGCACCGTCTTCAGCCTGCTGCTGCTGCCGCTGGTGCTGATCTTCCTGAACACCGGGCTGAACATGCTGGGCACCGCCGGCGTGGTGGACCCCGAGGCGATGTGGGTGCAGTGGCTGCGCCTGCTGGGTGAAACCCCGGTCGCGCTGATGATCTCGGTGCTGCTGGCCATGTACCTGCTGGGCTTCCGCAAGAACAAGGACAAGACCCTGATCGAGACCGTCGTGGACTCGGCGCTGGGCCCGGTGTGCTCGATCATCCTGATCACCGGCGCCGGCGGCATGTTCGGCGGCGTGCTGCGCGCCAGCGGCATCGGCAACGCGATCGCCGACTCGCTGGAGCAGGTGGGCCTGCCGTTGATCGTGGCCGGCTTCCTGATCGCCGCCGTGGTGCGCCTGGCCCAGGGCTCGGCCACCGTGGCGTTGACCACCGCCGCGGCCATCGTGCAGCCGGCGGTGCTGGACAGCGCGGATCTGAGCGCCTTCCAGGTCGCCACCATCGTGCTGGCGCTGGCCGCCGGCTCGGTGTTCGCCGGCCACGTGAACGACTCCGGCTTCTGGCTGGTCTCGCGCTTCTTCCAGATGGACGTGCCCACCACCTTGAAGGTGTGGACCGTGGGCCAGGCCCTGGTCGGCGGCGTGGGGTTCATCTTCGCGATGGTGCTCTACGGCGTGGCGACCATGCTCGCCTAGCAACACCACGCCCCGTTTCTGACGGCCGGTTCCAGCGCAACAGCGGTTGCACCGGGACCGGCCGCCGGCGTTAAGGCCCCGGGCCGGGTTTTCTACCGGATGCTGGCGCTGGGCATCCTGCTCGGGCACTGCCCGGAATGCTGGCCTTGGGATTGATGCTCGTGCCGCTGGTGTTCGCCGGGCTGCTTGGCGCCACCTGCGCCATGGGGCCAATCGTCGCGCCCACGATCGCCCGGATCCTGCAGCGGGAGTGGCGTGCCGTCTGGCCGCACCGCTGACCGGCGGGCCGCCGGGGGCAGGCCCGACTCCGTATACTCGTGATCCATGAGTTCGAAGCATCCCCACCTGTCACTGCCGGCCCTGAAGCCGACCCTGCTGATGCTGCTCCTGCTGGCGGCGGCCGGCTTCGCCTCCTACGTCTTCAAGGAACCCATCTACCGTGGCGTCTCCGGGGCGGCCGCGCAGTTTCCGGCGCTGGGGCAGGTGGCCGCGGTGATCACCGAGCCGGGGCTGGTGGCCCTGGTGGTACTCACCGGTGCGGTGGCGCTCTGGGGCTGGGCAAGGGATCGGGCGGCCTTCTGGCGCCTGGCCGGATCCGGGATTGGGGTCATCCTGGCCTATGCGGCCAGTGAGGGGATCAAGCTGCTGGTGGCCGAGGAGCGCCCCTGCCGGACCCTGGAAGTGGTCACGGTGCTGGCGTGCCCGGAGGCCGGTTCCTGGTCCTGGCCCTCAAACCATTCGGTGATCGCCGCGGCCTTCGCCACCGCCTGCGTGATGGCGGTGCCGCGCCTCTTGTGGATCGTGGCCCCGGCCGCGGGGCTAATTGCGCTCTCCCGGGTCGCGGTCGGCGCCCACTACCTGCATGACGTGCTGGCCGGGCTGGCGCTCGGGGTGCTGGTGGTGCTGGTGTGCCTGGTGCTGCTGCGGCCACTGATCGAACGCGTCGCACCACCGGCCGAACTGCGCGAAACCCAACCCGTCGCGGTGGCCGAGCGCTAGGGCAGAAGCGCTAGCGGGGACCGGCCGGGTCGATGAACAGCCGTTCCTGCCCGGCCCAGATCCCGCAGATCTCGCTGTGGGTGCGGCGCATGATGTTCTCCATGTTCTTTCGGGCGGCCAGCGCATCGTGGTTGGAGACTGCGTCGGCGACCGCCTGGTGCCAGGCCAGGGCCTCCTCGTGCGGGCGTTCGGGCATCAGGCCCAGCTCGGTGCGCCCGCGAAGGGTCTCCCCGATCGGGATGGCCAGGTTCGCGAACATTTCATTTCCCGAGGCGGCCAGCAGCACCGCGTGGAAGCGGATGTCCAGTTCCAAAAAGCGGCGCAGGTCCCCGATCCGGCCGTAGTGGTTCATCTGCGCTGAAAGCGTCATCAGCTCCTCGCGGAACTCGGCCGGGGAGTACTGGGCGGCGAGCTCGGCGGCCATCGGCTCTACGGAGATGCGCAGCTCGGTCAGCGAGCGCAGCTGCACGCCCTGCTGGTTGCTGGCCAGGCGCCAGCGGATCACCAGTGAATCAAAGGGGTTCCATTTGCTCGGGCCCTGCACCCGGATGCCCACCCGCTTGGTGCTGGTCACCAAACCGCACTGGGCGAGCACGCGCACGGCCTCGCGGATCACCGAGCGTGAAACCTTCAGCTGCTGCTCCAAGTCGGCGGCAAGCAGGATCGTGTCCGCGGGGATGAATCCGCTGACAATTCGTGAGCCGAGGTGCTCCACCACGTGAGCATGCAGACTGGTAGCCATTGCCTCATCATATCCAAGCGACGCCCCCAAAACCCCCACCTCAGGGCACCGGAAGGCAAATAAATCAGATTTAAGTGGGCGGTGCCTCTGGGTATTGACCCGCCCGAGCGGTAGAATCAAAAACGTCACGAAGCCGTGCGGGCACGGAAGGTGCCCGGCGATGACGGCGCACCTTTCCGGTTACATATTGGAGAAATGATTTTATGCCTGCACAGATTGGCGTCACAGGTCTGGCCGTGATGGGCGCAAACCTCGCCCGGAACTTCGCCCGCAACGGATACACCGTTGCCCTGCACAACCGCTCGATCGGCAAGACCGATGCGCTGCTGGAGGCGCACGGTGACGAAGGCCAGTTCATCCGCACCGAAACCCTCGAAGAGCTGGTGGCCAATCTGGAAACCCCTCGCCGGGTGATGATCATGGTCAAGGCCGGCGCCCCGGTCGACTCGGTCATCGACCAGCTGGTGCCGCTGCTGGATGAGGATGACATCATCATCGACGGCGGCAACTCCCACTACACCGACACCCGCCGCCGCGAAGCCGCGCTGGCCGAAAAGGGCCTGCACTTCGTGGGCGTTGGCGTCTCCGGCGGTGAGGAAGGCGCCCTGCTGGGCCCCTCGATCATGCCCGGCGGCTCCAAGCAGTCCTACCAGGCCCTGGGCCCGATGCTGGAGAAGATCGCGGCCAAGGCCGATGACGGCACCCCGTGCTGCGCCTGGATCTCCACCGACGGTGCCGGGCACTTCGTGAAGATGGTGCACAACGGCATCGAATACGCCGACATGCAGGTCATCGGCGAAGCCTACGACCTGATGCGCCACGCCGCGGGCATCGAACCGGGCGAGCAGGCCAAGATCTTCGCCGACTGGAACCAGGGCGAGCTTTCCAGCTTCCTGATTGAAATCACCGCCGAGGTCCTGGGGCACACCGATGCCGCCACCGGCAAGCCGCTGGTGGATGTCATCCAGGACTCCGCCGGGCAGAAGGGCACCGGCCGCTGGACCGTGCAGTCCGGCTTGGACATGGGCTCCCCGGTCTCGGCCATCGCCGAATCCGTCTTCGCCCGCTCGCTGTCCTCGCAGCGCGAAATTCGCGCCGTGGGTCAGGAAGTGCTCCAGGGACACACCGCCGAGGTGAACCTGCCGGAGAACTTCGTCGAGGACGTGCGCCAGGCGCTGTTCGCCTCCAAGCTGGTCTCCTACGCCCAGGGCCTGGACATGCTCACCTCCGCCGCCGGCGAATACGGCTGGGAGCTGAAGCTGGACGAGATCGCCGGGCTGTGGCGTGAAGGCTGCATCATCCGCGCCGCCCTGCTCAAGGACATCATGGCCGCCTACAAGGGCGAAACCAGCCCGGCCAACCTGCTGTTCACCCCGGCCTTCACCGAGGCAATCGGCAAGGCCGTTCCGGCCTGGCGCCGCGTGGTGGCCGTGGCCGCCCAGCTGGGTATCCCGGCCCCGGTATTCTCCTCCTCGCTGGCCTACTACGACGGCCTGCGCCGCGACCGCCTGCCGGCCGCGTTGACCCAGGGCCTGCGTGACTTCTTCGGTGCGCACACCTACCGTCGCACCGACAAGGAAGGCACCTTCCATACCCTGTGGAGCGGGGACCGCACCGAGATCTCCGCCGAGGACACCCACTAGGAAGCCTCTGCCGCACCCGTGCGGGAAACGGAATCGGCCGTGGCCTGGAAAGTCGAGCGATTTTCCAGGCCACGGCCTTTTTCATGTCCACGGGTGGGGGTGCCCCCGGGCGCCGGAGGGTCAGGAGTCGAGCAATTCCACCCCGTTGCGCAGCAGCTGCGCCGCTTCGCCCGGAACAATCCGGGCCAGGGCGAAGGCGGCCACCACCAGGCCGGTGAGCGTCTCGGCGAGCACCTCCTGGCGGTGCGCTGCGGCGGCGGGCAGGGCCGCCTGCACGCCGCGGGCCAGCGCCGCATGCAATTCACTGCGGTAGCTGGCAATGATTTCGGCGACCTGTTCATCGCTGGCGATCGGGGCGTTGGCCGAATTAATCAGCAGGCACCCATTCGCCGCGGTAACCGAGCCCGGGTTGGCGAAGGTCTCGGCTAGGTCCCCAAGGTAGGTCCTCAGCGCGCTTGGCTGCACGCTGGGTTCACGCAGCGGACGCAGGCGTGGGCGCACAATCTCCTCCAGATAGCTGTCCACGGCGGCGGCGAACAACCCGCGCTTGGAGCCAAAGGAGTTGTAGATGCTGGAGCGGCTGAGTCCGGTGGCCTGCTCAAGCTCGGGAATGGAGGCCGCCTCATAGCCGCGCGACCAGAACACGGCGCGGGCCTGCTGCGCCACCCGGGTCCGGTCAAAGGCTAGTGTTCTGGCCATCACGTTCCTCCAGTCTTTTCGTAACGACCATTCCAGTATATATTGGAATGACCGTTACAAATAGTGGTGGCGGGTGTGACGAGCAAGCTCACCTTGGCTCCGAGTCATCCGCCGGTTGATAAACCGCCACTCGACCTGCAATCTCCGCGACGAAAGGTTCACCATCCCATGACCGACTTCAAGACCACCGAAATCCGTCTTGCCTCCCGCCCCACCGGCTGGCCCAGTGAAGAGAACTTTGACTTCGCCACCGTCGAGAATCCGCCCCTGGGGGAGAACCAGGTGCGCGTGCGCAACGAGTTCATCTCCGTGGACCCCTATATGCGTGGGCGCATGAGCAATGCCCGCTCCTACGTGGCCCCCTACGAGGTGGGCGAGCGCATCACCGGCGGGGCCGTGGGCCGGGTCGTTGAATCCACCTCCGATGAACTGCCCGAGGGCAGCCTGGTCACCCACCAGCACGGCTGGTCCGACGGCATCCAGGCCGACGCGAAGACCTTCAAGAAGGTGCCCGAGATCGACGGGGTGCCGAACTCGGTGCGGCTGCACATCCTGGGCATGACCGGGATGACCGCCTTCGTGGGCCTGAAGGAGATCGCCGGGCTGAAGGAAGGCGAGACCGTGTTCATCTCCGGCGCCGCCGGCGCGGTGGGCACCGCCGCCGGACAGATTGCCAAGCTGATGGGCGCCAAGCGGGTCATCGGTTCGGCCGGCAGCCCCGAGAAGATCAAGCTGCTGACCGAAAAGTACGGCTACGACGCAGCCTTCAACTACAAGGACGGGGATGTGCGCGGCCAGCTGGCCGAGGCCGCCCCGGAAGGCATCGACGTGTTCTACGACAACGTCGGCGGCGAGCACCTTGAGGCGGCACTGGCTGAATTCAACGACGGGGGACGGGCCGCCCTGTGCGGCGCGATTTCCAGCTACAACTCCACCGAGGCGCCCGCGGGACCGAAGAACATGTCAAACATGGTCACCCGCGGACTGAAGATGCAGGGCTTCACCCTGGGCAACTACCTGTACGCCGCCGGTGACTTCAATGAACAGATGAGCCAGTGGTTCGCCGACGGGAAGATCGTCTACGACGAGACCATCGTGGACGGCATCGAGAACACCGTGGACGCCTTCGTGAACATGATGAAGGGCGCGAACATCGGCAAGATGCTGGTGCGCATCTAGCCACCCCTCCCGCCAGCGTTCGGGCGCCGAACAAAGGTGGGGGAGCCGGTCCGATGTGGCCGGTTCCCCCACCTTTGGTGGTTAACCGTTTTCTAGCGCACCATCCGCAGATCGGTGATCCCCGGGATGCGGGGATCCTGGATTGCTGCGCCATCGAATTCGAAGCCGTGCTTGCGATAGAACGCGATCGCCCGCGGGTTCTCATCGGCCACCCACAACAGGGCTGGTTCGCTGCCCAGGGCCGCCTCGAGCAGCTCCCGGCCCACACCCTGCCCGTATTCGCTGGCCAGCACATAGAGGCTGAATAATTGCAGCCCCCGCACGGGATCGGACCCCTCGGCCGGCAGCGGGGTCCCGGCGAGCGCGAATCCCACAATTTGTCCCTGGCGTTCGGCCACCACGCGGCGCAGGGCGGGGTCCTCATCGGCGAGCAGGCGGTCCCACAGGGCGCGCCGCCCCTCGGCGTGGGCCTGAGTGAAGAAGCCGCTGGGCAGCAGGTGCCCGTAAGCCTGTTTCCAGGTGGTCACATGCAGTGCCGCCAGCTCGGCCGCATCGTCAAGGGTCGGGGTGCGCAGCGTGAAGTCCATGCTCAGCTGCCCACGTAGCGGGCCAGGTGCTCACCGGTGAGGGTTGGGGCCTGAGTCAGCTGGCGCGGGGTGCCTTCAAAGACAATGCTTCCGCCCTCATGCCCGGCGCCCGGGCCCAGGTCGATGACCCAGTCGGCGTGGGCGATGACGGCCAGGTGGTGTTCGATCACGATGACCGTGTTGCCCTCGTCCACCATCTCATCCAGCAGGGCCAGCAGCTTGTCCACGTCCGCCATGTGCAACCCGGTGGTGGGTTCATCCAGCACATAGGTGCCGGCCCCCTTGCCCAGGTTGATGGCCAGCTTCAGGCGTTGGCGTTCCCCGCCGGAGAGCGTGTTCAGCGGCTGGCCGAGCTTCAGGTAGCCCAAGCCCACCTGGTTCAGCCGCTGCAGCATGGCCTTGGCCTTGGGGACCTTCAGCTGCTGCTGGGCCTGTTCGATGCTCAGCTCGAGCACCTCGGTGATGTTCATCCCGTCCAGCCGGTAGTCCAGCACCTGGGCGGTGTAGCGTTTGCCCTCGCAGACCTCGCACAGCAGCGGCACCCCGGCCATGGAGACCAGGTCGGTGTAGGTGTAGCCCACCCCGTTGCAGTTCGGGCAGGCGCCCTCGGAGTTCGCGCTGAACAGCGCGGCCTTGACGTCGTTGGCCTTGGCGAACGCGGCACGGATCGGATCCAGCACCCCGGTGTAGGTGGCCGGGTTCGAGCGCCGGGAGCCGCGGATCGCTGACTGGTCCACCACCGCCACGTCCTCGCGCTTGGAAATCGTGGTGTGGATCAGTGTGGACTTGCCGGACCCGGCGACCCCGGTCACCGCGCACAGCACCCCGCGGGGGATGTCCACGTCCACGTTCTTCAGGTTGTGGGTGTTCGCCCCGCGGATCTGCAGCGGGTCCCGGCCCTGGCGCACCTGCTGCTTCAGCGGCACGGTGGCGGAGAAGTGCTGGCCGGTCAGGGTGTCGCTGGCGAGCAGCCCGGGCACATCCCCGGCGTAGGTGACCTGACCGCCGTGGATGCCGGCCCCCGGGCCCAGGTCGATGACGTGGTCGGCGATCTTGATGACCTCCGGCTTGTGCTCCACCACCAGCACCGTGTTGCCCTTGTCGCGCAGGTCCGCCAGCAGGTGGTTCATCCGCTGGATGTCGTGCGGGTGCAGGCCCACCGTGGGTTCATCAAAGACGTAGGTGACATCGGACAGGGCACTGCCCAGGTGGCGGATCATCTTCACCCGCTGCGCCTCCCCGCCGGACAGGGTGCCGGCGGGACGGTCCAGGGAGATGTAGCCCAACCCGATCTGCACCATGGATTGCAGCACGGCCTTCAGGTTGCCCAGCAGGGGAGCGGCGTCGGGGATCTGCAGCTGATCCAGGACCGGGATCAAATCCGAGACCTGCAGGGCGCTTAGCTGCGCGATCCCGTACCCGTCGATCTTCGAGGCCCGGGCCTTTTCACCCAGCCGGGCACCGCCGCAGATGCTGCACGGGGCGGTGGTGGAGATCCGCGCGATCCAATCGCGGATGTGCGCCTGCTTGATCTCCCGCCCGGAGTGGATGTAGTTGTTCTTGATCCGGGTGATCAGCCCGGAGTAGCTCATGTTCGCCCCGTTCAGCTTCACCTTGCCCGGCTCCTCGTAGAGCAGCCGCTCCAGCATCGGTGCGGGCATGTCCTTGAGCTTCACATCCAGGTCCGCCTCGGTGCCGGCGGTCAGGGTCTGCCACAGCCAGGCGCCCGGGGCCAAGTTCGGGGCGTTGATCGCCCCCTCGTTCAGGGTCTTGTCCCAGTCCAGCAGCTCGTCCAGGTCAATGCTCGCCTCGGTGCCGAACCCCTCGCAGGCGCTGCACGCTCCCTCGCCCAGGTTGAAGGAGTATGCCCCGGCCCCGCCGGCGCTGGGGGTGGAGTAGCGGGAGTAGAGCACGCGCAGCAGCGAGTAGGCGTCGGTGGCGGTGCCCACCGTGGAGCGGGAGGTGGCGCCCATGCGTTCCTGGTCCACCACGATCGCCGCGGTCAGGTTCTGCAGCACCTCCACGTCCGGGCGGGGCATGGAGGGCATGAACGTTTGGATGAACGCGGTATAGGTTTCGTTGATCAGCCGCTGCGATTCGGCGGCGATGGTGCCAAAGACCAGGGAGGACTTGCCCGAGCCGGAGACCCCGGTGAAGGCGGTGATCCGGCGCTTGGGGATGTCGGCGTCCACGCCCTGCAGGTTGTTCTCCCGCGCCTGGCGCACACGGATCATGTCATGGGTGTCTGCTGCATGCTGGCTCATGGACTTCAGCTTACTGAATCGTCGGGGCCGCCGACTTCTTGATTCCTGCCCATCCACCACCGGTGTTGCTGAGCAGGAGCCGTAACGCAGCCAGGGGCCCGCGGCACCGGGATGGTGCTGCGGGCCCCTGGGGCGGGTAGGGAGCTAAATCCACATGGCCGGGTCAATGTACTCGGCCGGGTCCACCGCCGGCTTGCGCTCCTCCGGGGAACGCGGGCGGTTGCGCGCCGGGATGCCGGTGACAATCGAACCGGCCGGGGCGTCCTTGACCACCACGGCGTTTGCGCCCACCGCCGAGTCGTCCCCGATCACGATCGGACCCAGGATCTTCGCCCCGGCCCCGACCACCACCCGGTTGCCGATGGTCGGGTGGCGCTTGACCTTGGCCAGTGAACGCCCGCCCAGGGTCACCCCGTGGTAGAGCATCACATCGTCGCCCACCTCGGCGGTCTCACCGATCACCACCCCCATGCCGTGGTCGATGAAGAAGCGCCGCCCGATCGTGGCTCCGGGGTGGATCTCAATGCCGGTGACGGCCCGGTTCAGCTGCGAGAGCATCCGCGCGGCAAAGCGCAGGGACGGGTTCTGCCACATCCGGTGCGCGATCCGGTGCATCCAGATCGCGTGCAGCCCCGAGGCGGCGAAGAAGTTCTCGGTGTCGCTGCGCGTGGCCGGGTCGTGGGTGCGGGCAGTGGCCAGGTCTTCCCGTAGCCGGGAGATAAAACTCATGTGTTCACCTTAGGGGTCAAGGGCTGGCGACGTGCCATCGTGGGTCCCATTACGGGAGGTCACACGACAAATCGGCGCGCCGGGGCGGGTCTATCCAGTCCAACCGCACGGCACGCCGATTTATTCGCCAGCCATCACAATCCGCGGAAACTAGCCGCGGATGTCGTCAAAGAGCAGGGTCGAGATGTAGCGTTCGCCGAAGTCCGGGACCACCGCCACGATCAGCTTGCCGGCGTTCTCCTCACGGGCGGCCACCTGCAGGGCGCCCCACACGGCGGCGCCTGCGGAGATGCCGCCCAGGATCCCTTCCTTCACGCCCAGCGCGCGGGCCACGGAGACCGATTCCTCGATCGGGGCGTCCAGCACCTCGTCGTACAGTTCGGTGTCCAGCACCTCGGGGATGAAGTTCGCGCCCAGGCCCTGGATCTTGTGCGGGCCGGGCTTGCCGCCGTTGAGGATCGGGGAGTCCTTGGGCTCCACCGCCACGATCTTCACCTCGGCGTTCTTTCCCTTCAGGTAGCGTCCGGCGCCGGTGATGGTGCCGCCGGTGCCGATGCCGGAAACCAGCACGTCCACCTTGCCCTCGGTGTCTTCCCAGATTTCCGGGCCGGTGGTGTCGTGGTGGATCTTCGGGTTGGCCTCATTGGCGAACTGCTGGGCCCAGATCGCGTTCTCGGTGGTGGCCACGATCTCCTTGGCCTTCTCCACCGCGCCGCGCATGCCGTCGGCGCCCGGGGTCAGCACGATCTCGGCGCCGAAGGCGCGCAGCATCACGCGGCGCTCGGTGCTCATGGTCTCGGGCATGGTCAGCACCACCTTGTAGCCGCGGGCCGCGCCGACCATGGCCAGGGCGATGCCGGTGTTCCCGGAGGTGCCCTCCACGATGGTGCCCCCGGGCTTCAGCGCGCCCGAGGCCTCGGCGGCGTCCACAATCGCCACACCGATGCGGTCCTTGACCGAGTTGGCCGGGTTGTAGAACTCCAGCTTCACCGCAACGTTGCCCGGCAGCCCCTCATCCAGCCGGTTGAGCTTCACCAGCGGGGTTCCGCCGACGACCTCGGTGACGTTGTTGTAGATTTTGCCCATCGTGTTGGTTCCTTCGCTGTATCGGTTGGCTGTGATCGCTAGCTTGCTCCGGGCCCGCGCACGGATCCGGAAGAACGAGTTGTGCTTCGGCCCGCCCCTTGCGCTCAAGGGCGCGGTGCCGAGAAAAGCTTTCCCTCTCTAGGGTAGTTCTCGCGCCAATTACGACTCGTTGTTAAGCCACGAACCGTAATATTTCTTTACCTTTGCCAGCTTTGGGTCGATTATGACCCGGCAATACCCGGCCTGGGAGTACTGGGTGTAATAGTCCTGGTGGATGTCCTCGGCCACCCAGAAGTCGTCCGGCTGCTCCATGGTGGTCACGATAGGATCCGGGTAGAGCTCGGCGAACTTCGCGATCGCCCGCTCATAGTCCTTACGCTGGGCGTCATCCAGCGGGAACATGGCGCTGCGGTACTGGGTGCCCACGTCGTAGCCCTGCCGGTTCAGGGTGGTCGGGTCGTGCAGGGTGAAGAACATGTCCAGGATGACCTCGGCCGGCACCACGGACTCGTCGAAGGTCACCGCCACGGCCTCGGCGTGACCGGTCATCCCGGTGCACACCTGGTGGTAGTCCGGGTGGGAGGTGTTCCCGCCGGTGTAGCCGGAGATCACCGAATGCACCCCACGGGTGCGCTGGTAGACGGCGTCAAGACACCAGAAGCAGCCGCCGGCCAGCACGAAGGTGCGCAGCGCACGGCCATCAATCTCACTGGTCGGCTCGAAATGATGGGCTTGGGTTTTGGTTTGTGAACTCACATCCATAGCCAACACCACGGCGTTGCATTCTGTTCCCGTTCCCGGCCCACCGCGTAGGCTAGAGGTATGCAGAGCAAGGTGAACAACCCGGTCGGCGATGCGCGCAAGACCGAGGCAACAAAGCAGGATCAGGCTGCCAAGAACCCCGAATCCCCGGCCGCGGCCGGCGGTGCGGCAGCCGCGGGCGCCGAGTCTGCCGTGCCCAGCGTGGGCACCGTGCTGGAGGCCGCCGAGGAGCTGTGGCCGCAGTCGCTGGCCGAGGACTGGGACGCCGTGGGTCTGGTCGCCGGGCGCACCACCGCCAGCGTCAAGAAGGTCGTCTTCGCGGTGGACCCCACCCTTCAGGTCATTGAGGACGCGATCGAGCGCGGCGCGGACCTGCTGATCACCCACCACCCGCTGCTGCTCAAGCCGGTCAACCAGGTCGCCGGCACCAGCTTCAAGGGCGAGGCCATCACCCGGCTGATCGAATCCGGGTGCGCGCTGCTGACCGCCCACACCAACGCGGACAGCGCCATCGGGGGAGTGAACGACGCCCTGGCCGACGCGTTCGGGCTCAGCGACTGCGTGCCGCTGGTCGTCTCCAAGGACGGGCTGCCCGAGGAGGGCCTGGGCCGGGTCGGCTACCTGGAAAAGACCATGACCCTGCAGGACTTCGCCGAACGGGTCTACACCGTGCTGCCGGCCGTGGCCGGCGGGGTGCGGGTGGCCGGGGACCGCAACGCCATCGTGCGCAAGATCGCGCTGTGCGGCGGAGCCGGGGATTCGCTGTTCGACGCGGTGCGCTCCCATGACGCCGACGTGTACGTCACCGCCGATTTGCGTCACCACCCGGCCAGCGAGGCCCGCGAAGCGGCCGGGGATTCGCATCCCTACCTGGTTGACGTCTCCCACTTCGCCTCGGAGTGGGTATGGCTCTCCGCCGCGGCCCGCGCCCTGCAGAACGTGTTGCGGGATCTGGGCTTTGCCATCGAGGTGGAAGTCTCCCAAATCAACACCGACCCGTGGGACTTCGTGCTCACGCCGTAGGGGGTAGCGAGCTTTTCGAAACCCCTGATTCCCCTTCCCTCGACGAGCTGGAGCACCCGTGCTGCATCACCTGGAGTTGTGGGTCGCGGACCTTCAGCAGTCAAAGGCCAGCCTGGGATGGCTGCTGCAGCGACTGGGTTGCGCCGTGCTGGATGAGTGGGCGCACGGGGTGAGCTACGGCCGGGACGGGTTCTACATCGTTCTGGAGTCCGGGCCGGACGTGCTCCCCGGCCGGCACCAGCGGTGCGCTGCGGGGATGAACCACCTGGCGCTGAGCGTTCCGGCCGCCGAGTTCAATCAGGTCACCGAGGATGCGCTGAAACACGGGTTCACGCTGCTCTTCGCCGACCGGCACCCGTTCGCCGGGGGGCAGCGAGCACCGCGCCGCCTACCTGGAGGACGCGGCGGGCTTCGAAGTTGAACTCGTGGCACAGGATCCCCGGTAGATTCCCGCCGGGCGGCGGCATGGCCATGGGAGCCAAGCAGCGGCCGAAGCGGGAAACATCCCTTGTCAGATGGCGCCAAGTGGCCTAGGTTGAAGGTCAACGATATTCGGCGCCGCACCCAGGCGGTGCCGAATGAAGGCACCGGCAGGGGGCATCCAACGATGAAGGCAATCCACAAGAAGCTCATCGTCGTGGGACTGGGCGCCGTGGTGCTCGGGATCCTGCTCAGCGTCATTGCCCCGGTCATCTTCCAGCCGGTCGCGCTCAACATCGGCCCGAACAGCAATGACCCGCTGATCACCTACACGTTGGGCGCGATCCTCTTGTTCGCCCAGTCGTTCCTGACCCCGTTTGGCGCCACGCTGACCGCGATCGGAGTGGCGCTGCACTGGATGGGGCGCCAGGAGGCCAGCGACAAGCAGTCGAGTCATGAAGCGGGTGCGGAGCCTGAAACCATCGGGCGGGATGCCGCCCACCCCAGCGATTCCGACGAACTGCAGTAGTTCGGCCCGGCTACACCCCGGCGGTCGCCTTCGCCGGGGACGTGAACTGGTGGTCCTCGGCCAGCACGATGTTCAGGGCCAGCCCCTTCTTGTCCTCCGACAGGCTCGCGTCCCACCGCGTGTTGGCCAAATCCAGCAGCTCCTGCGCGTTGGCCGGCTCGGTTTCCTGTTCCATCAGGAAGCGGGCGACCTCACCGCGGGTGTGCTTGGCGAAGTGCGAAACCACCTTCGGCGTCCCGTTGCGCAGCTGGAAAACGTTGACCGCCACGCTGTTGCCGTTGGACGGCTTATAGGCGGCCGCGTAGGTGCTCGAGCGCGCATCCACGATCAGCTGATCCCCAGCGCGCGCGTCCAGCACCGGGGTCAGGCGCTTCTTCCACCAGCTGGCCAGCTTGCCCACCGGCTCGAGCTTCACGCCCATCGAGAGCCGGTAGGGCGGGATCCGGTCGGCGAAACCCACGGCACCCCACAGCGCGGAGACCACCACGATGGACTCATCGGCCCGCCGCTGCGCGGCGGCATCCAGCGTGGAATACCCCAGGGCCTCGAAGAGCACGCCGGAGTACACGTCATGGGCCTGGGCCGCCGGTTCGCGGTGCAGGGTGATGTTGCGTGCCACTTCCTCGGCCAGCGATGCCCCGACGCCCAGCACTTGCATGGCGTCCTCGGCAGCCGACACCGTGCGCAGCGCCGCCAGCACCTCACCGCGCGCCTCGCCCAGCTGGGGGAAGGAGAGCGCGGACATCTCAAATGGGTCGCCGCTCGCGTGGGCGGTCTTACCTTCGGAAGGGGGCAACAGAATCAGCACGCCTTCCAGCGTACTAGCAGTCCACGCCCCAATGCCCATCGGGTGAAGGCGGCCTGCAAGCGGCATAATCCCTTTCGGCAACCGGCTGATTGCCGTGGTTGCCGGTGCAGCGCGTAGAATGAACGGCGAATGGGATGACCAGGCGACCGCGTGCCGCATCAGCGGCCCGAGGAACGTCCGGGCTCCACAGAACAGGGTGGTGGGTAACGCCCACTCGGGGTAACCCGCAGGCCAGTGCCACAGAAAGTAAACCGCCAGGTCTTCCTGGTAAGGGTGAAAGGGTGGTGTAAGAGACCACCAGCGTCCCGGGTGACCGGGACGGCTAGGTAAACCCCACTCGGAGCAAGGTCAGACAGACTGCGTTATGAGGGCTGTTCGCCCCAGCAGTTGGGTGGACCGCTAGAGGCTGTCGGCAACGGCAGCCGTAGATAGATGGTCGTCGCCGCCTCATGCAGGCGGAACAGAACCCGGCGTATCGGTCATCCCATTCACCATCCTCCTGCCTCCACCCTGATGCGGTTTTTTCCGACCGCTGCCCTCCGGCTGGGTGACAGGTCTCACAGGGTCACATTCCGCACCGGTTCACCAAACGTTTATGATGGATGTGTATTCAACGGGGAATGATCCTGAAACCCCGTGCCACCGTAAATGCAATGGTGCTTCTCACGGTGCCAACCGACTTTGAGGATCCGGAAGTCGGCTGAAATTGGAAGGGATTTTCTGTGACCCAGCAGTCTGTCGTTGCCCAGGAAGATTGGAGCGGGCGCGAAGAGCTCGCCGAGGCCATGATTCCGCTGATCGGACGTCTTTACCGCAAGAACAATGTGGTGACCTCCATCTACGGCCGCAAGCTGATCAACCAGTCCGCCATTGACATCATCAAGGCCCACCGCCTGGTGCGTCGCATTGATGGCGAAGAGCTGGCTCTGACCGCGACCATGCCGATCCTCGAAGCCATTGATGAGCTGAACGTGGGGGCCGTGTCCGTTGACCTGGGCCGCCTGAACAAGAAGTTCACCGAATCCGGCGCCACCGACCTGAAGTCCTTCCTGAGCGAGGAACTGGGCGAGAAGGTCGGCCAGGCCGGCGCCACCGACGCCGAGCCGCAGGACGTCGTCCTCTACGGCTTTGGCCGCATCGGTCGCCTGCTGGCCCGCATCCTGATCGAACGCGGCGGCTACGGGCTGCGCCTGCGCGCCATCGTGGTGCGCAAGGGCGCCGAGAACGACCTGCAGAAGCGCGCCAGCCTGCTGCGCCGCGACTCGGTGCACGGCAAGTTCGACGGCTCGATCACCGTGGACGAGGAAAACAACACCATCCTGGCCAACGGCACCCTGATCCAGGTCATCTACTCGAATGACCCGGCCTCGGTGGACTACACCGAGTACGGCATCGACAACGCCATCGTGGTGGACAACACCGGCCGCTGGCGCGACGAGGAGGGCCTGGGCCAGCACCTGAAGGCCAAGGGCGTCTCCCGCGTGCTGCTCACCGCCCCGGGCAAGGGCGATGTGAAGAACATCGTGCACGGCATCAACGATTCGTGGATCGGCGCCGAGGACACCATCCTCTCGGCCGCCTCCTGCACCACCAACGCCATCACCCCGGTGCTCAAGGCCCTGAACGACAAGTTCGGTGTCGAGCACGGCCACGTTGAGACCGTTCACTCGTTCACCAACGACCAGAACCTGATCGACAACTTCCACAAGGGTGAGCGCCGCGGCCGCTCCGCAGCGCTGAACATGGTCATCACCGAGACCGGGGCCGCCAAGGCCGTGGCCAAGGCCCTGCCGGAGTTCGCCGGCAAGCTGACCGGCAACGCCATCCGCGTCCCCACCCCGGATGTGTCCATGGCAATCCTGAACCTGAACCTGGAGCAGGAGACCACCAAGGACGAGCTGAACGCGTACCTGCGTGAGACCTCGCTGACCAGCGACCTGCACAAGCAGATCGACTACATCGACTCCCCCGAAGTGGTGTCCACCGACTTCGTCGGCTCCCGCCGCGCCGGTATCGTTGATGGGCTGGCCACCATCGTCTCGGGCAAGAACGCCGTCGTCTACGTCTGGTACGACAACGAGTTCGGCTACTCCTGCCAGGTGGTGCGGGTAATCGAGAGCATCGCCGGCACCCACCCGGTCGCCGTTCCGGCGCTGAAGGCCGAGGCCGTCGCCGCCCAGTAGCACCGGCAGCAGGCCCAACCACCGGGCGCCAGGAACGCATTGTTGCGTACTTGGCGCCCGGTGGTGCGTTTAATCACCAGTGATCAGCGACAATTTTTTGACGGTACTTGTTAGGCTCGGAAATATGAAAGCAGTTGCCGCAGACACCCGAAAGCGTATCCGTCCCATGGTGGCAGTGCTCGCGTTGAGCCTGGCTGGCATGACCGCCTGCTCCGCGCAGCCCAACGACGCCAGTGCGTCCCAGGCCCCCTTTAGCCCGGCAGCCAGCAGCGAAGCGGCGCCGAGCACTCAGGCCGAGTCGACCCCCAGCACGGAAGCCAGCCCCAGCACTAAGACCAGCGCCCCGGCCAGCGAAACCGCTGCCGCTGCCGATGAGGCGAAGCTGAGCCTGACTAAGGAGAAGCCGCGCGGGGTCATCGCCGACACCGACTTCAAGGATGTAAAGGCCACCGAGCAGAGCGGCAAGCTGATTGTCGCCGACGGCGGCTGCCTGCACCTGAAGGACAAGGGCGAGCCGACCCTGCTGCTCCTGCCGGAACAGGCCGAGGTCCTGAACCGCCAGCGCCCCGGCGTTGAGCTGGATGGCACCACCCACTACGTGGGCCAGCCGGTGACCATTACCGGTGAACTGGCCGAACTGACCGACGCCCAGGAAAAGGCCGTCCAGCAGTGCCACCCGCACGGCAAGGTGCTGCAGGTCCAGTCCATGAAGTAGGCGCGAAAAACAGCGCATCCACCGCGACCGCCGGAACCGGGCCGAAAAAGCCCGATTCCGGCGGTCGCTGCCGTTGACGCCAAAACGCTGCCGCACAGGTCGCTGCGGGAACGGGGGTGGCGTGCATCTCCCCGGCGCTGTAGGGGCCGTGGCTAAGTGGCCGACGCCCAGCAGGGTTGCCTAGGATTGAGGGTGGCCACAGTGAGGGCCGACTTTCCCCCAACCCAGGAGTTCCACCCATGCCAGGTACGTCCGCACCTGACCCGGTCCGCACCCACCGCCGCCCCGCACTGTCCGTGACCAGTGTGCTCGCGCTGAGCACGCTGCTGCTCACCGGCTGCGGGAATGACTACCCGCTGGGTGAAGAACAGCGCAAGGCCGCCGAGCAGAACACCTCCTCCCTGGCCGGAACCATCACCGGGGGCGGCTCCACCGCACAGAACGCGGCCATGAACGCCTGGACCACCGGGTTCTCCACCCTGCACCCCAAGGTGCAGGTGCAGTACGCCTCGGTGGGCTCCGGCGCCGGGCGCGCCGGCCTGCTGGCCGGCGGCACCGAATTCGCCGGCTCGGACGCGTACCTGAAGGATGAGGAGGAAGCCGAGTCGCGGGCCACCTGCGGCCCGCAGGGCGCCATCAACATCCCGGCCTACATTTCCCCGATCACCGTGGCCTTCAACCTGCCCGGGGTGCAAAGCCTGAACCTGGATGCGCCCACGGTGGCACGGATCTTCAACGGGCAGATCACCAGCTGGCAGGATGAGGCCATCGCCAAGCTGAACCCGGGCGTGAAGATCCCGGACGTGCCGATGACCGTGGTGGTGCGTTCGGATGACTCGGGCACCACCGAGAACTTCACCGAGTACCTGCACGAGGCCGCACCCCAGCAGTGGAAGAGCGACCCGAGTGGATCCTGGCCCTCGGGCACCCGGGTGGAGCAGGCCCAGGGCAACTCCGGGGTGGTCACCACGGTGACCCGCACCGAGGGCGCCATCACCTACGCGGATGACTCGCTGGTCGATGATTCGCTGGGCAAGGCGGCCATCGGCTCGGGGGACACGTTTGTTGAGGTCAGCGGTGAGGCGGCCGCCCGTGCCGTGGAGGAGGCCGAACGGGTCGAGGGCCGCGGCGAGCACGACATCTCCCTGGCGCTGGACCGCACCACCACCGCGCAGGGCGCCTACCCGCTGGTGATGGTCTCCTACTTCATCCTGTGCTCCAGCTACACCGACGCCAAGCAGCTGGAGCTGGTCAAGACGTTCGCCGACTACGTGGTCAGCGACGAGGGCCAGCAGGTGGCGGCCGAGTCGGCCAAGAGCGCCCCGATGCCCAAGAACCTGGCCGGCCAGGCCCGCGACGCGGTCGCCTCGATCACGCTGCGCGACTAGACCTGCCGGACGGCGCGCAGGCACCACCGCAATGACAAGGACCGGGGTCCGTGAAGCACGAACTTCACGGACCCCGGTCCTTGCCGGGTTTGCCTGGTGGGCCTAGTGGCCGAACGGGTCCGCGTCGGTGCCCGGCAGCCAGGTGATGCCCGGGGTGCCCCAGCCCAGCGACTTCTTCGCCTTCAGCCAGCGCTTGTCCCACTTGGGCACCAGCTTGTCCACGTACAGCAGCCCGTCCAGGTGGTCGAACTCGTGCTGCATGATGCGGGCAAACCAGCCGTGGGCCTCGAAGGAGATCGGCTTGCCGAACTCGTCCACGCCCTCCACCTTCGCGTAGTCCGCGCGCTTGAGCGGGAAGGAGAGTCCGGGCACCGACAGGCACCCCTCGGACTCCTCGTCCACGTCCGGGGCCGCCTGGGAAACCTTGGACAGGGTCAGCTTGGGGTTGATCAGCACCCCACGCTCCGGGGCGGTGTCCTGGTCCGCGTAGATGTAGGTGAAGATCCGCAGCCCGATGCCGATCTGCGGGGCGGCCAGGCCCACCCCATGGGCGGCGTCCATGGTGGTGTGCATGTCGGCCACGAGCTCGCGCAACTCGTCGTCGAAGACGGTCACTTCCGCGGCGCGCTGATGAAGTACGGGTTCCCCGTAGACGGTGATTTGCCGGATGGGCACTGGTTCGGGTCCTTCCAAGATCCAGTCAATGACTTCTCCATAATTCCACGCCTGCCCCGCCCAGGCCACTTGGGTGGCGGCGCCGGCGGACAAATGTGAGCGGGACGTCACCCCCTGTGGCACTACAGGTAGGCCGGGGCCAGCAGCTCCAGATGGTTGCCGAACGGGTCCTGGACGAAGAAGCGCTCATAGCCCTCGAAGCTGTGCCGTTCGGACCAGTCCACCTGGACATCGGCCTGCTCCAGGGTGTGGGCCAGCAGCGCCAGCTCCTCCCGGTCGGCCAGCCGCAGCCCGGTGTGTCCGCTGCCTGCGGGCACCGGGGCGCCGACCTCCAGGTGGATTTCGGCGGTGACCAACCCCTGGTCGTCGAAGCAGCAGAACCACAGCTGCCCGTCATGGGCCCGGGCCGGGCGTTCAACTTCCTCCAGCCCCAGCAGCTCGGCGTAAAAATGGCGGGCGGTGTCTTCCAGCCCGGCGGGCATGGCCAGCTGGATATGGTGCAGTCTCATGTTTGGTCCCTAGATGACTTCCAGCGGCACCGGTGAGGTCGGGGCCGGGAAGGCGGCGTCGATGCGGGCCAGATGCTCGTCATTTAGCCGCAGGCTGCCGGCCTCCGCGTTTTGCCGCACATGCTCGATGCTGCTGGACTTGGGCAGCGCGATCACGCTGCCCGAACGGATCGCCCAGGCGATCAGCACCTGGGCGACGCTGACCCCCAGTTCCTGGGCAATGGCGTTCAGGGTGGGGTCGGACAGCATCTCGCCCTGCTCCAGGGGCGAGTAGGCCATAACCGGCACCGGCGGCTTCATGGACAGCTGCTGCGGGATCAGGTCGAATTCGATGCCGCGGCGGGAGGGGTTGTACAGCACCTGGTTCGCCGCCGGGTGCCCGGGCAGGTATGACAGTTCCTCCGGATCAAAGTTGCTCACGCCCCAGGCCCCGATCAGTCCGCGGTCCTTGAGCTGTTCGAAGGCCTCCACGGTGTCTTCCAGCGGGTGCGCCCCGGGCCAGTGCAGCAGGTAGAGATCGATCCAGTCGGTGCCCAGGCGCTCCAGCGAGCGTTCGCAGGCGGTGATGGTGCCCTGCCGCGAGGCGTTGGAGGGCAGGACCTTGTCGACGAGGAAGACTTCATCGCGCACCGGCGCGATCGCTTCCCCGACCAGGTCCTCACTGCGCCCATCGCCGTACATTTCCGCGGTGTCCACCAGCGACAGGCCCAGCTCAATGCCGGTGCGCAGCGTGGCGATTTCCTTCTCCCGTGCCGCGGGAGCATCTCCCATGAACCACGTGCCCTGGCCAATGGCCGGAACCGCATCCCCAAGCGCGAGTTGTACCAAAGTATGGTGTTCCATGTCATACACCCTAGGCGAGGAGTCGTGTTCCGCCCGGTATTTGTTGGCTTGGTCAGCACCGTTGGGGGCGAATTCCTAGCAAAATCAGCGTTTGTTAACAACAGCGCGCTGCCGCGTCCGGGTCGGCGCAGAACAGGAATCCGGGGGTAAAGTCGGCGCAACGAGAAAAGCCAGCATCTGTGAATGCTGGCTTTTCCCGGTATCGGCCGAAGTCGTTCTGCGCGTCATCGACGCGAGCGAGAAGACCGTGGCTAACTTACTCAATTGACCAAATGGCACGCCCCCCAAAGCGTCCAAGTGCCCCGTTGGCCAATTGACCATAGCTTATTGGGTGCCAAGGACATATGGAGGGGTACTAAGTAGTGCTTTCGGAATTTTTAGGTAGTACTGCGTAAACGAATAGCTGGCCTGTCCGACAGGGTTTGGGCGAAAACCGACCGCCGGCGCGAAGACTGGGGCAGGCATTGCTCAGGTGGCGCTGTCCCAGTAGCTTGTGACAGCCTGCGATGCCCGGTCCGGCTGGGCCGGTTGCGCCGCCCCATGGTGGAAGTCGTCGGGGTCGCTGTCGTCATGGTCAATGAGCTGGCGCCGGTCGCGGATTCCCAGCTTGGCGTAGGCCCGCTGCAGGTGGCCCTCCACGGTGCGCGGGGAGAGGTACAGTGCGGCGGCGATTTGCGTGTTGCTTTCACCCTGGGCGGCTCGCACGCAGGCGGCGTACTCGCGTTCGCTTAGCAGGGCGGAATCCACCCGGGCCCGTCCCAGACGCGGGGAGTTCACGTTGGCCAGCGGTCCGGCGATCTCGGCGCAGCGGCTGAGCAGGTGGGAGGCCCGCGCCCGTTTCCCGGAGGCCCGGGCCAGTTCGGAGCCGTGGTTGGCCAGCTCGGCGGCGTACAGCAGGCGCCCTTGCCGCACGTGGTTGTCAATCAGCTCATCCAGCTGCGGGCCCAGGTTCTCCAGTGCGGTGCCGTAACCGGCCAGGGTGGTGGCCAACGTACCTTCCACGGTGGCGGCCAGGGAACTGAACTGTTCGGTCTGCTCGGTCAGCCGCAACCGCCAGGCGTCATGCAGCAGCCGCACCTGCTGCATTTTCAGCCCGCGTTCCTCGGCCTGGGTGAGCAGCCGTGAGAGGTAGTCCCGGGCCGCGGCGGTGCCCTCGCTGCGCAGTACGGCCGCCAGCAGCGCCCGTTCCGCTTCCAGTCGCAGAGGCTGTCCATCAAAACGGGCTGTGCGGGCCTGCTGCAGGAAGTGCCGTGCCTGTTCGGTGTTCCCCAGCAGGGAGGCGGCCCGGGAGCGCAGTGCCCAGACAATTGAGGCGGCGTTCAGCGGGTCGTTGAGCTCGGCTAGGGACAGCGCCTGGTCCAATGCCACCGCGGCGACCTGCGCGTTGCCGGTCTCCAGGTTCCAAGCACCCTTCCAAATCAGCTGATCCAGGTGGTGGGCGGAGCTGGAGTCGTCCTGGATCCGGGTGATGCGCGAACGCAGCTGCTGGGACCCGTTGCCTTCGGCCAACAGGACCGGGTGCAGCGCCGAGAACATGGTGCGCCGGCCACAGGCGCCGGTGTGTGCCCACACCGGCGAGGCGAATACCTGGGTGAACAGCTCGCGGGCCCGTACCGCCTGCCCCTGATAGGCCAGCAGCAGTCCGTAGCGGGCGAGGCAGGCCAGGCGAAGATCCGCGTGGATCCGCTGGTCCTCGAATGCCGCCAACAGGCTGACCGAGTCCACCGGCTGGTCCTGCAGGCTCAGCAGCACCAGACGCTGGGCCTCCACATCCGGCGGATCCCCGGGGCGCGGCTGCAGCAGGTCCAACGCCAGCTGCGGGGTGGGGCCATGGTGGTGAATGTAGGCGGCCGCCTGCCGAATTGGCGCCGCATGCTGGTCCAACCAGGGGGATAGGGTCTCCAGGCCCTGATTTGCCGCACCGGTCTCGAACTGGGCCACGGCCCGGGCGGCGGCCAACAGGGTGCGGGTCTCCTCGGCCACCTGCTCCTGGGAACCCAGTTGCTCGGTCAGCGCCACCACGATGTCATACCGGTAATTCGCCCCAGCCCGCAGTACGGGCCGCAACAGCTCATCGGCCGGCAGCGGACATCCGACCCGCTGACGCAGCAGGGCCAGGTTGATTTCCAGCTCCCCGGCCTGCGTCCCATTCGAAATCACCGGGCCCAGCGCCTGCAGATGCTGGCCCAGCCGGTGACGGCCCAGCAGGCCAACAACGGCCTCCGCCGGGATGCCGGCAGTCAAGTCGACCAAGGGGGTGGCGGGTGAGTCGCCAGGGGAAGGCTCGGCATCCAGGACCCGCGCGAGTCCGGTATCAATGGCCCGGTCCAGCACCTCGGTGCCCAGCACCTCCCCGGCCCGCTGCAGCGGCAATTGACCGGTAATGGCCAGGCGCTCCACCAGTTCGCGCATGGGAGGGGACTCGGCCCCAAGCCGGGCGTGGACCAGATCGCTGATCCGCGTCCCATTGGGTTTCCACTCCGGGTGCAGGCTCCAGTACCCGCCCACAAAGCGCACCGCCTGCTCGTCCTGCGCGTCATAGAGCAACTCACGCATCTGCAGGGGCTTGCCGCCAGAGACATGCAGCAAGGTGCACACGGTACTTTCGTTGACCGGGCCGCCAAGCACCTCCTCGGTGAGGAACCGTGCGTCCTCCCGATTCATCGGCGCCATCTCCAGCCGCCAGGAGCTGTGCATGCTGGCCAATTGGGCCAGGCAAATGGGCAGCCGACGCAGCTGGGCGGTCGCCACCACCAGGTGCACCTGACCCGATAGGGCCAGTTGCGCCAGGACGGCGGCGCTTTGCTCATCGACCTGCTCGGCTCGATCCAGCAGGATCCACATGGGTGAGTGGGAAGAGAACCCGGTGATGGCGGCAATCATCCGCGTCGGATGCCCCGCCGCTTCCCGCGTCTGCGGGATCTGTGAACACAGGCTGGACAGGACAGCGAACTCAACATGGGCCAAGCCCGAAGCACCGGTAATCCAATAGAACTTCTGCCCCAGCGCCCGCAGCAGACGCAGGGCGAAAGTGGTGCGCCCACTGCCGGGCTTGCCAATCACAAAAACCGTCTTGCCCTCCTGCAGTCTTTGCACGCCTTCGTGCATCGCAGTGTGTCGGGATGGCAATAGAGCCGGCAGGGGGGCGGAGGGGCCAGTCATGGGCGCAAGGACTTTCAGTGCGAAGCGGGTAAAGGGGGCTGGGGAAGAGAGCTAATCCGGCACTCGCCGCGCACCACGCAACACGGCCCAAGAGGGGCTGGGGTAATGCGCGGTGTCCATAACCCCAGTGTCGCACCGCGTGCGTTTTTGCGATAGCCCCGCGTCAGCGCGAACAGATGGCGCAGATATTCGAAATACGCTCAGGGAAGGACGGGGAATGCAACAACACCAAAACACCCATTCGAACACATGTTCTAATCGAATGATCCCCCCTGCTTCCGCCGACCCGAACCGGACACGGTAACGCAGCGCTCGCCGAGAGCCGCCAGCACCAGTGATCCATCTAGCGGGACGCCCAGTCGCTGGAACCACAGGCCGCACGGCGTTACGCTACGGTCAGAAGCACGATCTTTAGAAAGGAAGCGTCATGAGCCACAAATTCTCCGTCGGAGACCACGTGTCCTGGAACTCCGAGGCGGGACGCGTCACCGGCAAGATCACCAAGGTCCACACCAACGACTTCACCTACAAGGGGCACAACCGCCGCGCCAGTGACGACGAGCCCCAATATGAAATCAAGAGCGACAAAACAGACCACATTGCCGCGCACAAGGGCAGCGCCCTACACAAGCTGGAGAAGTGAGTAGCGGGCAGTGAGTAAGGCAACGGTCTACACCATCGGTCACTCAACCCACGACATCGACGAATTCCTGGCAATGCTCAAGGAACAACACGTCACAGTCCTCGTGGACGTGCGCCGCCTGCCCGGCTCCAACCGCTACCCGCAATTCAACCAAGATGAACTGCAGTCTGCGCTCGCCGATGCCGGAATCGACTACCGCTGGATGCAATCGCTCACCGGCCGCCGACCCGTGAGCCGGACTGTGCCATTTGAAGCCAACGCCTGGTGGCAGAACCGCAGTTTCCACAATTACGCCGACTACGCGCTGAGTGAGGACTTTAACCAGGGTCTGGGGGAGTTGGCAGAACTGGCCAAGGAACAGATCCCGGCGGTGATGTGTTCCGAAGCCGTCTGGTGGCGCTGCCATCGACGCATCATTGCGGACCACCTGCTGGCCCGCAAGTTCCCGGTGCGCCACATCATGGGACCTGGCGAGGTGAAGGACGCCGAACTCAGTTCCGGCGCGCACATTGAAGGCAACGAGTCCGAGGTGACATATCCCGCCGATGCCGCCGAATAGGGGCCGTGGGCAAAGCAGCGTCGGCCGCCCAAAGGGGCGGCCGACGCTGCAGCGCTGATGTGTGAAACGCGGCGTTTTTAAGCCAGTTCACGAGGTTGCGCCTACTGGGCAGGTTGGATCTCACTTTCCGTGACCCACTTGTGGTTCGTCATGTTCATTCCGTCTGCTTCGTAATCCACCATGTAAACCGTCTCGTCGGTCGAATGAGCGACGGTGGCTTTCGCGCCGCGCATTCCGTTCATGTGCTCAGCCAGCAGGGTTACTTCGCTGCCGTCCGCGAATCGGCCTGATCCTGCATTCTCCAGCTCTTCCTGCACTACCCAGCGGTGGTCTTCGACCTCGTCGCCACCGTCGAGTGGCGTGTAGTTCACCGAATACGTAAACGTCTCGAAGGCGCCAGAGATGGTTGCCTTCGCGCCGCTCATGCCCATCATGTGGTCCGCAGTCAGGGTGACCTCTGTCCCGACCGGGTAGGTCGGGTTCCGCGCTTCCTTGATGCCCACCGGGGCCGGTCCGCCGTCCATCGGGTGTTCCATCTGTGAGTGGTCCATAGTCCACACCTTTCTCTGGTTGTTCCCTCTGTCAATGCCGACGCTATACCCCTAGGGGGTATAGATCAAGTTTGGTGGTCTGCGCCCAGGAGCCGGTGGAGAAGGTGAGAAGTTCCAGGGAGTTCCTGTCGGCCGAACTGAGATTCGCGGAGAAGGCGAGAGCCGACCCCGCTGAAGCCGTCACGGAATTCCAGGGGCCGTGTTGCCCGGGGTCGGGGCCAGAGCGAATCGCGTCTGGAAGCTGTTAACCAACCGGAGCGGTGGCTGGAAACTCCCGTGAATTGTCACCCCGCTATGGACACGGTGCAGGGGTGATGGGATTCTTTTGCCGTTCAATAGCCGTCCGGGTGTTCCAGCTTTGAGGATTATCTGTGCGCCAAGCGGTTCCGTTCACAGGCCAGTCAAGAGGCATCCATCATGAGCGAACAGACAGCCGGGCAGCCGCTGCGCTATTCCATCAACCTCACCCTAGACGGGTGCATTGACCACCGAGTGGGGGTGCCGGACGAGGAACTACACGCGCACTCGGCCCAAACCATTGCCAAGGCCGACGCGCTGATCTTCGGGCGGGTTACCTACCAACTCATGGAGAGCGCCTGGCGGGCCTCGCCGACGGCACCACAAATGCCACCGTGGACGAAACCTTTCGCGCAAACCATTGATCAGGCCAAAAAGTACGTGGTCTCCAGCACGCTGGAACACGTGGACTGGAACGCGGAACTGCTCGCCGGGGACCTTCAAATAGCAATCAGGGGGCTAAAGCGTCAGCCCGGCAGGGGCCTTTACGTTGGGGGAGTGCAGTTGCCGCTGGCTCTGGCCGAATTTGGGCTGATTGACGAATATGAATTCATAATTCAGCCGCGGGTGGTCGGGCACGGGCCCGCGCTGTTTGCAGGGCTCTCGCAGCACGTGGAACTGGAGCTGGTGGGCCACAAGGAGTTTTCCTCGGGTGCCTTCGCGTTGCAGTATGTTCCCCGGTCCGCGGCCGTTTAGCGGCGTCGAATTCCAAGAGCGCTGTGCAACGTCTGCAGGTCCAAAAACGACGGAGCGGGAACCAAGTACAAGCTGACGGCTTGCGCGTTAACGAGCCATGACTGAGAGGGAAGGAGATTAATGATGGGTAGCGGACATAGGGAGGAGACTCCAGGGGTCGATCGTGAACTGACGAGCTTCATCCATCGATGGGCGGAAGCAATAGTCACCAATGACGTGAGTCGAATGGAATCATTCACGACGGCGAACTGGATTCTCATCGACCGGCCAGGAGTGATTTCTCGCGATTCTTTTCATAATGCCGTGGCAACCGGCCACCTTCGCCACGACAGCATGAGTCATGAAGTCCTGGGCATTGACCGGTATGGATCAATCGCCGTGATTCGAACTCATGGCCGGAATTCAGGGCGGTTTCAGGGCCATCCGATTAAGGCCGATGAGTGGACCACCAATATTGTGCTCAAGGAAGCAGGAGGGTGGAAGTGTTTCTTGACGCAACTGACGCCCACAGGCACCGGGGCGGCCGAGGAATGAGATACCGAAAAATCTGCTGCGGACGAAGTGGGCTGGCCCATTGATGCTGCAGAACAACGATTGTCGTGAACCTCAGCGTGGACAAAATGCCGACGCCGAACGAGTTTGCGCCCGAGCTGGTGTCACTGGGCGAACTGCACAAGACTCGTGGGCATGCAGGCCAACCCTTGCGAAGCGACGAAGCATTCTTGGGCGATGCCGTTATCGCAGGGGTTCCTGCCGTCCTCTAGTAGAACGTTCGCACGTCTTGCGGGTTGACACTCAGGTTCTGGCCTTTATTTCTGTCCGATGTTCAGCTCGCCGGGAGTCCATGACGTTCCGCCATGACGCCGGCAGGTCGTAGGCGAGCTCCCGGACGACGTCGGTTTTCTCCTCATCCGCAGGACAATGCTGCGCTCCCCACTGCCCGACGGTGGCGATGATCGGAACGAGATCGATGCCCTTTTCCGTCAATGTGTATTTGGCTTTTTGCCGGTGAGTTGGATCGTCGACGCGGATGAGGATCCCCGTCGTTGTGAGTCGTTCAAGGCGATCGGCGAGGATGCTGCTGGTGATTTTCTCTTCCGATCCGCGCAGAAGTTCGCGGAAGTGCCGACGTCCAGCGAAGATGATGTCGCGCAGGATGAGCAGCGTCCATCGATCGCCGAGGATCTCTACTGCGAGATTGATGGGGCAGCCGGAACGGTCCGTTGTTGCCATGATCTACCTTTCTTCCTGGCTGTAGTGCGCGACTTCTTCAGCGATAAGGTCAACGACCTCGTTCGGCCGGGACAGCATGGGCCAGTGCCCACTCACAAGATGCTTATAGCGCCATCGGCCTTGGGGGTGGTCGATGGCCTGACTCGACGTCCGGCTCTCCTCCTGTGAAAGGACCACGTAGGTCGTTGGCTGGCCTGAAGTGTCCTTCGTCAGCCGTGCAGGGTCGAGGACGGTATACCCCGGATGCGGCGTGAAGCTCTCGGCCAGACGGTTTCGGTCGGTAGCCGTGAGGTCTCGCTCATGGTCCAGCATGTGTCGTTCGGGAGGCAACCACAGGTTTCCCGCCTCGATGATCGCCTGGCGCTCCTGGTTGCGCGCCGACTCCGAGTCGCCCCAGCCATCGAGCAGTGAACGTCCGTCCGTTGGCATGAAGCCGCCGAAGTGAATAAGCCCGGCTACCTGCTCACCAAGCCGGTCAGCGACCTGGGCCGTAACCATTGACGAATAGGCGTGAGACACCAGCACCACCGGTGCGCCCATCCGCTGGATGTAGGTGGCGAGCTGATTGACGTGATCTTCCAGGTGGGCCTCGGCGATGGAGGCGTGCGCCTGACCCGTTTCGAGTCCAAGCAGGGTCACGGCTTGCGCTTCAAAGCCCCTGCGACGCAGAATGCTGGCCGTCGGTTCCCAGACTGAGGCTCCACTCCACGCGCCGGGCACCAGGACTATTGCGGGATGAGTTTTCATCTCAAACCCTCGCTATCTGATCGGTTTTTGCGAGCAGTTTAAGGCTAGGGGATCTGATCGTGAAACACAACCAGAAATTTGGAGGAAGCTTCCGGTCCTCATCGACTGCTCCCACGGAAAGAAAGCTGTCAAAAGCGCATCGCGCCTGCCATTGTGTAGCAGGCGCGATGCCGTTGGGTTGATGCAGGTGATCTCGACCGATCTGCTCAGACTACCTCTGCCGACCGCGACGCCATGGGTCAGAATCCGTAGGACGCCTCGCGCTCCGCACGCATCTGCGAGTAGGCCTGGGTGAGAACCGCGGTATCTTCCACCAGGCGCTCGATGCGCAGCGTCACGTCGCCGCTGATGATTTCACCGCGGTGGATGTCCTTCGCTTCGATGAAGACGTAGCTCTGGACCACCTGTGCCTTCATGTAGGTCAGGATCGGGCGCAGCTGCTGCTCGGCCACCAAATAGTGCTTCGGCGAGCCGGCGGTGACGACTATGCCGACCACCTTGTCCTGGAAGGCATTGACCGGAAGCAGGTCAAAGACATTCTTCAGTGATCCGGGGATCGAGGCCTGAAAAATCGGCGTGCCAATGATGATCGCATCTGCCTCCATCAGGGCCTGGGTGACTTCGCGGGTATCGCCGGTGTACTCCACGTAGTCACGACCGTCGGAAAACATCAGGTCGTAATCGGCCAGGTCAATCAGGCGAGCCTCAATCTCCGGGTCGTACTGCGCGATGGCCTGCATGGCGTAGTTCATCGCCGTGCGGGTGGTTGAGCCGACCGTTGAGCCGGAGAGTCCTACGATCTTCATGCCTTTGCTCCTTCGACGCTTGCGGTGTACTTCTTCACGGCAGGAATGATTTCGCTGCCGATGATTTCGATGTTCTTCATGACGTTCTCGAAAGGCACGCCCCCGAAGTCGATCTGCCCGATGAAGCGCTGGTGGCCAAACTCCTCGTACTGGTACAGGATCTTCTCGATCACCTGCTGCGGGCTGCCGATGTTCATGATGCTGCGCGGATCGGTGCTCTGCGCGAACAGCTGCTTGGGCATGCCCCGGCCGTTGGTGCGGATCATGCCCTCGTTGATGTGGGGGTAGAAATCACGCAGGGCCTGCTGCGAGGATTCGGCCACGTAGAGGAACCCGGCGGTCGCTATCGGCAGGTTTGCCGGGTCGTAGCCGCTGTGCCGGGCCGCTTCGCGGTAGGAATCGACCGTATCCTTGAACGCGGCGACGGGACCACCAAGGTGAGCCATCACCATCGGGGCGCCGGCCAGGCCCGCCTTGATTGCGCTGGCTGGCGCGCCGCCAACGGCCCGCCAGATTGGCATCGACCCGTTCTGCGGACGAGGCAGTACCTCTGCGTCCTTCAGGTCTGCGCGGAACTTGCCGGACCAGTTCACCACGTTCTCCCTGTTGATCTGCCGCAGGAGGTCGAATTTCTCCTCAAAGAGCTCTTCGTAGTCACGCAGGTCATAGCCCAACAGCTCGAACAGACCGACGCGGGAGGCGCGACCGGCAACGATCTCCGCCCGCCCTTCGGAGAGCAGATCGATGGTGGCGAAGTTCTCGTACACTCGCACCGGGTCCGAGGTGCTCAAGATGGTCGAGGTGCTGGCAATCTTGATCTTCTCGGTGGCCTGGGCGATCGCGCCGAGGATCACGGCGTGGGCCTGGGAGGCGAAGTACTCCTGGTGGCTCTCGCCCACAGAGAAGAAGTCGAAGCCCGCCTGCTCGGCGGCCTGGGAGTAAGCGACGAATTCGCGGATTCTTTCCCCGGCGCTGACCCGTTCTCCGGTCAGGGGGTTGGGGAGGTGGTCACCCAGGGTGTACATGCCGAACTCCAGCCCGGCCTTGGGGTCAATCCTGAATTCAGACATGCCGTTGGTCTCGGTGGTCATTTTGCTTCCTCCGTGTTTTCGTGGCTTGGGGGCTCGGTCGGGTAGGTGGACTCAGTTTTGGGTGGTGCCTGTTTGGTGACACTGTTCTTGTGCACCTTGAGCATCAGGGCATAGAGCTGTTTCTGTTCTTTGTCGTCCAATACGTCTTCGAACATCGAAGCCTGCAGCGCCACCTGTCCCAGGTAGACCGACTGCAGCTTTTCGCGGCCCTCATCAGTCAGGGAAATGTACTTCGTCTTCCAGTCGGGGGTGCGCTTGATCAGCCCTTCATCTTCCAGCCGACTCAGCATTCTGGAGACACCTCCGCCGCTGAGCAGAAGCCTGGCGGCGAGGTCGCTCTGTGTGACGGGCTGGTAGACGCGGATGTGGTTCAGCGCTTCAAACTGGGCGGCGGTCAGCCCCGATTGCCCCAGATACTCGTTGGAGATCTGGTTGCTGCGCTGCACGAACCGGGCCATACGCAGCCAGATCATCAATCCAAGTGGACGTTCTTGCATGTTGCCTCCTTACCGATGTCATCACTTTACCACGCAATTGATAAATCAGTTAACCATGCAAGTGAGACTTGGAATCGATGGATCAGTGGCTGGCAAAGGCAGGCGAACGGGCGGCAGAAGGTAGGGGAGCGTCAGCTGCGTTGGGATCATCGCCGCCTTCTCCAAACAACTACTGGATAGAGTGGACTCAGCGTAGTTGGGCAAGGAGGAAACACGTGGACGGTGAGATGATCCAGCGGTTGGCGGCAGCGTGTGCCGAAGAATTGCCGGGTGCCGGTCTCAGCCACCCCTTCGGCCCAGACTGGGATGTGTTCAAGGTGCGAGATCGGGTATTCATGCTGCAGACGCGAATCACGGGCGAGCCGATCGTGGTCCTCAAGGCCTGGCCGGCGGACGGCGCAGCTCTGCGCGAGGCATATCAGGAGATCACGCCGGGCTACCACATGAACAAGAAGCACTGGATCACCTTGAACCCCGGGGAGAAGATTGACGCCCAGCTGGTCGAGGATTTGGTCACGGAGTCCTATCTTCTGGTGCTGGAGCAGAATGTGCCGAAGAACCGCTGGCCGGTAGACCCCTCTACGTTCGGGAAGGGTGCAGGACAATGAGCCTGAGCGGAAAACAGATCCAGCACATCGCGGCCGAGGTCGCGAAGCGGCTACCGGGTACGGACAGCGGGTATCCGTTCACCGAGCATCTGCAGGTTTGGAAGGTTGCCGGAAAGGTCTTCCTGGTCATCACCGAAGATGAGCCGGAGCTTGAAATCATCACCATCAAGACCGCCCCGGATCACGGGGACAAGCTGCGGCGCGATCATGCTTCGATCAGCCGCGGTCACTACCTCAATAAGCAGCATTGGATTTCTGTTGCCAGTGGCGAGACCATCACCCGCTCACTGGTGGAACAGCTCGTGGAGGACTCCTATGACCTCGCAAAACATCAAGCGCCGGTGAAAGACCGGCCCGAGGAAGACGTATAGCAGCCAGCATCACGAGGCGAAGCAGGTTGCATTGACGTGAGCCGGGGCCTGGACAACCCAACGTTCCATGTCGTGACAACAGTGATCTGGGAGCATGGGGCGCCGTGGTGCTCAGCGTGATCGTTCACCGGGAGCTGTCGATGACCGAGTGACCTGCGCGGAAGGCGCATTAAATGAGAACGAGGTGCGAACCTCGATTGCTTTCACAATCTGAAGTTCACACCTCGACTACTTGGGGTGAGTAACGGGGCTTGAACCCGCGACCTTCTGGACCACAACCAGACGCTCTACCAACTGAGCTATACCCACCATATTCATTTTTTGTTTCCGGACTAGTCAGAACGCTTTTGCTTCCTGATTTCGTACCGGGCAACGAGAATTATCATACACACAATCGGCTGGTGAATGCCAACTCGGAAAGCATCGGTTTCGCTGTGTTGTCGATCACCAGCCGATCGGGAGTTCCGCTACCTGCCCTGCGCGGCCGATCCGCTCACCTGGCGGGCCACCTTCGCGGCCTCGACCGAGGTCGGGCCGGGGGAGGGGACCATGATGGTGCCCCGGTAGTACTTCAGCTCGTCGATGGAGTCCTGGATGTCACCCAGCGCACGGTGGTTGCCGGTCTTCACCGGGGCGTTGTAGTGCGCCTTGGTGTACCAGCGCCGGGCGAGTTCCTTGATGGTGGACACGTCGATGACCCGGTAGTGCAGGTGGTCGATGACCGCGGGCATGTCCCGGGCCAGGAAGTTCTTGTCCATGCCCACCGAGTTGCCGCCCAGCAGGGCCTTCTTCGGTTCGGGCACCCGGGCGGTGATGTACTCCAGCACCAGCTTCTGGGCTTCGTCCATCTCCATCCCGCCGGCCAGCTCCGGCAGCAGGCCGCTGGCAATGTGCATGTCGCGCACGAAGTCGTCCATCTGCTCCAGGGCCGCCTCATCCGGCTTGATCACCACGCTGATGCCCTCATCAAGCACGTTCAGTTCCGCGTCGGTGATCAGCACCGCCACCTCGATCAGCGCGTCCGATTCCAGGTTCAGCCCGGTCATCTCGCAGTCGATCCATACAATCATTTCTGAGTTACTAGCCACGGAATCCAATCTACCGCCGTTGTGCGGTGAACATCGCACACGCAAGGCGGGTTGCCGCGGTGTCACGCCCGGAATTTGGCGGCCCCGGTGCTAAAATCGACAGAGATTTTCCAGCTCTGCACGAGGTTCGCCCCGGACCTGCAGCGGCGGCCCGATGCCGCGGCAGGGCGTCGCCCTGTCATGAACCCACGAGGTGTAATGGTGTCCACTAACCAGCCAGAGGTCCTGGAGCACAAGCCGGCCACCGGCGTGCCGCGCACCCTGGTCAGCGGCCTGATCGGCTCCACCCTGGTGCTCTTCGGCTCCTTCGGGGTCGGCTGGCTGGCCAGCGTCTCGCCGCTGAACCAGGACCCGTTCTTCATCATGATGCGCACCGAGACGTTCTGGGTGATCACCTCCGTGATCCTGTTGACCCTGGGCTGCTGGGTGCTGGTGCGCGCCTGGTGGCGGCTGGGGCAGAAGCTTGCGGGCTGGCCCGAGGGCTCGCTGGCCGTGGTGCGCAAGGCCGTGCTGCTGTGGAGCGCCCCGCTGCTGGTGAGCATCCCGATCATGTCCCGCGACGTGTTCGCCTACATCGGCCAGGGCCGGCTGGTGATGGCCGGGCAGGACCCGTACAGCGACGGGATCTCCTCGGTGAGCAACTGGTTCCAGCTGGGCACCGACACCATGTGGGCGGAGGACGGCACCCCGTACGGGCCGCTGTACCTGCTCATTGAATACCTGGTGGTCGCCGCCGTGGGGCATTCCACGGACCTGTCGATCCTGGCCTTCAGGCTGATCGCGTTCCTCGGGGTCATCCTGTGCCTGTACTACCTGCCGAAGCTGGCCCGGCTGCACAAGGTCGACGGCGCGAAGGCGACCTGGGTGACCGTGGCCAACCCGCTGTTCCTGCTGAACTTCGTGGCCAGCGCGCACAACGACTCGCTGATGGTGGGCCTGGCCGTCATGGCCGTCTACCTGGCCTGCCAGCGCAGGGGCGTGCTGGCGGTCATCGTGCTGACCGCCTCGATCGGGGTCAAGCCGATCACCCTGGTGCTGCTGCCGTTCATCGGCCTGCTGTGGGCCGGGCCGGAGGCGAAGTGGCCCAAGCGGATCCTGTACTGGTTCTACTCGGGCATGCTGCTGCTGGCGCTGATGACGCTGCTCGGCTTCCTCAACGGCTACTGGTTCGGCTGGCTGAAGGTCATGCTGTTCACCGGCACCGGGTATTCGATCTTCTCCCCGCTGGGCATCGTGATCATGCTGCTGAGCGGCGCGGTCTCCGCGTTCGGGCTGTCCACCGAGTGGATCCTGCCGGTGATCAAGCTGCTGGGCCGGCTGCTGGGGGTGGCGCTGGCGATGGTGGTGATCTTCCGCGGCAAGTACAGCCACCTGGTCCAGCGCCTGGCCATCGGCTTCTCCGCCATCGTGGTGCTCTCCCCGGTGATCCACCCCTGGTACCTGTTGTGGCTGCTGCCGTTCTTCGCGGCCACCGGGATCCGGGATGACTGGCAGATGCTGTGGGTGCACCTGACGGTGCTGTACTTCATCGCCTACCAGGCCGCCGACCAGCTGTTCATCTGGCAGTTCCTGGCCGAGGAGCTGGTGCCCGGGGTCCGGTTCATCTCCTGGGGCGTGTCCATCGCCGCGATCGCCTGGCTGCTGCTGGTGGACCGGCACACCCGCACGATCCTGCCTGGGCTGCTGAAGCAGACCCCGTGGCTGGCCAAGTTCACCCGTACCGCATGAGCGCCCCGGTGGTCCGCGCCCCGGCCCCGCCCAGCCTGCGCGCGCTGCGCTGGCACGGGGTGGGCGCCTCGGTGCTGATCACCGTGGCCAGCTGGGGAATCGGCTGGTTCCCGCGCAACCAGCATTCGCCGTTGGCCCGCACCGGCTTCTTCATCCAGTTCCGCACCGAGCTGATCGGGGTGCTGGCCTGCACGCTCATCATGGCGATGGGGCTGGTGTGGCTCACCCGCTGCTGGCTGCTGCTGCGTCCCAGGGTGGAAAACCAGGGGCAGCTGTCCGGGCGATCGTTGGCCGGGCTGGTGGCCAGCTGGGGTGCCCCGCTGCTGGCCAGCTTCCCGATCCTCTCCCGGGATGTGTACTCCTACCTGGCCCAGGGCCGGATGCTGCAGGCGGGCAAGTCCCCGTACTCCGAGGGGATCTCGGCGCTGCCGGGCTGGTTTGACGGCGGCTCGGACGGTCTGTGGGCCCAGTCGCCCTCACCCTACGGGGTGCTGTTCCTGGTGGTGGCCCGGCTGATCTACGTCATCTCCGGCGGCATCCCGGAAATCGGGGTGGGGCTGCTGCGCCTGCTGGCGGTGGCCGGGGTGGCCGGCTGCTATTGGGCGACCGGGTGGCTGGCGCGCAGGCTCGGGGTGAACCCGCACTGGGCGCTGTGGGTGATCGTGGCCAACCCGCTGTTCCTGCTGACCATGATCGGCGGGGTGCACAATGATGCACTGATGATCGCCGCGACCTTCTGGGCGTTCGGCCTGGCCCAGGGCCGGCGGATCATCGCCTCCACGTTCGCGCTGGCGGTGGCGGTGAGCATCAAGCCGATCGTGCTGGTGCTGCTGCCCTTCCTGGGACTGATGATGCTCGGGCGCAGCGCCGGGCTGCGCGAACGGATCGCGGTGTGGTGGCGCACCACGTTGGCCATCGCCGGGTGGCTCACGCTCTTCGGGGCGCTGACCGGGCTCTGGTTCGGCTGGCTGCCGGCGATGCTGACCTCCGGTGCCGCCGCGTTCCCCTACGCCCCGGTGGGCCTGCTGGGCACCCTGTTCGGGCTGCTGGCCTCGCTGTTTGGCGCGGACGCCTCGGTGGTGGCCCAGGTGGTGTTCACCCTGGCCCGGCTGTTCTCCGTCTACCTGGTCGCGCGCCTGGCCCTGGCCAGGAACATCAGCGACCCGCTGCGCCTGGGCGCCTGGGCGCTGTCCGCGGTGGTGCTGCTGGCCCCGATCATCCAGCCCTGGTACATCCTGTGGCTCTTTGCCCTGTTCTTCATTTCCCAGCAGGTGTCCTGGGCCAGCGAGAAGCTGATGATCGGGCTGAGCATGCTGATCACCCTGGCCGTGTTCGTCGACCAGATCTCCATCGAGCAATGGCACCCGGTGTGGCTGCTGCGGATCCTGGCCGCGCTGCTGGGGGTGGGCCTGCTGGCCGCGATGCTGCGCTGGGACCGCCAGGTGCGCCAGGTGGGGCAGCAGCTGGGCGCCTGCCGCATCCCGCGCAGCTAAGAGGTCCGGCACCCGTGGACTAAAGAGCGCCAATTCACACCGGGTTTTGCTCCCGCCCCGACGGCAAATCGTTTTACCCTTGGGTATGCAAAGGATTATGGACCTGTTGTGGCCCGGGGCGATGGCACTGCTGATAGCGGGGCTGTTCGTGGCGACCGCAGGCATCTTCCTGTTGGCGCTGCAGTACCACAAGCACGGACGCCTGTCCTGGCGCAGAACCATCACCAGCTCGGTGGTGGTGCTCTACGTCTTCGGGCTGCTGAGCTACACCATGCTGCCGATGCCCGAGACCCGCGACGCGTTCTGCCGGCCCGGGGTCGCCCAAACCCAGCTCGAGCCGTTCCACTTCTTCCAGGACTTCAACCTGGCCTGGGAGGGCGGGCGCCGCGCGTTCCTGACCAGTTTTGAACTGTGGCAGGTGCTGTTCAATGTCCTGCTGTTCATCCCGGTGGGGATCCTGGCGATCCGCTGGGCGCGGCAGAACGTGTTCACCGGCACGCTGATCGGCTTTACCCTCTCCCTGGCCATCGAGGCCACCCAGTACACCGGCATCTGGGGGATCTACACCTGCGCCTACCGGGTGGCGGATGTCGATGACCTGATCGTGAACACCTTTGGGGCGTTCCTTGGCACGCTGCTGGCCTACCTGCCGGTCTTTGCCTTCCTCTCCGGGCCGAGCGAACGCGACGGGCGGTACGCCCCGGCCCGGGCCGTCACCCGCTCCCGCCGGGCGCTGGCGAACCTGTTCGACCTGGCGTTCATGTCCGCCCTGGTGATGGCCGTGTCCCTGGTGCTGGAGGTCGCCGAACGCCTGGGGGTGCACACCGCCCGCATCGACTACTTGCAGGACCTGCTCTCCATTGCCGCGGTGCTGCTGGTGGTGATCATCCCGTCCCTGGCCCCGGGACGGGCCACCCTGGGACAACGCTGCGCCTGGTTCGAAGTGCGTGCCCTGACCGGTGGGCCGGCTAGCACCGGGCGGGCGCTGGCCCGGGTGCTGCTCGGCCTGGGCGGGATCTACCTGTTCCAGTCGATCATGGCCATCGTGCCCGAGGGGAACCTGTTCCAGCTGCTCGCCCTGCCGCTGGTGCCCTACATCTGGTTCTCGGTCATCTGGCTGGCCTTTGACCGTTCGGCCCGCGGCGTCTCCGCCCGGGCCTCGGGCACCCGCTTCACCGACCGCCGCGCCTGATCCGCCCACTGCTGCGCCGCCGGGTGCCGGAGCGCTAAAATGGCTGGTGGCGCCGCCAACTCGCAAACCCTGGCGCCACCATTTTTCCCCATCTCATCCCCAACGCAGCTCACTCACGCCGCCACGCGGTGTTCCCCGGCGAGCTGCCGAGCACAGTTAGGCCTGCCAATCCGCATGGATCCCATGGATAACCAGCCCGAAATTCCCAACGAGCCGCATCGTGCCGTCTTGCGCACCGCTGTGGGCGCCACGGTGCTCATCGCGGTGGGCGCGTTCGTGCTCTCCTTCGCCGCCCTGACCGACCTGGCCACCCGTTCGGGCATCGACCCGAAGCTGTCCTGGATCTGGCCGATCATCATCGACGGCATGATCGTGGCCGCCACCGTGGCGATCGTTGCGCTGAACGGCTTCCCGCGCAAGGCCATGATCTACCCGTGGGCGCTGCTGTTCTTCGGCGCGATCGTCTCCACCGCGGCGAACTCCACCCACGCGATCCTGACTGTGGACTCGATCTCCAACGGCGTGCCGCCGCTGGTCTCGGCGCTGGTCGCCGCGATGCCGCCGGTGGTGCTGCTGGCCATCACCCACCTGACCGTGCACATGTACCAGAAGAAGTCCGAGGCGGCGAAGCTGCGCGAGGCCTACGAGCGTGACGTGGAGGCCGAGAACGCCGAGAAGTACGGGGTGGCCTACGATGATGGCTACCAGGCGGCGATGAGCGATGCGCAGAACGCCGAGGCCGAGCGCCTGGGCGAGCTGGAGCAGGCCCACCAGGACGCGCTGGCCCGCGCCCGGGCCGAGGCGATCGCCGAAGCCAAGCGCAACCAGGCCAAGGCCGCCGCCGCGCAGGCCAAGACCGCCCAGGCCTCGGCCAACGGCAAGCCCGCCCCGGGTTCGGTGGCCAACGCGACCGCCGTGGATGAAAAGGCCCCGCTGTACGACGACCTGGCCCAGCGCCTGAACCGTTCCTAGCGCACCGGTGCCGGTGTCATTCGCCCGGCATCCGGCGTCATCGGATTCGCTGAAGTGTCCACCTGGCCAAGTAGACTCGCACCAGCACACCGCGCGCACTACGGCGCCGTGGTGTGCAGTGACGGAACGACAGGGGAGCAGCCAATGAGCGAACAGGAGCCAGCCGCCAACGATTTCGCTGAACAGATCGACGAGTCGGTGCGGCGCTACGCCAAGGTGCGCCCGGCACTGCAGCAGGTGCTGGACACCATGCTCGGACGCATCCGCAACCTGTTCGAGGCCTCCGAGGAGGCCCAGCCGCTGTTCATCACCGGGCGGGTGAAATCGGTGCCCTCCTTCCGTGCCAAGGCCTCCCGCCAGCTGCAGGAGGACGCCGAGAGCGACCCGGTGCTGGAGTTCCCCAACCCGCTGCGTGAGATCCACGACATGGTCGGCATCCGCATCATCGTGAAGCTGCCCCACGAGATCCAGCAGGTCGCGAACATGATCAAGGCCCAGCGCGCCGCCTTTGACTGCCGCAGCGACCGGGAGAAGGACATCGGCTCGGTGGAGTCCGGCACCTACGGGTACTCCTCCCGCCACCTGCTGCTCAAGACCCGTAACGAACCCAGCGTCCGCCGCTTCCAGGAGCAGCTGGGCAAGCCGGTGGTCCCCAGCGGCAACTTCACTTTTGAGGTGCAGATCCGCACCATCCTGCAGCACGCCTGGAGCGAGGTGGAACACGACATCCGCTTCAAGAACTCCGGCCAGGGGGTGTGGAGCCCGCAGCTGGACCGCCAGTTCACCGCCACCGCCGCCATGCTGGAAACCGTGGAGAACTACTTCACCGACATCGACGAGCTGTACAACACGCTCAACGCCTACCAGGACCGGGACGGGCTGGGCGGCCAGGAGCTGAACAGCGACCGGATCGGGCAGATCTGGCAGACCCTGCTGCCGCACGTGGACCGCAAGCGCGATGACGACTGGTCCTGGGCGGCCGAGCTGCTCGGGGCGCACGGCATCACCCGGACCTGGCAGCTGGCCGAGCTGCTGGACCCGAACGTGGTCACCGAGGTGCGTTCGGCCCTGGACCACCGCTACTCGCCGGGCCCGGACCGGTTGCTGGATGACATGCTGCTGTGGCGCTTCGGTGCGGCGCACATCGACAAGACCAGCGGCAACGACGAGCGGCGCGAATCCTCACTGCGCCGGCGCCTGGTGCAGATGAACGACTACCGCAACCAGCGCAGCTAGGCCGAACACCCACCCTGCCAACACCCGCCCCAAAACCTTCGGGGCGGGTGTTAGCTTATGCACTTTGGCACCACCGGCGGGGCCGAACCCCGGTAGACTGGATAAGTTGCCCGAAATTTGCTCGCCGGGCAACAGAACCAGACAACCTTCGAAAGGGGTTCACCAGATGATTTCCGTGGCCAACCTTGAGCTGCGCGTCGGCGCCAGGCTGCTGATGGACGAGGTGAACTTCCGCATCGACAAGGGCGACAAGATCGGTCTGGTAGGCCGCAACGGTGCCGGGAAGACCACCATGACCAAGGTGCTGGCCGGTGAGTCCCAGCCCACCGCCGGGGAAGTGAGCTCCCGCGGCTCCATCGGCTATCTGCCCCAGGACCCGCGCACCCCGGACATGGAGCAGCTGGCCCGCGACCGCATCCTCTCGGCCCGCGGCCTGGACAAGATCATCAACAAGCTGGCCCGCACTCGCGCCGAAATGGCCAGCGAGGATCCGAACATTGCCGCGAAGGCGATGCGCCGCTACGACCGGCTGGACGCCGAGTTCATTGCCGGGGGCGGGTACGCGGCCGAATCCGAGGCCGCGGCGATCTGTTCGAATCTCGATTTGCCCGACCGCATCCTGGACCAGCCGCTGCGCACCCTCTCCGGCGGCCAGCGCCGCCGTGTCGAGCTGGCCCGCATCCTGTACTCGGATGCCGAAACCCTGCTGCTGGACGAGCCGACCAACCACCTGGACGCCGACTCGATCAGCTGGCTGCGCGACTTTTTGAAGAACTACTCCGGCGGCGTGCTGATGATCTCCCACGACACCGGGCTGCTGGAAGCCACCGTGAACAAGGTGCTCTACCTGGACGCGAACCGCGGCACCGTAGACGTGTACAACATGGGCTGGAAGCGCTACCTGGTGCAGCGCGAAACCGATGAGCACACCCGGCGCCGGGAACGGGCCAACGTGGAGAAGAAGGCCAGCGCGCTGCTGGCCCAGGCCAACAAGATGAAGGCCCGCGCCTCGGGCGCCTCCGCCGCCCAGTCCATGCTCAAGCGCGTGGACCGCATGCTTTCGGGGCTGGAGGAGGAGCGCGCCGCCGACAAGGTCGCCGCCCTGCGCTTCCCGGACCCGGCCCCGTGCGGCAAGACCCCGCTGATGGCCGAGGGCCTGTCCAAGTCCTACGGCTCACTGGAAATCTTCACCGACGTTTCCCTCGCCATCGACCGCGGCTCCAAGGTCGTGATCCTGGGGCTGAACGGTGCCGGCAAGACCACCCTGCTGCGCATGCTGGCCGGGGTCTCCGAACCGGACACCGGCGAAATCCAGCCCGGCCACGGCCTGAAGATCGGCTACTTTGCCCAGGAACACGACACCCTGGATCCGGAGAAGACGGTGCTGGAGAACATGCGCCGCACCGCGCCGAGTGAACTGGGGGACGCGGACGTGCGTTCAATCCTCGGTTCCTTCCTGTTCGTGGGCGATGACGTGCACAAGCCGGCCGGGGTGCTCTCCGGTGGTGAGAAGACCCGCCTGGCCCTGGCCACCATCGTGGCCTCCAGCGCGAACGTGCTGCTGCTCGATGAGCCGACGAACAACCTGGACCCGGCCTCGCGCGCCGAGGTGCTCGGCGCGCTGTCGAATTTCTCCGGCGCGGTGGTCATGGTCTCCCACGACGAGGGGGCGGTGGCGGCGCTGAACCCCGAGCGCGTGGTCATCCTGCCCGATGGGGATGAGGACCTGTACAGCGAGGACTACCTGGAACTGGTCTCGCTGACCTAGGCTCCAGCACAGTCAGGTTTTTCCCGGCCATCCGGGTACGAGAAAACCGCCCGATCCACCGGTGTGGGTCGGGCGGTTTTCTGCCTGCCCGCCGGGTCTGTGGCGGGGGAAAGATTGGTGTCGGGACCGGCGCTGCTCAGTTTATCGTGGGTTACCGGCCGCAGATATCCGGGGCTCCTCACATCAGATAAACGGAGCGCCGTAGGCCTTGAGAGCCACCTGTGAGATCTGGACGATCCCGACACCTTCAGCATACGAGAGATCCGGGAAAAGTCCATAGCAACCGGTATCTTGTATCGCGCCTAGAGTTGGGCGAGCCCCTACGAACGCCGCCGGTCCGTTTGTGATGTTCACGAACAGACCGGCGGCGGTCGGTAGGCAGGGGCGGATCTAGCCGCGCTGCCCGGCGTCCTGGTTGTGGGCCGGGTCCTGGCCCTGGTCCAGCATCGCGTCCTCCACCGCCTCATCGGTCAGCGAACCGTCACGGCGGTACTTCTTGGTCTGCTTGGCACGGATCTTGCGCACCTTGTGGATCGGCTCATCAAAGCCGGCGGCGCGGGCCTCGGCCAGTTCCTCGGCGTCCTCCCGGTTCAGCTTCTTCTGCTGGCGGGCGGCGTACCAGAAGCCGACGAATGCCAGCACGCCGAAGGCGAACCACTGGTAGGAGTAGGACAGGTGCGGGCCCTCATCGGTGTCCGGCGGATCCAGCTGCATGGGCGCGGTGGCCGGGGCCGGGTCCTCGGTGTACATGATCCCGTAGGCGCCCTCGGCGATCGGGTAGCCCAGCTGCTGGGCGTAGTTGGGCAGGTTCACGGTGGCCAGCTGGCCCTCGGGGGCCGTGCGGTCCAGGGTCGGCTCGCCGGGCTTCAGGCGCACCTGGACCGAGACGGTGCCGGTCGGGGGAGCGGGCACCTCATCGGGCCACCCGCCGCGCTCATCGCCAATGGGAAGGAACCCGCGGTCCACGATCACGGTCTTGCCCTGCGTGGTGCGGAAGGGGACCAGCACCTCGTAGCCCGGGCGTCCGGACTTGATGCGATTGCGCACAATCCGGGTGTCATCGCTCAGGTACTGGCCCTGCAGGGCCACGGTGGTCCACTTCTTGTCCTCGGGCAGCTGATCGAACAGCGCCATGGCCTCCTTGGAGCCGCTGGCCGGGGCGAAGTAGTTCTCGTTCACGTGGGAGATCTCGGTGAGCACCTCGGCGCGGCGATCCATCTGCCAGCGCCCCAGGAACACGCAGGCGGTCGCGAACACGCACACCAGCAGCAACCAGCCGATCCAGCGGGTACTGGCCAAAAAACGATACATGGGGTACGATCTACTCCTTCACCGGATCCACCGGCTGGGTTTCCTTGTACAAGAGCCGCTGGCGCAGGTAGTCCTCCAGCCAGTCGCGGTGCTGGGGGCAGGCCAACCAGACCTTGCGGCGTTCGGGGGTGTGGATCTTGGGGTTGTTCCACAGGATCTTGAATTCGGCCGGCTGCCGGCAGCCCTTGCGGCTGCAGATCAGTTCCCGTGGTCCTTCAGGTCCACCGCCAAGCGAGGACAGCAGATCCATCTAGTTCCCTTCCCGTTGCTCGTTTTCTGGTTTTCCCGCGGCGCCCTTATCCGGCTCCTCGGAGTCATCGGCCGCGTCCGCCCAGGTGCCCTCGATGGTTTCCCCGGCGGCGCTGGGCTCCGGCGGTTCGGGCTGCGCCTGTTCCTCATCCGGCTGCTGCCAAACCCCGGCGGGAAGCTGGCTGGCGTCCCGGTCGGTGAAGAACTCGGCCGGCGGCTGGCGCTTGGTCACGTCCGCGCCCCGGTTGGCGATCACCACCGCAATATAGGGAAGCACCACCGCCCCCACCAGCAGGATCCACTGCAGCGGACCGTGGGTGAAGAACGCGGCAATGAAGCACAGCACGCGGATGGTCATGGAGATCGTGTACTTGCGCACGCGCGAATTATGGTCCACGGTGTGCGACTCGTGGGCCTCGGTAATCCGGTGAACAGGCACCGCATTGTTGGGGCGATGCGGGTGGGTGTGCGTCATGACCTCAGGTTTAGCTTCCTGCAGAATATTCCGTAGCCATTGTCTCACCGAAACGGGGCTTAAGCGTAATTTCTACCCTGCGTCGAACTAAGAATACCCACTGGTAGGCAATAGGATGACAGGTGAGAGAATTTTCGTCGCCACGTGCGCGCCGCCAACCCCCACCGCAGCCCGGTGGAGTGCCGTGCGCCGTCGAGCCAAGGAATTGGAGAGAAGATTGAGCACTGAGACCCCGACCGGGCGCAGCGTCCTGGTCACCGGTGGAAACCGCGGCATCGGCCTGCAGATCGCCCGCGCCTTTGAGGCCAACGGCGACAAGGTGGCCATCACCTACCGCAGCGGCCAGGTGCCCGAGGGCCTGCTGGGCGTGAAGGCCGACGTGACCGACGCCGCGTCCATCGACGCCGCGTTCACCGAGGTGGAGGCCGCCCACGGCCCGGTTCAGGTGCTGATCGCCAACGCCGGGGTCACCAAGGACACCCTGCTGCTGCGCATGGGCGAGGAGGAATTCACCTCGGTCATCGACACCAACCTCACCGGTGCCTTCCGGGTCATCAAGCGCGCCTCCAAGGGCATGCTGCGCAAGAAGTACGGGCGCATCGTGCTGATCTCCTCCGTGGTGGGCCTCTACGGCTCCCCGGGCCAGATCAATTACGCCGCCTCCAAGGCCGGGCTGGTGGGCATCGCCCGCTCGCTGACCCGCGAACTGGGATCGCGCAACATCACCGCGAACGTGGTCGCCCCCGGGTTCATCAACACCGACATGACCGCCGCGCTGCCCGAGGCCACCCAGAAGGACTATCTCTCCTCCATCCCGGCCGGACGCTTCGCCGAGGCCGAGGAGGTGGCCAAGGTGGTGCGCTGGGTCGCCAGCGATGAGGCCGCCTACATTTCCGGGGCGGTCATCCCGGTCGACGGCGGCCTGGGCATGGGCCACTAGCCACCGCCCCAGAAGAACTTGGCGGCCGGCGCCCTGCCCGCGGCGGCCGCCATCCACAGATTCAGCAACATCAAGGAGTAAAGACTTTGAGCGACTACAAGGGCGCAATCGTCACCGGTTCCTCGCGCGGCATCGGATCGGTCACCGCACAGATCCTGGCCGAGAAGGGGATCGGCGTGGTGGTCAACTACCGTTCCAAAGCCCCGCGGGCGAACAAGATCGTCGCCGGCATCCAGGAGAAGGGCGGCCGCGCGGTCGCCGTGGGCGCCGACCTGACCACCGTGGAGGGTCCGGCCGCGCTGGTGGACGCCGCGGTGGAGAACTTCGGCTCGCTGGACGTGCTGGTGCTCAACGCCTCGGGCGGCATGGAAACGAACATGGGGGAGAACTACGCGCTGCGCCTGAACCGCGACGCGCAGGTGGCCATGCTCACCGCCGCCCTGCCCAAGATGTCCGCCGGCGCCCGCGTCGTGTTCGTCACCAGCCACCAGGCGCACTTCATCCACGAGGTCTCCACCATGGACGCCTACGACGCGGTGGCCAAGTCCAAGCGCGCCGGTGAGGATGCGCTGCGCGAGATGATCCCGCAGCTGAGCGAGAAGGGCATCAGCCTGGTGGTGGTCTCCGGGGACATGATCGAGGGCACCATCACCGCCACCCTGCTCAACCGCATGGAGCCCGGCGCCATCGACGCGCGCCGCGAGGCCGCCGGCAAGCTGTACTCCGTGGAGGAGTTCGGCGCGGAGGTGGCCAAGATGGTCTTCGCCGACGTGGAAACCGGGCACACCGAACTGGTCGGCGGCGCCGGGGACTTCTTGAAGGCCTCGGGCCAGTAGGCGCCGTCCAACGCGTTCACCCCGGTCCCGCCAGCTGGCGGGGCCGGGGTGAACACTTTAACCGGCAGGTCCAATCCCGGTCCGGAGATTAACGGCCGCGGGCCCGGAAGGAAGCGTGAAGGCTTCCTTCCGGGCCCGCGGTGCGCCGGCAGGTGGTTACGGCTTCTTGCCGCACACCACCTTGTGCCAGGGCGCGTAGGTCCAGCTGGTCACATCCGGCGGCAGAGTCTTCGAGCCGTCAATGCTGGTGCGGTTGCGGGTGATCGAGATGCTGAAGCCCTTCTTGCCCCCGCTTTCGGAGACGCACTTTTCCGCATCGTTGTACTTGGTCTCCGGGTTGGTGAAGCTGTGCTTGCCCGAGCTGGACTCGCTCACCTTCCAGTACTTGGTGCTCCACAGCCGGGTGTGCACCGCGTCGGGGGAGACCCAGGCCTCGATCATCACGCCGTAGGGGGTGTTGTTCTTCCACTTCATGTCCACCTGGCCCTCCCACAGGGTGGCCTCGCGGCCGGCCGGGTAGCGTTCAAACCAGCGCGAGTGCGGCTTGTGGGTGATGTCGTCGTAGCCGGCCAGGAAGCCGACGTTGTACATCTGGGTGGAGATCTGCGACAGCCCGCCGCCCACCGCCTCGGTGGAGAAGCCGTTTTCCACCACGCCGGAGCTGTAGTAGCCGTTGGCCACGGTGATCGGGCCCAGCGCCTCCAGCAACGAGAAGGTCTCACCGGGCTTGACCACCACGCCGGTCAGCCGCTTCGCGCCGGCCTTCAGGTTCTTGGTGCGCACCGTGTCGCTGGCCGGGTACGGGGTGGAGAATTCAACGATCTCCTCCTTGATGCCCAGCTTCTTGGCATCCTCCGTGGTGAAGTCCGCCTCCTTGGTTTCCATCCGCACCTCGGCGGTGCGCGAATCCCCGGTCCCGGCGGCGAGCACCTTGGCGCCCAGGTCCTTGGTTTCCAGGGCCATTCCCGGCGTGGATTCGATGATTTTCGGCTTGCCGCCGGAGAAGACAATCTTCGCGTCCTTCGCGGTGCTGCTCAGCTCCGAGTTCTTCGTCGCGGCCTTGTACAGCGCCTGGTCATCAAGCACCAGCTGCGGCTGCTGCTCGTCGTTGACCGAGTACTTCGCGGCGGAGGCGATCGAGGCCGGGGAGAGCTCGACCTGCTTCTCCCCGTTGCTCAGCGTCACCGGGGCGGAGAGCAGCTTGGCCACGGTCTCATCGTGGAAGGCCTGCAGCTGCTCAGCCGAGACGGCCGGTTCGGTGACCTCGGCCGAAAGCGGGATCTCTTCCCCGTCCAGCTTCCACTCATCCTGCACGGTGTGCGCCGAATCCTCCACGTCCAGCTGCACGCCGCTGACCGGGGAGACGACCTTCGCCTTGGCGCCCTCGAACTCGATGGTGCCCTCGGCAACCTCGGCATCCGCCTTCTTGGCCAGCTGCTCCAGTTCACCGGTCAGCTTCGCCTCATCGACGGTGGTCACCGGTTCGGCCTGGTAGGAGCCGGTCAGCCGCTGCCAGAGCTTGCCCGGGTTCAGCTCGTATCCGGTCAGCTGCTTCACGGTGGCATCCACGTCCAACCCGAGCCCGGCCGCGGCCGGGTCCAGCTGGTAGTCCTTGGCGTTCACGGTGACGTCGATGGGTTCCTCAGCCCGCGGGGCCAGCTGCTCCTGCAGGGTGGCCCGGGCCTCGTCCTGGCTCAGGGAGCCGATCGCGATCCCGGAGACCGTGGTGTTGGCCGGGATCTGCGAGCTGATCCACGCGGCCCCGCCGAAGTAAGCTCCGGCCACGGCCACCACCGCGCACCCGCTGATGATCCATGGCTTGGCGCTGGATTCGCGCTGCTTGGCTGAATCGCCGGAATCCGGTTCGCTCATCTGCACTGGTCTTAGACTCTTTCGCACGACATTGGGTCAGGCGCCGCCGCCGGGTTGCCTCCCGCCGTCGGGGAGGGTGCCGGTGCGCGCCACCAGAAATCCTATCGGTTAGACCAACACGAAAACGTGCTAAGGCCCGCTTGCCAGCGAATCGTTATCTAGTTGTTGGATTTGGGTGAAGATGCGCTTAACATTTCCCCGGTTGGCCTTGAGCTACTCGGCGGCGGCCGGGGTATCCAGGGCCGGGTGGTCGAACACCGAGCCCTCTTCCACCGCACTGCCCAGCAACAGGTCCGCGATGACCTCCAGGTCCGGGAAGTCCAGCTTCACCGCCGCGTGCTCGCGCAGCGCCGGCTTGGCGTTGAACGCCACCCCGAGCCCGGCCGCGCCCAGCAGGTCCAGGTCGTTGGCCCCGTCCCCGGCGGCGATGGTGGCCGTGAGCGGGATCTGGTTGCGTTCGGCCCATTCGCGCAGCATCGCCTCCTTGGTGGAGCGGTCCACGATCTGCCCGTGCACCGTGCCATCCAGCACCCCGTCGACGATGCCCAGCGTGTTGGCCAGCGCGTAGTCCAGGTTCAAGTCCTTGGCCAGCGGATCCAGGATCTGCTGGAACCCTCCGGAGACCACCCCGACCAGGTGCCCGGCCGCGTGGAAGCGCTCGATCAGGTGCCGCGCCCCGCGCGAGTACTCGATGCGCGCCCCGACCTCCTCCAGCACGCTTTCGGGCAGGCCCTTCAGGGTCGCCACGCGCTGGATGAGGGAGGCGGCGAAATCCAGTTCGCCGCGCATCGCCGCCTCGGTGACGGCGGCCACCTCCGCCTCCCGTCCGGCGTGGGCGGCCAGCAGCTCGATGACCTCCTGGCGGATCAGGGTGGAATCCACGTCCATCACCAGCAGCAGGCGTTCGGCCTGGACCAGCTGATCCGGCGCGACGGCCAGGCACGCGTCCTGCGCCTGCAGGGCGCCGGTGGCCAGGTATCCGGCGAAGAACCGCTCCACCTTCTGCCGGAAGCCGGCCGCATCCTGCTCCACGTGGGTGCGCACGATCAAACGCTGGTTGTTGGAGAACACCGGCAGCTCTTCCGGCGGGGCGCTGAGCAGCCCGGCGGCGCCGGCGGCGGCAAGCAGCGCCTCAAAACGCTGGCGGGGCAGGGCGGGACGGGAAATCAGGGCAAAGGTTGCAGGCATGGCACCATTTTCGGCCCCGCAACGCCCCGGTGCCAAAAATGACGGGACGTATTGCGCGGCACCGGGCCGATGATTTAGGCAAAACGCACGGAAAAGTTTAGGGTTTTATCCATGAGCCAAGTCCTATCTTTCAACGATGTCAGCGTGGTGCGCGGACGCAAGGAACTGCTGTCGGGCATCAACTGGAAAGTTTCCGAAGGCCAGCGCTGGGTCGTATTGGGACCCAACGGCGCGGGAAAGTCCACGCTGATGAACCTCGCCGCGGCGCGCATGCACCCCACCCGCGGCACCGTGGGGATCCTGGATGAAACCCTGGGGCGGGTGGACGTGTTCGAGCTGCGCCCGCGCATCGGGCTGAGCTCCACCCTGATTTCCAACCAGATCCCGGCCCACGAGACCGCGTTGAACGTCGTGCTCACCGCCGCCTACGGCTACACCGGGCGCTGGCGGGAGCGGTACGAGAAGATGGATGAGCGCCGCGCCTTCGCCCTGCTGCACGAGTGGGGGATGAGCACGTTCATGAACCAGCCCTTCGGCAAGCTCTCCGAGGGGGAGCGCAAGCGGGTGCTGATCGCCCGGGCGCTGATGACCGACCCGGAGCTGCTGATCCTGGATGAGCCCTCGGCCGGGCTGGACGTGGCCGGGCGCGAGGACCTGGTGTACCGGATGAGCCAGCTGGCCGCCGACGAGGAGGCCCCCACCCTGGTGCTGGTCACCCACCACCTGGAGGAAATCCCGCCGGGCTTCACCCACGCGCTGCTGATGAACTCGGGCAAGATCGTCGCCGCCGGCACCATGGCCGAGACGATGACCGAGGAAAAGCTCTCGGCCGCCTACGGGATGGAGCTGGCCGTACGGGTGGAGGGCGGACGCTACAGCGCGTTCGCCCGTCGCTAGGATCCGCGGGGGCTGATGTTGCTCGATTTCTGGCAGGAGATCCTTGTCTTCCTGGGCGGGCTGTGGGCCGGGACCATCAACACGGTGGTCGGCTCCGGCACCCTGGTGACCTTCCCGATCCTGGTCGCCCTGGGCGTCGCCCCGGTCAACGCGGTGGTCTCCAACGCGATGGGCCTGGTCGCCGGCGGGTTCTCCGGGGCCTGGGGGTACCGCCGGGAGGCGGCCACCGTCAAGCGCACGCTGCTGAAACTGGTGCCGCTGTCCATCATCGGCGGGCTGATCGGCTCCCTGCTGCTGCTGAACCTGCCCGAATCGGTGTTCGGGGTCGTCGCCCCGGTGCTGCTGGCCGCGGCCCTGGTGCTGGTGATCTTCCAGCCAAAGCTGGCCGCCTGGGCCAAGACCCGCCAGGCCGCCCGCGGCGGCACCGACCCGGACGCCGCCGACCAGGCGCGCATCCCGGCGATCCTGTACGTGCTGGTGTTCCTGATCGGCGTGTACGGCGGGTACTTCACCGCCGCGCAGGGCGTGCTGCTGATGGCCGTGTTCGGCGTGTTCCTGCAGGCCTCGCTGCAGCAGTCCAACGCCATCAAGGTGATCCTCTCCCTGCTGGTGAACATCATCGCCGCCTGCATGTACCTGATCATCGCCCCCGAACGCATCCAGTGGATCGTGGTGCTGCTGATCGCCGTCGGCTCGCTGATCGGCGGGTTCATCGGCGCGAAGATCGGACGCAAGCTCTCCCCGCTATGGCTGCGCGCGGTGATCGTGGTGCTGGGGCTCATCGCCCTGGCCAACATGCTGCTCAAGCTGGTCAACGGTGGCTGAGCCGCACTACGCCCACCGGGTGATCGAGATCCGCGACCTGCACGGGGACCCGCGCCTGGATGACTACCTGAAGCTGAGCGAGGCGAACCTGCGGATGCGCAGCGACATCGCCAACGGGATCTACATCGCCGAAAGCACCATGGTAGTCCAGCGCGCGATCTCGGTGGGGCATGTGCCGCGCAGCTTCCTGCTGGCCCGCAAATACCTGCCCCAGCTGGAGGCCGAGTTCGCCCGCTACCCCGACGCCCCGATCTTTGTGGGCGAGGACGCCGAACTGGAGGCGCTGACCGGCTTCCACCTGCACCGCGGCGCCCTGGCCGCCATGCAGCGCCCGGCCCCGCTGGAGCTGGATGCGGTGCTGGAAAAGTCCTCGCGGATCGCGATCCTGGAGGACATCGCCGATCACTCCAACCTCGGCGCCATGCTGCGTTCGGCGGCCGGGCTCGGCGTGGATGCTGTACTGCTGACCCCAAACTGCGTGGACCCGCTCTACCGGCGCAGCGTGCGCGTGTCCATGGGCACGGCGCTGACCATCGACTGGGTGCGCCTTGGCACCTGGCCGGCCGACCTGGAGCGGGTGCGTGAGCACGGCTACCGGATCCTGGCGATGGAGTTGACCGAGGACGCGACCCCGCTGGATGAGCTGGTGCCGCAGCCGGGGGAGAAGATCGCGATGGTCCTGGGCAACGAGGGCCGCGGGGTGCGTCCCGAAACCCTGCAGGCGGTGGACCAGAGCGTGATCATCCCGATGGCCCGGCAGGTCGCCTCCCTGAATGTGGCCGCCGCCAGCGCCGTCGCGTTCTGGCAATTGTGCCGCGGACCACGCTAGGCGGTTCGCCGAACACGCTCCCGGTGCGATAGGATGGACTGTCTGTGTGCGCACGCGTGCGTGGACACCATTTTTCCGAGTACGTTGCCGCTGGCAAAATCCAGGGGCAGATAACCAAAGGGTATAAAAGCATGAAGGCTGACATCCATCCGAAGTACAACTACGTTGTGTTCAACGACCTCGCATCGGGCGAGAAGTTCCTGACCCGTTCGACCGTTGGCAGCTCCAAGACCATCACCTGGGAGGACGGCAACGAGTACCCGGTCATCGACGTCGAAATCTCGGCCGCTTCGCACCCGTTCTACACCGGCAAGCAGCGCATCATGGACACCGCTGGCCGCGTCGAGCGCTTCAACGCCCGCTTCAAGGGCTTCGGCGGCAAGAAGTAGGCTGCAACGCCCACACCGCTTCAACCACGGCGGGCAGCCCCGGTTTATTACCGGGACTGCCCGCCGCGGCATTTAACGCCCCCACCGGCTTTCCCGCATCCGGCCCGATGTGCCGAACCAGTCGCCGACGGCCACGGAAGAGGGCCCGGCGCAGCGGATAGGATGAAGTCATGACGCAACAAGGGCACGAAACGCAGCACGCAGATTCCACCGAAGCGCTCCAGTACCAGCACCACGGCGAGTACAAGGTCGTGGGCGGCAAGCTGGTCATCGCCGACCTGGACAGCGCCGACGGGGTCATCACCGCCTCCAACATCAACGGGGACTTCTTCCTGGAACCCGACGAGGCGCTGGAGGACCTGAACCGGGCGCTGATCGGGCTGCCCACCGACGCCACGCACTCCACCATCCGCGAGGCCGTGGTCAGCGGACTGCGCGAGGGCACCGAAATGATCGGCTTCGACGCCGAGGCCGTGGCCCGCGTGGTGCGCCGCGCCCTGGGCCACGCCACCACCTGGGCGGACCACGACTGGCAGGTTATCGCCCCCACCACCATCCCGATCACCGAGCAGGTCGCCCTGGATGAGGTGCTCGCCCGCCAGGTCGCCGCCGGCACCCGCCCGCCGACCCTGCGCTTCTGGGACTGGAACGAGGCCGCGGTGGTCATCGGCTCCTTCCAATCCCTGTCCAACGAGGTCGACGCGCAGGCCGCCGCCCACCACGGGGTGAAGGTGGTGCGCCGCATCTCCGGCGGCGGGGCGATGTTCATGGAGGCCGGCAACTGCATCACCTACTCGCTCTACGCCCCCGAATCCCTGGTCGACGGGATGAGCTTCGCCGACTCCTACCCGTACCTGGACCAGTGGGTCATGGACGCGCTGCAGAAGCTGGGCGTCCAGGCCTACTACAAGCCGCTGAATGACATCGCCACCGACCAGGGCAAGATCGGCGGCGCCGCGCAGAAGCGCCTGGCCCGCGGCGGCATGCTGCACCACGTGACCATGAGCTACGACATCGATGCGCAGAAGATGGTCGAGGTGCTGCGCATCGGCCGGGAGAAGATCTCCGACAAGGGCATCACCAGCGCCGTCAAGCGCGTGGACCCGCTCAAGAGCCAAACCCAGCTGGCCCGCGATGAGGTCATCCGCACCATGATGGAGACCTTCACCGGCCACTACCAGGCCACCGAGGCCACCTTGGATGAGGACACCCGCCAAGCCGCACGCGAACTGGCCGCCGCGAAGTTCGCCACCGACGCCTGGACCGCCCGGGTGCCCTAATGCCCACGACCCAGCCCTCCGGTCCGGACGAAACCAACCTGCTGCTGCACGGCAGCGGGGTGGTCCGCCGTCTCGGACTGGGGGAGCGGCCACCCTACCTTGAGGTGGATACCGGTGCATCGGGCTACCGGGTGGTTCCGGGTACCCAGGAGCTCTTTGAGGCGTTGCGCCAGCTGCCGGCCAGCGCCCTGCTCGGCCGCCGTCTGGCCTTCGGCGGCTACCTGCGCCAGGATTCGACGCCGCCACAGGTCACGGCCCTGCAGCTGGGGATCACGCCGCAATTACCCACCGACAATGATCCCGCACCGGAGAAGCCATGATCAGTGACGTGGGCCGGGTGACCGGCTGCCGGGTGCAGGGGCACAACAACATCACCGAACTGCTGCTGCAGGCGCCGGTGCCCGAACCAGATGTCCATCTTGACGCGGTCCGGCACTACGTGCTGCAGTTCTTCACCGATCAGCCCGATGAGCTGGTGGAGCTGTTCGACCAGCTGCGGGGCCTGGATGTCTACTTCCACGGCCACGCCTCGTTCGCCCACGTACCCCAGGCCGGGACCGTTGTTGAAGTAGCGGTCCTGGACTGGGGCCTGACCCCGGCCAGCCTGCTCACATTCCACCAAGCTGCCGCCAGGAGCGGGCAGTAAGCGCCACGAGCCCGACCTGAGCGTCGAACCGACTCGAAAATCTTTTCGAACTTTCCCCATCTGGTTGTGGTCGGGGTCATAGTGTCGGTGGGGGTTGGGATGATGGGGTATGGGCAGAAAAGAGATCTTCGATTCCGGGGATGACGTCCACCGGTTACCGATCCTGCCCAGCGGTTTTCGGGACCACTGGGGCATCGACGGGGTGCTGTATGCCGGGATCGATTACAAGCTTGCGTGCCAGCCCCTGACCTCGGCCGTGACCGATGAGTTACTGGCGGCCGCACCGGGGTCCCCGGTTGAGGTGTTGGAGCGGTTGGGAACGGTGGGGCGGCTGCGTTCGATGCTCGATGCCGTTGAGGCGGTGTTGCTGGCCGAGGGGCTGGAGCTGTCGTATTTGCAGGACCGGCAGAAGGGCATCACTGATCCGCTGCAGTTGGCCAGTATCCAGAAGTACGGGGTGAAGCCGGGCTCGGAGCAGGTGATCCGGCAGAATTTCGTGGCCGAGGCGTCCTTGGCCACCCGCACCACCGAGTACTCGACCAACGCCCGCCTGTTGGTGGCCGAGGGGTTGCGCCAGTTGTGTCCGCGCACCTTGGAGGCGTTGCTGCAGGGGCAGATCACTACCCGCAGCGCGATCACGGTGATTCGTTCCAGTCAGGATCTGCAGCCGGAGCAGGTGGGGCAGTTGGAGCAGAACCTGTTGCCGGTGGCCCGGCGGGATACTGATGCTCAGGTGAGTAAGCGGGCGAAGAAGCTGCGCACCCAGATGCTGCCCGAGGCCCCGGCCACCCGGCGTGAACGCCGGGTGGAGGAGCGCTATGTGCGGTGGTGGGCCGAGCCTGATGGGATGGCCGCGTTGCAGGCGTGCCTGCCGGCGGAGGACATCATGGCGATCATGAAGAACATCACCGCGCACGCCAATGAGCACCGGGAGCCGGATGAGCAGCGCAGCGACGCGCAGCTGCATGCCGATGTTTTCCGGGACGTGCTGATCCAGGGGTGGCCGGAGAGGCCCGGGCCGGGGGTGCGGGTGAAGCTGCACGTGTTGTTGCCGGCCCTGCAGTTGTTGGCCGCCCCGGGGACCGCGTTGGCCGAGTTGCAGGGGTACGGGCCGATTCCGGCAGGGGTGGCGTTGGCGTTGGCCCGGCACGCCCCGTCCTTTGCCCGGGTGCTTACCGATCCGTGGGACGGGGCCCCGATCGATGTGGGCCGTACCCGGTACCGTCCTCCGGCGGCGTTGCAGGAGCTGGTGCAGTTGCGTGATGAGCATTGCCAGTTCCCTGGGTGCCGGCGCCCGGCGGAGCGGTGCGAGATCGATCATGTCAAGGACTGGGCCAAGGGCGGGGCGACCACTCGGGATAACACGAAATTGTTGTGTACCCGGCATCAGATGTTCAAACACGCCCTGCGGTGGCAGAGCCAGTTCCTGCCTGATGGGTCGGTGCGCTGGGAATCCCCGAACGGGTTGGTGCACTTCTCCGATCCGGGCAGCCTGACCACCGTGAATGGCCGCGCGAACTACACGATGAGCGCTCCTTCACGGCAGGCGGTGTATGTGGATGAGAAGCTGCGTGAGGTGTTGGCGTTGCATGAGATACCGCCGGGCACTCCGGGGTATTGGCATGATCCCAGCGACCCGGACCTGACCTCGCAAATCCCCGGGGACCCGCCACCGGGCGCCGGGAACCGGGCACCACCCGGCCCACCGGGCGACGACCTCGACCCGCCGGGCGATGACCCGGAACCGCCGGATGCCACCTTGCCCTGGCATGGCGGGGATGAGCTGGAACCTGGCTAATCCCATCGGTCCGTGATGCGTCTTCGGCCTGTGGCCGCCCCACCCCGGGACGGCCACAGGCTGGCACTAGCCGTTCGCGTTACTTGCTCTCACGCGAAAGCTTCTGGGCATCCAGTGAACGCTGCAGCTCGGCACGCTCCTCGAGCAGGATCCGGCGCAGGGCCCGTGGTGCCTCGGTATTCTTCTCCAGCCATTCGGTGACCGCCTTGAGGGCCGGGTTATCGTCCGGCTCGTCGCTCAACTCCTGGGAGCGGGGGAACAGCCCTCGGATCACCCGGGTGGAGAACTCCATGCTCATGGAATCGAACACCTCGGAGATCTGCGGCCAGTAGCGTTCCTCAAACCCGGCCAGCAGTTCACGCGAACCGATCGTAAAGCCCTCGGCCGTGGCGCTGAGTGCATCATTGGACAACTCGCCGTCTTGGTCACGGGCCTGGAGCACTTCGGCGAAGGCCTGCTCCTTGACTTCGGAAACCGGGCGGGCCGCCAGTGCGGTACGCACCGCGTTCTGGGCGACCGAGGTCGGGTTGGCGTCCAGTGCGGCGCGCATGCGCACCCCGTCGGACTCGTCCAGGCCCCGGGCCGCAGCCAGCGCCTGCCAGCTCAACCACTGCAGCTGCTCATCGACCTTCACCCCGTACTGGTTCGGCTCGGAGGCCAGGAACGCGTCGACAACATCCTCAGCCACCCCGGCGCGGGCCAACCGGGCCAGGGTGCGGGCCGTGGTGGTCTGGTTGTCGCTGCCCGCCTCCAGCTGGGTCAGCCAGCCGGTGAGTGCCCTCGCCGCCTTCTGCCGGGCTTCCTCACGCAGGTGCGGGGCCAGGTAGCGGTTGACCGAGGTGAGCAGCTGGTCCATCAGCACCGCGAACACCCCGGCATCCTCGACGGTCGCCGCATGCTGCAGCAGCGCGGCAACGTAGTCCTGCGCGGCCAGGCGGGCACCGCGCACCGCATCCCACAGCGACGCCCAGCAGGTGGCGCGCGGCAGCGAGGCGTTGAGGCCGCCCAGGTGCTGGAGCAGGTTCTGCTGGGAGCGCTCATCAAATTCGATGATGGCGTAGGTTTCATCCCCGTCATTGGGCAACAGCACCGCCGGGGCCGGGCGACCGACCAGGAACCCCAGCTCCACCCGTTCACCGTTCAGTTCCACGCGCTGGCTGTCCTGGCGCACCAGACGGCCCTCTTCCAGTTCATAGCTGCCCACGGTGAGCACGTGCGGGCGCAGGATCGGCTCCCCGGAGACCGGGTCGGTGCCCCGCTGGATAAGCGCGGCCGAACGGACCACGTTCTCGGCGTCCAGCTCCAGCTCGACCCCGAGGTGCGGCACGCCGCTGGTGCGCAGCCAGGCGTCGGCCCAGTCGCCCATGTTCCGACCACTGGCCTGCTCGAGCGCGGCCAGGAAGTCATCCAGCGAGGTGTTGGCGTACTCGTGCTTCACGAAGTAGGCGCGGGCCGCGTCACGGAACGCCTCATCGCCAACGAATGCGGCCAGCTGCTTGAGCACGCTGGCGCCCTTGGCGTAGGTGATGCCGTCGAAGTTCTGGTCCGCCGCCTGCAGATCGGTGATGTCCGCGACGATCGGGTGCGTGGTGGGCATCTGGTCGGCCACGTAAGCCCAGGCCTTGCGGCGGGCGGCGAAGGTGGTCCAGGCGGTGGCGAAGTCGGTAGCCTGGTCGTTGGCCAGGGTGCCGATGTAGTCGGCGAAGGATTCCTTCAGCCACAGATCGTCCCACCACTTCATGGTGACCAGGTCGCCGAACCACATGTGCGCCATCTCGTGCATGATCGTGTTCGCGCGCTGTTCGTGCTGGGCCTCGGTGGCGTGGGAGGTGAAGACGTAGCGTTCGGTGAAGGTGACCAGGCCAGGGTTCTCCATGGCTCCCAGGTTGTATTCGGGCACGAACGCCGAGTCGTACTTGCCCCACGGGTAGGGGTAGTCGAATAGTTCGTGGAAGTAGGTCAAGCCCTGCTTGGTGACCTTGAGGATCTCTTCGGCGTCGAAGTCCTCGGCCAGGGAGGCGCGGCAGCTGGCGGCCAGTTCGATCCGCAGCGGTTCGCCGGAGGAGAGCATCACGGTGTGCTCGTCACGCACCACGTGGTAGGGCCCGGCCAGCACGGTGGTGATGTAGCTGGAAATCGGGGGAGTGGGGGCGAAGGTGACGGTCTTGGTGCCGTCCTCGTGCAGGTTCTGCGATTCGGCCGGCTGGTTGCTGGCCAGGTGCCAGTCCTCCGGCCCGCGCACGATGAAGCGGTAGGAGGTCTTCAAGTCAGGCTGCTCAAAGCAGGCGAAGACGCGGCGGGCGTCGGCCGGCTCGAACTGGGTATACAGGTAGGTCTGCCCGTCCTGCGGATCCACGAAGCGGTGCATGCCCTCACCGGAGCGCGAGTACAGCGCGCGTCCGGTGATTACCACGGTGTTCACGGCCTGGATGTCCAGGTCCTGAAGGTAGATCCGCGCGTCCAGAACGGCATCGTCCACGGCGATCATGGTGCCGTTGACGTTGATCTCCTCCACCGTGTCGTGGATGAAGTCGATGAAGGTCTGCGGGTGCTTGGAGGTGAAGCGCAGCGTGGTCACCGACCGGTAGCTGCCCTGGTTGGGATCGGTGGCGTTGCTGACATCCAGTTCGACGTCGGCGGAGTGCCAGATGATGTTCTGGGCCCGCCAGGCGGCTTCGTCCCGGGTCAGGTTTTCATTCGGTGCATAGCGTTCAAGAGTGTCCACCATCCCAGCTTAGCTGTGAAACGTTTCCTTGATAATGTGCGGGCCCGGATAATGTCCGCCGTTTTCCGCGGCGGCGGATCGGGTGGCCGTGAAGCCAGTGCAAAGGCACGGGAACCTGCGTAGCATGGGCCTGCACCACCGACAGTCAGGAGCCCAGCCATGCCACGCATTCTCAAGCTCGACCATGTGGGAATCACCGTCGCCGACCTGGAGACGGCCACCGATTTCTTCCTCGGACTCGGCCTGGAAGTGGCCGGACGCCATGACGGGCTGGAGGGAGAATTCCTGGATACGGTGTGCGGACTGCACAATGCCCGCACCCGCATCGTGATGCTGAACGTGCCCGGCACGGAGCAGCAGATCGAGCTCTCCAGCTTCATCCGCCCCGGCCACGGACCCGGGCAGCCGGAGGCGATGGCCACCGAAGTCGGGCTGCGCAGCCTGGCGTTCGTGGTCGATGACCTGCCGGCCCTGGTCGACCAGCTGCGCTCCGCGGGCTACGGCCTGGTCGGCGGGATCGGCGAATACGAGGGGGTGTGGCGCATGGCCTACGTGCGCGGCCCGGAAGGCATCATCGTCGCCCTGGCCCAGCGCCTGGACTGAACGACACCCCTGCGGCAGCCGGACAGGACAGGCTTTGGGGTACAGCCCAGCCCCGGGCCGCCAGCATTCAAGCAGTTGCCGGGGCCCGGGGCTGGGCGTGTGGGGGCGGAACGGGTGCGCCCCGTCGAGTTAGGCCTTGACCTTCTTCAGCGACTTCTCACTGACCGGCGCGTCATTGCTGGCGCGCAGCTTGCGGAAGTAGTCGCGGGCCTCGTCCTGGCGTTCGGCCTCCACGCCGGAGGCGATCTCCGCGCGCAGGTGCTCCTGGGTGTAGCCAAACGCGTCGACCAGGTCCTGGGCGTGCGGGCGCAGGCGGGCCAGCAGGCGGTTGATGTACTCCGGCAGGGTGCGGGCGCGCTGCATCGAAAGGCGGCCGTGGGCCAGGTACCAGCCCAGGTCATCCTCGATGACGGTCAGGGCGAACACGTCGCGCAACCAGGTGAGCACCTCGCGGGTGTTCTCGTCCTTGGTCTGCTCCAGCGCCCGGGTGAAGGCCTCCCAGCGCAGCAGCTCGGCGTGGGCGCGGGCCGCCTGGATCAGCAGGTCCTGGTTCTCGTTGAACTTGGCCGCGGTGCGCGCCTTGTCCTTCCCGGCGCTGCGCAGGTTCCCGGCCACCTCGGCGACCATGGCGTTGACCCGGTCGGCCAGCAGCTCGCGCTGGTTGGCCGGGTCCTTGAAGAAGTTCGCGCTCTTGCGTTCATCGCTGACGTCGGCGAAGGCCTGGGCCACCGAACGCAGCCCGGTGCGGTGGTAGGCGGTGGAGCCGACCTGCTTGGCGACGTAGCGGGCGACCGCGCCGGTGTCCAGCTTGCGGAACTCGGCGGCGTAGTCGGTCAGCAGGCGCTTGCCCACCAGCTGCAGCAGCACGTTGTTGTCGCCCTCGAAGGTGACGTAGACATCCAGGTCGCTGTAGAGCTGGTTGAAGCGGTTCTTGGCCATGTAGCCCGAGCCGCCGCAGGCCTCGCGGGCCTCCTGGATGGTGTCCAGCGCATCCCAGGTGCTCAGCGACTTCAGCCCGGCGGCCAGGGTTTCCAGGTCCTGGCGGTCCTCGTCGCTGTCCGCGCGCCCGGAGAAGACCTCGTCGAACTTGGTCAGCAGCTCATCGTGCGCGAAGGATGCGGCGTAGGTGCGGGCCAGGCGCGGCAGCAGGCGGCGCTGGTGGCGCTGGTAGTCCAGGATGGTGGTTTCCTCGGTGTCCGAGGTGCTGGTGAACTGGCGGCGCTGGTTTGCGTAGGTGATGGCGATCTGCAGGGCGATCTTCGCCGCGCTGGTCGAGGCCCCGTCCAGCGAGACACGGCCCTGGACCAGGGTGCCGAGCATGGTGAAGAAGCGCCGGCCCGGGGAGGCGATCGGGGAGCTGTAGGTGCCGTCGGCGGCCACATCCCCGTAGCGGTTAAGCAGGTTGGTGCGCGGGACGCGCACGTGGGTGAAGTGCAGGCGGCCGTTGTCGATGCCGTTCAGTCCGCCCTTCAACCCGTCGTCCTCGCCGCCCACGCCCTCCAGGAAGTTGCCCTGCTCGTCGCGGATCGGCACGTAGAAGCAGTGCACCCCGTGGTTCACGCCCTTGGTGATCAGCTGCGCGAAGACGGTGGCGTCCTTGCCGTGCAGTGCGGCGTTGCCCAGGAATTCCTTCCATGCGGCCTTGAACGGGGTGTGGATGACGAATTCCTCGGTCTGCGGGTCATAGGTGGCGGTGGTGGCCACGTTGGCCACATCCGATCCGTGGCCGATCTCGGTCATCGCGAAGGCGCCCGGGACGCTGAAGTCCAGGATGCCCGGCAGCCACTTCTTGTGGTGCTCCTCGGTGCCCAGGTGCAGCACCGCCCCGCCGAACAGGCCCCACTGCACGCCGGCCTTGATCTGCAGCGAGGGGTCGGCCGCGACCAGTTCCTCGAAGGCGGCCAGCGAGCCGCCGTGGTCGTCGTTGCCGCCGAACTCGGCGGGGAAGGCGCGCTGCACGGCGCGTTCATTGGTCAGCACGTGCAGCTGGGAGAGCACGCGTTCGCGGTGCTCGTCCATGCCCAGCGAGGGGTCGCGCTGCAGCTCGGGGCGTGCGGCGCGGGCCCGCGAGTCCTTGCGGACCTGTGCCCAGGGTCCCAGCAGCTGCTCGGAAAGGGCGGTGACATCAATGCGGTTCGGGTTCATGGTGTACCTTTCTGGCAGCCTAGGCGCCGGTGTGGGGTGATGCGATTCCATGGGTGAGCCAGGTGCACAGGGCATCGGCAAGTTCTTCCAGGGTGGGTCGGTGTTCGTCGCGCGGCTGGCGCAGCCACAGTTCCCCGGCGGAGCGGACCATGCCCAGCGCCGCGCGTGGCCACAGTGCCACGGGGCTGCCGCTCGGGCCGGGGTCCGGGGAGTGCTTGGCGTAGTAGTCGGCCACGCGTTCGGTCATGATCCGGGTGATTTCCTCGAAGAAGGCGTTGAGCACCCCGGTGGATCCGGGGGCCTGCTCGTTCGGGGCGGTGAGCACGTCGGTGGACTGGGTGGTGACGAAGAAGTAGAGGTTCGGGCTGGATTCGGCCAGCTGCAGGTAGGCGGTGACCATGGCGTGCAGGGCACCGAGTTCGGCCTCCTGCGCCAATCCCGCGGCGAGCACCTTGGCGTGGAAGTCGCCGATGATGACTTCGCTCAAGGCCTGGCGCAGCCCCTCCTTGTCACCGAAGTAGCGGTAGTACACCGGCTTGCTGGTGTTCCCGTGCGCGGCGATGTCATCCATCGAGGCCTGCGGGCCCAGGTGGTGGATCGCCTTGCGGGCCATGCCCAGCAGTTCCAGGCGGCGTTCGGTGCGGTGGCGTTCCCACCGCGCCGCGCGACCGTCCTGGGTGGTGCTGGTGCTCCCTGAGATGTTGTTCACGTTACTTACAGTATCATGTACTCTTGGTTATAGTAATACCTGTCACAGCAGTCAGATCTCCAGGAGAATCTCAATGGCTTCAGAATCCGTCCGCCCGGCCGTGATCATTGGCGGCAACCGCATCCCCTTCGCCCGCTCGAACACCAAGTACGCGCAAGCCTCCAACCAGGACATGTTCACCGCCGCCCTTGACGGGCTGGTGGCCCGCTTCGGGCTGCAGGGCCAGCGGATCGGCTCGGTCGCCGGCGGCGCGGTGCTCAAGCACTCCAAGGACTTCAACCTGATCCGCGAATGCGTGCTGGGCTCCGCCCTGGATCCCAGCACCCCGGCCTACGACGTGCAGATGGCCTGCGCCACCGGCATGGAGGCCATCGGCTCGCTGGCCAACAAGATCAAGCTCGGCCAGCTCGACTCGGCCATCGGCGGCGGCGTGGACACCACCAGCGACGCGCCGATCGCGGTCTCCGAGGGGCTGCGCCAGGTGCTGCTGGAGCTCTCCCGCGCCCGCACCACCAAGGCCAAGCTCTCCGCGCTGTCCAAGCTGCGCCCGGCCCACCTGGCCCCGAACGCCCCGGGCACCGGGGAGCCGCGCACCGGGCTGTCGATGGGCGAGCACCAGGCCAAGACCACCCACGCCTGGGGCATCACCCGCCAGGCGCAGGATGAGCTGGCCCTGGCCAGCCACCAGAACCTGGCCGCCGCCTACGAACGCGGGTTCTTCGATGACCTGATGACCAGCTTCAACGGCCTTAGCCGGGACAACAACCTGCGCCCGGACTCCAGCCTGGAAAAGCTGGGCAGCCTGAAGCCGGCCTTCGGCAAGTCGCTGGGCGATGAGGCGACCATGACCGCGGGCAACTCCACCCCGCTGACCGACGGGGCCTCCACGGTGCTGTTGGGCAGCGAGGAATACGCCAAGGCCAACAACCTGCCGATGCTGGCGAACTTCGTGGACTTCGAGGCCGGCGCGGTGGACTTCGTGCACGGCGCGGAGGGCCTGCTGATGGCCCCGGCCTACGCGGTCGCCCGGATCCTGAAGCGCAACAACCTGACCCTGCAGGACTTTGACTTCTACGAAATCCATGAGGCGTTCGCCGGCACCGTGCTCTCCACGCTGGCGGCGTGGGAGGACGAGGAATTCTGCCGCGAAAAGCTCGGCCTGGATGCCCCGCTGGGCGCCATCGACCGCAGTAAGCTGAACGTCAACGGGTCCTCGCTGGCCGCCGGCCACCCGTTCGCCGCCACCGGCGGACGAATCGTGGCGACGCTGGCCAAGATGCTGCATGAGAAGGGCTCGGGACGTGGACTGATCTCCGTGTGCGCCGCCGGCGGGCAGGGAGTCGTAGCGATTTTGGAGGCACGCAACTAATGGCAGACAAGTACCTGGAACTGGTCAACACCGGTTTTACCCGCACCCTGGCCAAAAAGCTGGGCCTACCGCAACCGGCCCGGCTGCGCCGCTGGTCCACCCAGACCCCGCTGCTGCCCGGCCCGCTGCTGATCCTGGGCGATTCGCCCACCGCCCAGCAGCTGGCCGACACCCTGGTGCAGTGGGGACTGGATGTGCGCCGCCACGATGCCGGGGGAGCGAAGCTGGGCGGGCTGATCCTGCTGCTCGATGAGCTCACCCACCCCGATCAGCTCTCCCCGCTGATGCTCAAGGCCGGCGCCGAGGTGCGCCAGCTGGTGCCCGGCGCCCGGGTGGTCTCCTTCTCCCGCCGCGCCCTGGCCGAGGATGAGCCGGCCGTGGCCGCCGTGCGCCAGGGCATTGACGGCACCATCCGCTCGCTGGGCCGCGAACTGCGCAATGGCGCTACCGCCAACGGCATCCTGCTGGCCGGGGACGCGACCCTGGCAAGCCCCAGCTCGCTGGCGGCCCTGCACTTCTTCCTCTCCGGGCGCAGCGCCTACGTGGACGGCCAGTTCCTGGAGGTCACCGGCAACGAAGGCGAACTGCCCGAAAGCTTCGAAGCGCCGCTGGCCGGAAAGGTTGCGGTGGTCACCGGCGCGGCCCGCGGCATCGGCGCGGCGATCGCCCGCACCCTGGCCCGGGACGGGGCCGCGGTCGTGGTGGTTGACATGCCCGGGGCCGGGGATGCGCTGAGCAAGGTCGCCAACGAGGTCGGCGGCACCGCCCTGCAGCTGGATGTCACCGCCCAGGACGCCGGGCAGCGGATCATCGAACACGCCCGCCAGCGCCACGGCCGGCTGGACCTGGTGGTGCACAACGCCGGGATCACCCGGGACAAGCTGCTGGCCAACATGGACGCCTCCCGCTGGGATTCGGTCATCGCGGTGAACATCGCCTCCCAGCTGCGCATGAACGAGCAGCTGCTGGCCGCGGACCTGCCCGGGCTGCGCGTGGTGTCCCTGGCCTCCACCTCCGGGATCGCCGGCAACCGCGGGCAGACGAACTACGCCGCCTCCAAGGGCGGGGTGATCGGCATGGTGCGCGCCAGCGCCGCGGACTTCGCCGCCCACGGCGGGACCATCAACGCGGTCGCCCCCGGCTTCATTGAAACCGACATGACCGCCAAGATCCCGCTGGGCACCCGCACCGTGGCCCGCATGGTGATGCCCTCGCTGATGCAGGGCGGGCTGCCCCTGGACGTGGCCGAGACCATCGGCTTCCTCTCCTGGGACGCGTGCGCCGCGATCAACGGGCAGACCCTGCGCGTGTGCGGCCAGTCGCTGGTGGGGGCCTGAAATGGGTATCGAAATCGTTGACCAGCTGCCCACCATGGGCCAGGTCTACGCCCGGACGGTCAAGACCCTAGGGCGCAAGGCCAAGAACCCGGTGCTGCCCGAGCTGACCCTGGTCAAGCACGGGGCGCAGGCCGATGCGCAGAAGCTGGCCGAATTCCGCCGCGCCGTGGGCGCGCGCATGAACGGCCAGCTGCCCAGCCTCTACGTGCATTCGCTGGCCTTCCCGCTGGCGATGTCCCTGATGGTGCGCGACGACTTCCCGCTGCCGCTGCTGGGGATGATCCACCTGACCAACGAGGTCACCGTGCGCCGCCCGCTGGCCGACGCGGAGGCGTTCGACGTGGCGGTCAACGCCGAGCAGCTGGCCAAGCACGCCAAGGGCGCGACCTGCGACCTGGTGGTGCGCATCTCCACCGAGGGCGAGGAGCGGATGGTGCTGCGCAGCACCTTCCTGTCCAAGGGGGTGAAGCTCGATGGTCCGAAGCCGGAGAAGGACGCGCGCTCGGACTTCCACCCGCCGCAGGCCACCGCCGTGTGGAAGCTGGGGGCGGACACCGGCCGGGCCTGGGCTGCGGTGGCCGGGGACTACAACCCGATCCACCTGTCCAAGGTGTCGGCCAAGGTGCTGGGCATGCCCCGGGCCATCGCCCACGGCATCTACCTGGCGGCGCGCGCGCTGGCGGAGATTGAACCGGTGGGCGTGGGCTACGAATGGGAGATCGAGTTCAAGACCCCGGTGCTGCTGCCGGGCACCGTGCACCTGGCCTATGAGCAGGAGGGCCGGGACTACGAGGTGACCGCCTGGAACCCGCGCAAGCTCAAGCCCCACTTCGAGCTGGAGCTGGAACTGCTGGATTAGCCTTACCCCGCGGGAACGTCGACGGCGGCCGGAACACGCTTTGGTGTTCCGGCCGCCGTTCGTGTTGGTTCGCCCTGTTGCTCCCGCCGCTAGGCCGTGGCCGCCTGCCCGGCCCGGCGGTAGGCCTGTAGCGACTGCTGCGCGGCATGCCGCCAGGTGAACCGGGCACTGTGCGCCAGCGCCGCGGTGCGGGCGGAGGCCAGCAGCTGCGGATCCCGGGCCAGGGTGAGCAGTTGCCGCGCCCACGCCTCGGGCTCCGGTTCGGGGATGAGCCAGCCCGAGACGCCGTCGGCCACCGAATAGTTCAGGCCCCCGACCCGGTTGGCGATCACCGGCGTGCCGCAGGCCTGGGCCTCGGCGGCCACCAGCCCGAACGTCTCGGACAGTGAGGGCACGGCCACCAGGTCCGCGGCGGCGAACGCCGCGGCCAGTTCGCGCGGCGGCAGCGGACCGGCCAGGTGCACCACCTCATCCAGCTCAAGCCGGGTCGCGATGGCCCGCGGATCATAGTCGTCCGCACCGGAGCGTGCCCCGTACAGCTCGGCGGTGATCCGCACGCCCGGGTCCAGCTGCCGGGCCCTGGCGATGGCCTGCAGCAGCAGGTGGGCGCCCTTCAGCCGCTGCATCCTGCCGGCGTAGACCACGTGCAGGTCACTGCCCCCGGTGGGATTGCTCCGCGCGCGGCCGGCGCCGGCCCCGAGCTGCGGCGGGTGGAAGACCTCGTGCTCCACCCCGGGCAGCACCACGTCCAGCTTGTCCTGCGGCACCCGGTAGTGCCGGCGCAGCTGTTCCGCCTCCACCGGCGTGTTGGCGATGACGCGCTGGGCGGCGGCCAGCAGGTGCCGTTCACCTTCCTTGCGTGTGGCCGGTTCGGCGATCCCGGATTCGGCTTCCTTCGCCGCCGCCGAGGTGTGCAGACTGACCACCAGCGGGATGTGCCAGGCGGTGGCCAGTTCCAGCCCCAGCATCCCGGAGAGCCAGTAGTGGGCGTGGATCACGTCCACCGGCAGGTCGCGAAAATGCTCCCGCAGGGCCCCGGCGGCCTCATCGATCAGGCCATACAGCCCGTCCTTGGAAACCCGCCGGCCTGGAGCCACCTGCAGTTCGTGCATCCACACCCGATCCTTGACCTGCTCGGTGCGCGTTGGATCAGCGCTGCGGGTCACCAGATGGACCTCATGACCCAGCTCGGACAGCGCGTAGGCCAGGTTGCGGATGTAGACGTTCATGCCTCCCGCGTCCCCGGCGCCGGGCTGCTCCATCGGGGAGGTGTGCAGGGAAAGCATGGCGATGCGCATGGGAAAGTTCCTGGAAGAGGTCGGCGGCAGGGGGCCACTTGATGCTATCAATCAGGCCGCGCCACGCCCTTGGGATGCAAAATCCCCGGCTGGCCGAAGCCAACCGGGGATCTCCTGCGTGCGCGAAGGGGGACTTGAACCCCCACCCTCTAAACGAGGACTAGCACCTCAAGCTAGCGCGTCTACCTATTCCGCCACCCGCGCAGGTACTCGTTGTCTGCGTTGTTATCGCAAGCAACGAAGTAAAACTTTAGCACCAGTTTAAGCCGATTTCCAATTCGGCCCAAGTGCCGGCGAAACCTGCGCCATTCCGCGCCAAAAGGCGGACTGATCACGGCAAATCATGTCAATGTCCCACTCGGGGTGCCAAGGATCACACTCTAGGCTCTGCGGGGTGTCCGGCTCAGGTGACGATTCGCGCTTCTCAGTCGTGCGGCAGCAGCCGGGACAGCTCTTGGGCGCCGAGCACTTCGTTGAAGATTGGACCGTCCGGCTCCATGCCGCGCCCCTGGGCGAGGCTGGCCAGGATCACCGGCTCAAATCCCAGGGCGTCGATGAGCCTGGCGACCACGGCCGCCTCCCGGCGGTGGTCCGAGGCCACCGCCAGACCCCGGCGCTGGCTCTGCTTGCGCCGCCCGCTGGTGTCCAGGTCCCAGTGGCTGATGTGGTTCAACGCCTTCACCACCCGGGTGCCGGCGAAGTGTTCGGCAATCGCCTCGGAACTGGAGAGCCCGGCCTCCAGTGCCCGCTGGAACCAGTCCGGCAGCGGCTCGTCTTCCCAGCGGTTGGTGGCGTCCACCAGGATGGTCCCGGCCAGGGTATCCGGGTCCACCTCGTCCAGTTCCTCCTGCGGCACCATGAGCACCACCAGATCCACCGCGTCGGCAATCTGTTCGGCCGGCACGGCCGTGGCCTGCGGGGCGTATTGCGCCAGGTGGTACTTCAGCATGTGTGGTGGCCGGGAAGCGGCGATGTTCACGCCGATGCCGGCCGAGGCGGCCGCCCTGGCCAGGGAGGTCCCGGCCCTTCCGGCACCCAGCACGCCGATGCGTGTGCTGGGCGCTCCTGATTCCCCCGTGGGCTTCTCGCTCATCAGGCCTCCTTCGCGGCGGATGGATAGTTCCTGTCCTCCAGCATCCCATCACACATGCGGGCGCTCGTGCCCATCGGACCGTAGCGGGCCGATGTGAGTGAAGCACACTGCCCCGCACCGGCAGCGGTGCGGGGCAGTGTGGAATCGGTGGTCATCGCCCCGGAAGCGCTAGCCGCCAAAGACCGGCGCCAGGGCCTTGACCAGTTCGTTGACGCCCAAGGCCAGGAACAGGGCAGCGGTGATGCCCAGCGCAATGTTCGTGTGCCACTTGTTGCGCCACTGCTTCGGGGTGCGTTTGCCGTTGAGCAGACCCAGCAGGGTCAAGGCCAGGAACGGCATGAACAGCGAACCGAGTACACCGTAGGCCAGGATCAGCGCGATCGGGCGGTCCAACAGGAACAGCAGCATCGGCGGGAAGGTCAGCCACAGCACGTAGAACCTGAAGTACTTGCCGCCCACGCGGGTGTCCTCGTGTCCCGATCCCTTGCCGCGGATGTTGCCCCAGAAGTCGGCGAACATCAGCGAAACGCCGTTCCACACGCCGATGATCGAGGAGAAGGACGCGGCCCAGAAGCCGACCAGGAATCCGAGGCCCACCACGTCGCCGTAGCGTTCCTGCAGCACGTCGGTCAGGTCCAGCAGCCCGGCATCACCGGCGGAGAGCGCCACCCCGGCCGAACGCACCACCTCGGCGCCGACCACCAGCATGGCGATCACGAAGATGCCGGTGATCACGTACGCCATCGAGTTGTCGATCCGCATCACGCGCATCCACTTCGGGGTGTACCAGCCCTTTTCGCGCAGCCAGTAGCCGTAGGCGGCCAGGGTGATGGTGCCGCCCACGCCGCCGGCCAGGGCCAGGGTGTAGACCACGCCGCCCTCGGGGATCATCGGGATCAGCCCGACGAACATCTGCGGAACGTTCGGCACCGCAATGATCGCCAGACCCACCACGGTGATGAACATCAGGCCCACCAGCACGGCGGTGACCTTCTCAAAGAACGCGTAATGTCCGAACCACACCATGGCAAAGCCGGCCAGTCCCATGAAGATCGCCCAGATTTTCAGGTCCACGGCCGGGAACAGCGCCGCCAACGGCATCGCCGCGGAGCTCATGGCAGTCGCCCCGTACACAAAACCCCAGATCACGATGTAGGGCCCGAAGTACCAGGTGGTCCACTTGCCCAGGGAGCGCCAGCCCTCGAAGATGGTCTTGCCGGTGGCCAGGGTGAACCGTCCGGCACCCTCGACCAGGATGATCTTCAGGATCACACCGAGCACCACCGCCCACAGCAGTGCATAGCCGTAGCGGCTGCCGGCCACGAGGGTAGCGACCATGTCCGCGGCGCCCACACCGGTGGCGGCCACCACCAGGCCGGGGCCAACGATCTTCCATTTCGGGGGCGCACCGGAGTCCAGCCCGGTCTCCCGGTCCCGCTCGGGGATCGCCGGTTGATTCTCTTCGGACATGACGTCATCAATCCTTAGTCGTCGTGAACATCGTCAGCTCCGGCTGGCGCCCCGACACCTGCGGAGCAGGCCAGGGGAGCAGGTCAGCCGATGGTTCAAATCTAGTGTGTGAGACACCGCACAACCAGTATTCGTGACTCCGAATCCCGGCGTGCCGTCCCGCCCTCGTGCCGGAAGCATGTCGAAGGCAAAATGTGATCCTTGCGGCATCGGTTCCGGGTATCCGGACACCGGTTCCCGCGGAGGCCGCGTCGGGACGGGTCAGGGGTTTCGCGCAGCGACCGCGCGGGGCACGGGCGGGCATTTTGTTTGGCGGCCGATTGGGTAAGGTGGGGGACAGGAACACCGGGCGCCCGAACGAACCACGACGGAGCGCAACAGCAGGTGGACCACCCCAAGCTTCAAAGTCTGGCGACCGTCAATGCGACGCGCCCGCAACCACCGCAGCAGCCCGGCGCGCCGGGCACGGCTGCCCCCAGGCGTTGCGCCTGGACCGAAGACCAAGGCATGCCCGAAGGCATGCAACCCACACCGTGACACAGGGAGAGAGCCAAGTGAGCGTTGCCACCACCCCGATCAAGGCGATCAACTGGAACCGCATCGAGGATGAGAAGGACGTGGAAATCTGGAACCGCGTCACCGCCAACTTCTGGCTTCCCGAGAAGGTGCCGCTGTCCAATGACATCCAGTCCTGGGCGACCCTGAGCGACGGGGAGAAGCAGATGACCATGCGCGTGCTCACCGGGCTGACCTACCTGGACACGCTGCAGGGCACCATCGGCGCCGTCTCGCTGATCCCGGATGCGCTGACCCCGCACGAGGAAGCGGTTTACACGAACTTCGCGTTCATGGAGTCCGTGCACGCCAAGAGCTACTCCTCGATCTTCTCCACCCTGTGCTCCTCGCGCGAGATCGATGAGGCCTTCCGCTGGTCGGAGGAAAACCACGAGCTGCAGAACAAGGGCAACATCGTCCGCTCGTACTACGACGGCACCAACCCGTACAAGAAGAAGATCGCCTCCACCATGCTGGAGTCCTTCTTGTTCTACTCCGGGTTCTACACCCCGCTGCGCTGGGCCACCATGTCCAAGCTGACCAACAGTGCCGACCTGATCCGCCTGATCATCCGCGACGAGGCCATCCACGGCTACTACATTGGGCTGAAAAACCAGCGCGCCATGGACCAGAACCAGCTGCCGCAGGCCGAACGCGATGAGCTGAAGAACTTCACCTTCGAACTGCTGCACGAGCTGTACGAAAACGAGGTCAAGTACACCCACGACCTGTACGACGACATCGGCTGGAGCGAGGACGTCATCAAGTTCCTGCACTACAACGGCAACAAGGCGCTGATGAACCTGGGCTACGAGGCCATGTTCCCGGCCGAGCTGACCAACGTCTCCCCGGCGATCCTGGCCTCGCTCAACCCGGGCTCGGATGAGAACCACGACTTCTTCTCCGGGTCGGGCTCCTCCTACGTCATCGGCAAGGCCGAAGCCACCGAAGACGAGGACTGGGGCTGGTAACAGCACCTTGCCCCTCCCGGGCCGTCGGCTTCGCCGCACGGTCCCCGGATGAATCCTCGGCGCGGCGGGTCACCATTTGTGGTGCCCCGCCGCGCCGACGGCAATTAATGGCCTAACTGTGGCGTATAGCTGGCTGCAGGTCATTCAGGATTGCTGATTCGAGTCTCTGGAACGCTCTGGAAAAGTCGGCTCTTGCGCCCTGCACGGGAAGGAGATCATGCGTAAATGAGCTGACGTAATCGGTAAAACTGTGCAAGGTCTCTTCTGCGAGTCGGACGATTTCAGGTGGGCATAAGATCTTGACGCGAGTTAGGTGGACGTTGAGATCGAAAGCTATAGCAGATTGTTCCTCCGGCGTGAGATATTGCTGCGGCTCACGCACACGGTAAAAATTTAGAAGGTCGGTGTAGATCACAATCTTTTCTTGGCGCAGCCAAACATTTTGCTCCCGTATATGGTTTTGCCGATTTGTATGTAGAGCTATGGCTCCTCCGATAATTGCACCGCCCAAACCAGACAAAGCAGAAACTATAGAAATCCAGGGCTCGATTGACATCTATCCATTATCGCCACCTTGCCCGTTGCACACTAACAATCGAGGGCCATTCGGATAACCGAGTAGCCCGTTAGAAACACTTTGCTTGATCCTTTTCAGAGGGGGAGCGCGGGTCGAGAACAATTCTGGAGAGTCAGTATGCGCGGGCGAAAGCCGCGCTTTCGGATTAGGCTGGGAACAAGTCAGCGCACCGCAGCGCAAAACCCAGCATCACAAGGGGGATTGGCCATGCCCAAGGAACCGGCCCTGGAACGGCTCGAAGCCGAAACCGTTGAGTTCTGCCGTGAACTGATCCGCATCGACACCACCAACTACGGCGGCAACAAAGGCCAGGGGGAGCTGCAGGCCGCCCAGTACGTGGCCGAACTGCTGCGCGAGGTGGGCCTGGACGCCAAGATCTACGAATCGGCTCCCGGCCGGGCCAACGTCGTGGCGCGGCTGGCCGGCAGCGACCCGGACCTGCCGGCGCTGGTGGTGCACGGGCACCTGGACGTGGTGCCGGCCATCGCCGAGGACTGGAGCGTGGACCCCTTTGCCGCCGAGCTGATCGACGGGATGATCTGGGGCCGCGGGGCGGTGGACATGAAGAACATGGACGCCATGATCATCGCGGTGATCCGCCACATGGTGCGCGAGCGGATCACCCCGCGCCGCGACCTGGTCATCGCGTTCTTCGCCGACGAGGAGGCCGGCGGTGACTACGGGGCCGGGTGGATGGTCACGCACCATCCCGAACTGTTTGCCGGGGCCACCGAGGCGATCAGCGAGGTCGGCGGGTTCTCGGTGGACATCAACGGCCAGCGGGCCTACATGCTGCAGACCGCGGAAAAGGGCATCGCCTGGTCCAGGCTCACCGCCCACGGCACCGCCGGACACGGCTCCCAGCTGAACCCGCAGAACGCGGTCACCGAACTGGCCGCCGCCGTGGCCCGGATCGGATCCCACCGGTGGCCGCTGTCCTACACGCCCACCACCCGGGCGCTGCTGCAGCGGATCGGGGAACTAAGCGGCCTGGGCTTCGATGAAGCCGACCCGGCCCCGCTGCTGCGGGCCATGGGCAACGTTTCCCGCTTTGTCGGGGCCACCTTGCAAAACACCGCGAACCCGACCGCACTGTCCGCCGGGTACAAGCACAACGTCATCCCCGGACAGGCCGAGGCACTGATCGACGCCCGCACCCTGCCCGGGCAACACGAACAGACCCTGGCCACGCTGCGCGAACTGGCCGGGCAGAACGTCCAGCTGCACGTCGACCACGAACAATCCTCCCTGGAGGTGCCCTTCTCCGGGGAACTGGTGGATTCAATGGGCACCGCCCTGCTGGCCGAGGACCCGGACGCGGTGGTGCTGCCCTACATGCTCTCGGGCGGCACCGACAACAAGTGGCTGGCCACCCTGGGCATCACCGGCTACGGGTTTGCGCCGCTGCAGCTGCCGCCCGAACTGGACTTCACCGGCATGTTCCACGGCGTGGATGAACGCGTGCCGGTCACCGCCCTGCACTTCGGCTCCCGGGTGCTCGCCCGACTGCTGAGCACCTACTAGAGCACGCCCACCCACGAAAGGACACACCAGTGGAGATCACCGAGGCACTGCCCGAGGAACTGCTCGAGCGCTTCCGCGCCCGCGCCGCCGGCTACGATGAGCGCAACACGTTCTGCACCGAGGACTTTGCGCAACTGCGCGACCGCGGGTACCTGAAGGCGCTGCTGCCGGTGGAGCGCGGCGGCTACGGCTGGGGGCTGAGCGAGCTGGCCCTGGCCCAGCGCCGGCTGGCCACCGCCGCCCCGGCCACGGCGCTGGCGGTGAACATGCACCACGTGTGGGCCGGGGTCGCCCAGCTGCTGGCCGCGCGCGGGCACCAGCGCCTGGCGATGGTGCAGGACTGGATCGCCGAGGGTGAGGTGATGGCCTTCGGGATCAGCGAGCCGGGCAATGACGCGGTGCTCTTCGATTCAAAGACCACCGCCGAGGAGCGCGGGGACGGCTCGGTGGCGTTCACCGGCACGAAGATCTTCACCTCCCTGGCCCCGGCCTTCACCCGGCTGGGCGTGTTCGGCAAGAACGCCGAAGGGCAGCTGGTGCACGGGTTCGTGGCCCGCGGCGAGGGCGTCGAGTCGCTGAATGACTGGAACACCCTGGGCATGCGCGCCAGCCAGTCGCACACCACCAAGCTGTCCGGGGCCATCGCCCCGGCACAGTGGGTGCACACCCGCCTGGCCGCGGGCCCCAACCCGGACGCCCTGGTGTTCGGGATCTTCGCCTCGTTCCTGACCCTGACCGCCAGCGTCTACGTGGGCCTGGCCGAGCGTGGGCTGCAGCTGGGCACCGCGGCCCTCCAGCGCCGGGTGCACCAGGACGGGCAGGCCTACACCCAGGATGTGCGCGCCCGCTCGATCCTGGCCGAGGCCGGAATGCGCATGCTCACCCTGGATGCGCTGCAGCGCCAGGTCGCCGGGGACCTGGACGCACTGGTGGACCACGGGCCGCAGTGGTTCCCGAAGCTGGTCACCCTGCGCACCAGGGCGGGGGACTGGGCGCGGGAGAACGTCCAAGACGCCGGCCAGCTGATCGGCGGGGGCGGCTACTTCCGGGGCAGCGAGTTCGAGCGGCTCTACCGGGACGTGCAGGCCAGCTGGTACCACCCGTCCAATGCGGCCTCGGCGGCGAACACCGTGGCCAGCTGGCTAGTGGGACCGCTGGAAGACTGAGCCCTCCAGGGTGCCGCTCACCCGCATCACCCGCCGGCGCAGCCAGTATTTGAAGGCCCCGCCCTCGTAGCGGCAGGTGCGCACCAGCTCCCACTTGCCGTTCTCGGCGTGCTCCTTCAGGGCCGCGCGGGCCAAATGCTTGGGCTCCCCGGGGAACGAAGTGATCACCAGGTACTCGAAGCGGTCATCCGCGGGCTGGTGCAATGGTGCCTTGATCCGTTCCTGAATCATCAAACCCCCTACCGTGCCGGTCTATTCGGCTGTAGCGTGTGTGCCATGAGCGTCGATCCCAACTATGCCTTGCAGGTCTTCATCGCCCGCCTGGAAAACCACCTGGAGGTCATCTCCACCAGCCGCGGCGCCACCGACGCGACGGTGGACGCCGCCTTCGGTGCGCTGGCCGATGCCTTCGAGGCGTACGACGATGCTTTGTACGACAAGTATGGCGAGTTGTTGCCGTTTACGATACCCAATGACGAGTCGTGACTACGACCACGGGCGGATTTTTGGGGACCCCGGTGTTTTCGGCAGGGGTTTGGCCTGGGACTTGAAGTAGTGTCGAGGGGTGAATTGGTTTGAAGCAGCGTTCCTGGGTCTGATCCAGGGACTTACCGAGTTCCTGCCCATCTCCTCATCGGCCCACCTGCGCATCGTGGGAGAATTCCTGCCCAACGCGCAGGACCCGGGGGCGGCGTTTACCGCCATCACCCAGCTGGGCACCGAGACCGCGGTCATCGTGTTCTTCTGGCGTGACATCGTGCGCATCATCGGCGCCTGGTGCAAGGCGCTGGTTGGCAAGATCCCGCATTCGGACCCCGACGCGAAGATGGGCTGGCTGATCATCCTCGGCTCGATCCCGATCGGCGTGCTGGGTCTGCTGCTGGAAGACTACATTGACACGAACTTCCGTTCGCTGTGGATCGTGGCCACCATGCTGGTGGTCTTTGGCCTGTTCCTGGCCGCCGCCGACCACTACAGCAAGCAGGTCCGCCCGCTGGAGCAGCTGACCTTCAAGCACGGCATCCTCTACGGGTTCGCCCAGGCGATGGCCCTGATCCCGGGCGTCTCGCGCTCCGGCGGCACCATCACCGCCGGCCTGCTGATGGGCTACACCCGCGAGGCCGCCGCCCGCTACTCCTTCCTGCTGGCCATCCCGGCCGTCTACCTCTCCGGGCTGTACAAGCTGTTCAAGTCCTTCTCCGAGCCGATGGTCTACTCCATGGCCGAGACCGGGCTGGCGACCCTGATCGCGTTCGTGGTCGGCTTCGTCATCGTGGGCTGGTTCCTGAAGTTCGTCTCCACCCACTCCTACATGGTCTTCGTCTGGTACCGCATCGCCCTGGGCCTGGCCCTGTTCATCCTGCTGGGCATGGGCCTGATCAGCGCCTAGCCGGAGCCCGCTTGTGCCCTCTTCCCGGCCCCGGTCATTTATTTGGCCGGGGCCGGGAATATCTGAACCACATGGTGACTTGGCACTTATAGAGAAACTTTGGTGATGCCCGGCCCGGCAGTTGGCGCGGGGCAGGGGCATCACCGTTGATCGCGCACTTTTGCGCCGTTTGAAAGGACACCCCTGCGTGCACGCTTGGACCAGCCCGGAAGTACCGCACCTGGTGGGCAGCGCCCCGATCCTGGAGCTCTTCGACACCGCCACCGGCAAACAGCGTCCCACCGCCCCGGCCGAGAAGGCCAACGCCCCGGCCAGCATGTACGTCTGCGGGATCACCCCCTATGACGCCACCCACATGGGGCACGCCGCCACCTACGTGACCTTCGATCTGCTGCACCGCACCTGGCTGGATAACGGGCGCAAGGTCACCTACACGCAGAACGTCACCGACGTGGATGACCCGCTGCTCGAGCGCGCCGCCCAGCGCGGGCTGGACTGGCGCCAGCTGGCGCAGGAGCAGACCGACCTGTTCCGCGCCGACATGGAGGCGCTGAACGTGATCGCGCCGGATCACTACCTGGGCGCGGTGGAAACCATCGACCTGCTGATCCCGTACATCGAGGACTTCCTGGACAAGGGCCTGGCCTACCGGGTTCCGGCCGGGGCGGACGGGGTGGAGGGGGATGTCTACTTTGACACCCTCGCCGCCCAGAACGGGGCCTGGCAGCTGGGCACCGTCAGCGGCTACGGGCGCGAACTGATGGAGCAGCTCTCGGCCGAACGCGGCGGGGATCCGCAGCGTGAGGGCAAGCGCGATCCGCTGGACCCGCTGCTGTGGCGTGCCGCCCGTGAGGGGGAGCCCTCCTGGGATGGGGGCACCCTGGGCGCCGGCCGCCCGGGCTGGCACATTGAGTGTTCGATCATTGCCCGCTCCACCCTGCCGGCCCCGTTCACCGTGCAGGGCGGGGGCAGCGACCTGATCTTCCCGCATCACGAATTCTCCGCCGCCCACGCCTCGGCCGCCGACGGCAAGCCGCTGGCCGAACTGTACGTGCACACCGGCATGGTGGGCCTGGACGGTCAGAAGATGAGCAAGTCCCTGGGCAACCTGGTGCTGGTCTCCAAGCTGCGTGAGTCCGGGGTGGAACCGGTGGCGATCCGCACGGTGCTGCTGGGCCAGCACTACCGCACCGACTGGTTCTGGACCGACGAACTGCTCCAGCAGGCCCAGGCCCGGGTGCAGCGTTGGCGCTCCCGGATCGAAGGGGCCGGGCTGGCCGAGGCGACCGCGCTGATGACCCGGATCCGCTCCCGGATGGCCGATGACCTGAACTCGCCGGCCGCACTGCAGGCCATCGACCAGTGGGCTGAGGCCGGCGCCGAGGGCTCCGGGGAGGGCTCGGAAGTGATCCGCCGCGGACTGGATGCCCTTTTGGGGCTCAAGCTCTAGGGCCGAGTCCTTGGGCTGCCGCTAGATCTCAAAGTCGGGGCCGCTGCCGCCGTAGCCGCGGTCCCGTCGCTTGAGGTAGCGCTCAAACTCACGGGCGATCGATTCCCCGCTGGCTTCCGGAAGCTCGCTGGCGTCGGTCGCCCGTTCCAGTTGCTGCACATAGGTGGCGACCTCCGGATCCGCGGAGGCCAGCTCATCGACCCCACGCTGCCAGGCCAGTGCGTCATCGCGCAGTTGGTCGGCGGGGAAGTGGGTGGCCAGCAGCTCCTCGAGCACCTCCACCAGGGCCAGCTGCACCTTCGGGCTGGGGGCCTGGGCCACGTAGTGCGGCTGCTGCGCCCACACCGACAGGCTCGGGGTGCCCAGCCGTTCAAAGATCATTCCCAGCACCGCCGGGATGCCGGTGGGCCCCTCATACTTCGACGCCCCGATCGACAGGTGCTCCTGCAGCAGCGGGTCATCGGAGTTCACCAGCACCGGCACCGGGCGGGTGTGCGGCACATCGGCCAGCAGCGAGCCGACGCTCAGGCAGGCGGCCACCCGGTGCGGGGAGGTGAGCTGATGCAGTTCCCGGCAGAACGCCTGCCAGCGGTAGGTCGGTTCCACCCCGAGCGCCACCAGCAGGTCCGCCGGGGCCTGGGGCAGTTCGACGCGGTACACATCGGTTTGCGGCCACTGGATGCTGCGCACCCCGTCCTCCCGGCTGACCTGCGGGCGGGTGAACTGGTAGTCGTAGTACTCGTCCTCGCCCACGGTGCCCAGGTATTCGGGTTCGGCCGTGTTCAGGATCAGGCGCACCGCGTCGCTGGCGGCGCTTCCGGCGTCGTTCCAGCCCTCGAACGCGCACACCAGCACGCTGTTGCGGCCCTGTTGGCCGCCGCGCGCGGCGAAGCCGGTCAACGTTGGACGTGGATTCTGCGTGCTCATCTGCGCTCCCTGCCTGTGCTCCGGCCCGCTTTGCCGGCCGGTCGGCGTCCTTCGCCACCCGCCTGCCGTTGCCCGCAGCGGGTACTGCCGAGTCTTTCACCCCAGCCCCGTGCAGGGCAACGCTGCAACGCCGGATCGGCGCGCGGCGGCCGAAGCCGCCGGACCGGGTGATCTTGCTCGCCCGTCACGCCGCGCACCTGGGCGTTCGCCGGTCGGGGCGGGCCGGGATCCGGCCCGGTTCACGTAGAATCAAGACATGCCTAGCCACAACGAGCACGCCCCGCTCCCGCGCCCCGACCACCGCATCCAGGCGGTGCTGTGGGACATGGACGGCACGGTGATCGACACCGAGCCGTACTGGATGGCCGCCGAACGGCGCCTGGTGCTGGCCCACGGCGGGACCTGGAGCCAGGCCCAGTCCGAGGCGCTGGTCGGCGCCGCCCTGCCCACCGCCGCCCGGGTGCTGCAGCAGGCCGGGGTCCAGCTGGGCGTGCGGCAGATCATTGACGAGCTCTCCGCCGAGGTCGTCAGCGGGCTGCGCCGCGAACTGATCTGGCGTCCCGGGGCGCTGGAGCTGCTCCAGCAGTTCTCCACCGCCGGGATCCCGCAGGCGCTGGTGACCATGAGTGAACGCAGCATCGTGCAGGACTTCCTCGCCCAGCTGCCCGAAGCGTACTTCGACGTCACCGTTACCGGGGACGAGGTGGAGCACGGCAAGCCGGACCCGGAACCGTACCTGCGCGGGCTGCAGCTGCTGGGCGAGAAATTCGAGACTTCCCTGGACCCGGCCCAGTGCGTGGGCCTGGAGGATTCACTGCCGGGCATCACCGCGGCCAGCGCCGCCGGGCTGTTCGCGGTGCTGGTCCCCAACGCCACCGACCCCGGTCAGGGGCCGTGGCGGCGCAGCGAATCGCTGCGGCAGCTGTCCATTGAACAACTGAACACCTGGTTGGAGCAGATCAACGCGTGAGCGAACTGAACGAGAAATCGCCCGGGCTCCGGCTGGGCAGGATCGCCGGGGTCCCGGTCTACCTTGCCTACTCCTGGTTCTTCATCACCGTGGTGATCACGGTGATCTTCGGAATGCAGCTGCAGCGCACCGCCTGGATCCCGGCCACCACCGCCTACCTGCTGGGGTTCATCTGCTCGCTGATGATCGCCCTGGCCGTGCTGATCCATGAGCTGGCCCACGCCATGGTGGCCCGCTACTTCAAATGGCCCAACTCCCACATCGTGCTGACCCTGTGGGGCGGGCACACCCAGTTCGGCTCCTTCCAGGCCACCCCGGGCGCCTCCCTGCTGGTGGCGCTGGCCGGGCCGGTGAGCAACTTCGTGATCGCCGGGATCGGCTGGGTCGCGGCCTCCATCTTCGAACCGGCGTTCATGATCGGGGCGATCCTGAACTTCGTGATCTACGCGAACCTGCTGCTGGGCATCTTCAACATCCTGCCCGGCCTGCCGCTGGACGGTGGGCGGCTGGTCGAATCGGCCGTGTGGAAGGCCACCGGCAGCCAGGACCGCGGCACCATCGTGGCGGCCTGGGTGGGCCGGGCGATCGCCGTGGGTATCGTGCTGTGGTTCGCCGTCATCCCGCTGGTCATGGGCCGGGCGCTGGAGACCACCACCCTGGTGATCGGGGTGATGGTGGCGCTGTTCATGTGGCAGGCCACCAGCGCGCTGATCGCCCACGCCAAGCTGCGCCTGCGCCTGCCCGGGGTGAAGGCCGGGAACCTGATGAGCCCGGCCAGCGGGATGCTCAGCACCGTGAACGTCGCCGACGTGCGCCGGCGCCTGGCCGCCCGCGGCGGACAGATCGTGCTGGTGGACCCGCACGGGATGCCGATCGCGGTCGTCGACGAGGGCGCGCTGAGCGCGGTGCCCGAACAGGCCGGGCCCACTACCCCGGCCACCGCGGTCAGCCGCGCGCTGGGGCAGGGGGCGGTGATCGCCCAGGACTCGGACGGGGACACCCTGATCCACTACCTGGCCACCGTGGAAACCGCCGAATACGCGGTGATCAGCGAGGAAGGGTACATCGTCGGGGTGCTGCACCAGGAACAGATCCTGCGCGCCCTGAACGTGCGCTGACCCGCCCACCCACAATTTTTGCCCGCACACCGGGCACACCGACCCTGTAGACAGCATCAGCCAGAAGGAAGCCAATTTCGTGAGCCAGAACCAAGCCAGCATGCCCCACGGGGCCGCCGCCCGCCGCGGACCGTTTCGGGTCGGGGACCGGGTGCAGCTGACCGATGAGAAGCGCCGCATCAACACCATCACCCTGGAGGCCGGCGGGCAGTTCCACTCGCACAAGGGCATCCTGGAACACGATGCGATCATCGGGCTGCCCGACGGGTCGGTCATCGAGAACGTGGAGGGCTACCGCTACCAGCTGCTGCGCCCGCTGGCGAAGGACTACGTGCTGTCCATGCCGCGCGGGGCGGCGGTGATCTACCCGAAGGACGCCGCGCAGATCGTGCAGTTCGGGGACATCTTCCCCGGAGCCCGCGTGGTGGAGGCCGGGGTGGGGTCCGGGGCCCTGTCGATCTCGCTGCTGCGCGCCATCGGGGACACCGGGTTCCTGCACTCCTTCGAACGCCGGGAGGAGTTCGCCGAGATTGCCCGCGGGAACGTGGACACCGTCTTTGGCGGCGAGCACCCGGCTTGGCAGATCTCCATCGGGGACTTCCAGGACAAGGTGGTCGAACTGGAGGAGCCGGGCAGCGTGGACCGGGTGGTGCTGGACATGCTCAGCCCCTGGGAATGCCTGGACGCGGTCGCCACCGTGCTGGCCCCCGGCGGGGTGTGGACCAACTACGTGGCCACCGTGACCCAGATGTCCCGGGTGGTCGAGGCGATCCGCGCCTCCGGGCAGTTCACCGAACCCGAATGCTTTGAAACCCTGGTGCGCGGCTGGCACGTGGACGGGCTGGCGGTGCGCCCGGACCACCGGATGGTGGCGCACACCGCGTTTCTGATCACCGCCCGCCGGCTGGCCGATGACTCCCAGGGCATCCCGAAGGCCAAGCGCGTGAAGGAGCACAACTTCGCCGCCGAGGACGTCTCGGCCTGGACCAGGGACCACGACGAATCCGAATGGACGCCCGAGGCCCTGGGGGAGCGCGGGGTCTCGGACAAGAAGCTGCGCCGGGCCGCACGTGATGCAACTCGCCCTGCACGGGTGCGTGAACAGGAGTAGATTCCAGTATGTGGGCAACATTCGCTCATCGGATTACGGTGCGGCGTACTTGCTCCGTAGGATGACCTAAGACGGGAAACCCATTAATGGGCCAGCTGACCGTTGCCGATGCCGTGGGAGGGATCAAGTGTCCGAGCACAATGACCAGGAACTGACCGAACGACTGTCCATGACCGAACGCCAGGTCAACGTGTTGCGGGACAAGAACCGCAACCTGGACCGGCAGCTGGCCACGCTCAGCGGCAACAACCAGCGCCTGGTGGCCATGCTCGAACGCACCCGCGAACAGATCGTGGATCTGAAGTCGGCCCTGGAAAAGGACGGGGACACCCCCTTCAGCCACGGCACCATCCTGGCCAAGCACCCGCGCCAGCACCCCGAGGCGGGCACCGGGATCGAATCCACCGCCGTGCAGTCCGCGGACATTTCCCAGGGCGGGCGGCGCCTGCGGGTGGGCATCAGCCCGCTGCTGGACTTCGAGAAGCTGCACGTGGGCCAGCAGGTGCTGCTGAACGAGGCGATGGTGATCGTCGCCGCCCTGGGCTACGAGCACACCGGTGAACTGGTGACCATCAAGGAAATCCTGGAGCACCACCAGGTCGTGGTGATGGCCCGCGCCGATGACCAGCGGGTGGTGCTCCTGGCCCAGCCGCTGCGCCAGGAGCACCTGCGGGTGGGGGACCAGCTCACCCTGGACCCGCGCACCGGGCTGGCCATGAACCGGGTGCAGCTGACCGACATGCAGTCCCTGGTGCTGGAGGAAGTCCCGGACATCTCCTACTCCGACATCGGCGGGCTGAGCAACCAGATCGAGGCGATCCAGGACGCGGTGGAGCTGCCCTTCAGCCATCCGGAGCTGTACCGCGAACACGGGCTGAGCGCCCCGAAGGGCATCCTGCTCTACGGTCCTCCCGGGTGCGGCAAGACCCTGATCGCCAAGGCGGTCGCCCACTCGCTGGCCGCCCGCGCGGCCGCGAAGTCCGGGCGCGCCGAGGCCCGCAGCTACTTCCTGAACATCAAGGGCCCGGAGCTGCTGGACAAGTACGTGGGCGAAACCGAACGCCACATCCGCCTGATCTTCGCCCGCGCCCGGGAAAAGGCGCTGCACGGAGACCCGGTGGTGGTGTTCTTCGACGAAATGGACTCGCTGTTCCGCACCCGCGGCACCGGGGTGTCCTCCGACGTGGAGACCACCATTGTCCCGCAGCTGCTGGCCGAGATCGACGGCGTGGAGCGGCTGGACAATGTGATCGTGATCGGCGCGTCAAACCGTGAGGACATGATCGACCCGGCGATCCTGCGCCCGGGCCGGCTGGATGTGAAGATCAAGATCCGCCGCCCCACCGCCGAGGGTGCCGCGGAGATCTTCGGCAAGTACCTGACCACCGACCTGCCGCTGCACGAATCCGAGGTCGCCGCCGACGGCGGGGACGCGCAGGCCACCGTGCAGCGGATGATCCACGGCACCGTGGCGGACATGTTCGCCACCGACGCCTCCAACCAGTACCTGGAGGTCACCTACGTCAACGGGGACACCGAGATCCTGTACTTCAAGGACTTCGCCTCCGGAGCGGTGATCCGCAATGTGGTGGACCGGGCCAAGAAGCGGGCCATCAAGGCGCTGCTGACCACCGGGGAACGCGGGCTGAAGATGGAGTACCTGCTGGCCGCGGTGCGTGAGGAGTTCGCCGAACACGAGGACATGCCCAACACCACCAACCCGGATGACTGGGCCCGGATCTCCGGGCGCAAGGGGGAGAAGATCAGCCACATCCGCTCCCTGGTCGACGCGCGGGGTGCCCAGTGAGCGCCCGGCGGCTGGTCGGGCTGGAGACCGAGTACGGGGTCATCCGCCCGGGCATGCCCAAGGCCAACGCCACCGTGCTCTCCGCCCAGATCGTGGACGGCTACGCCCAGCTGGTGCGCCACGGGGACGCGGCCCGGCGCGCCGCCCGCTGGGACTACAGCGACGAAACCCCGCTGCGTGATGCGCGCGGCTACACCATCAGCCGCGAGCAGGCCCACCCCAGCCAGCTGACCGACGTGGAACCCACCGTGGAGGAGACCAAGGTCTGGGACGCGGAGTCCATCGCGCTGGACGGCGGGGATGCGCGCATCGGGCGCACCCTGTACCAGGAGGCCGAGTCCACCGACGTGGTGATGAACATGGTCCTGGGCAACGGCGCCCGGCTCTACGTGGACCACGCCCACCCCGAATACTCCAGCCCGGAGGTCACCACCCCGCGCGACGCGGTGCTCTACGACCAGGCCGGGGACGAGGTGGTGCGCCTGGCCGCCGCCCACGCCGCCCAGCGCGGCGGCGGGGAACTGCTGCTGTACAAGAACAACACCGACAACAAGTCCGTCTCCTACGGGGCGCACGAGAACTACCTGGTGCCGCGCGAAATCGACTTCGCCCGCCTGGTCGAGGGCCTGACCCCGTTCTTCGCCAGCCGGCAGATCATCTGCGGCGCCGGTCGGGTGGGCCGCGGCCAGCTCGGTGGGGGCGCCGACTTCCAGATCTCCCAGCGCGCGGACTTCTTCGAGGCCGAGGTGGGGCTGGAAACCACCATCAACCGCCCGATCATCAACACCCGGGATGAACCGCACGCCAACTGGGAGAAGTACCGCCGGCTGCACGTGATCATCGGGGACGCGAACCTGGGCCAGGTCTCCACCCTGCTGCGGGTGGGCACCACCAACCTGGTGCTCTCGCTGATCGAGGCCGGACAGGCCCCGGACCTGGAGCTGGCCGACCCGGTGGGGGCGCTGCAGGCTATCAGCCACGACACCTCGCTGCGCACCGCCGTGCGGCTGCGCGGGGGTGCGCAGCTGAGCGCCATCGAGATCCAGCAGCGCTACCTGGACGCCGCCGAGGCGTACTGCACCGAACGCGGGATCACCGATGAGCACACCACCGAGATCCTCACCCGCTGGCGTGAAACCCTGCAGGTGCTGGCCACCGACCCGGCCAAGGCCGCGCGCACCGTGGACTGGGTGGCCAAGCAGCAGCTGATCACCGGGTTCGCCGCCCGGCACGGGGTGGGCCTGGATGACCCGAAGGTGGCGCTGATGGATCTGCAGTGGGCTGACCTGCGCAAGGACAAGGGCCTGTACTACCGGCTGGCCGCGCGCGGGATGATGGAGACCCTGTACAGCGAGGACCAGATCGCCGTGGCGGTTTCTGAACCGCCGGCGGACACCCGTGCGTTCTTGCGCGGCAAGGTGCTGCAGCACTATGCAGACCACGTAATCGCCGCCAACTGGGATGCTTTGTCCCTGTCCATGCCCGGGGCCCGGCGCGTCCGGCGCATCCCGCTGCCCGAGCCGCTGCGCGGCACCCGCGCCGAGGTGGGCCAGCTGTTCGAGGCGGAGCTGGAGATTTCGCAGTTCCTTAGTGAGCTGGCCAAGCAGCACCCGGTCGGCTGACAATGGCAGCAAGCGCCCACCGGCACGGTGCGGCCCCAATTCCATAAGCAGAACGGCTGTCCCGTCAGCGGCCCACCGACCCGCCGGCGCCACCAGCCACCACGAAGAAGGAGTAAGCATGAGCCAGGAAAGCATTTCCCCGCGCAGCAACCGTCAGGAACAGGAACAGCAGGTCGAGCAGGCCCTGACCCACACCCAGGGCACCGAAGCCGGGGTGGATGACCTGCTTGACGAGATCGACTCGGTGCTGGAGACCAACGCCGAGGAATTCGTGCGCGGCTTCGTCCAAAAGGGCGGCCAGTAGGCCCAGGCCGCCTTCACCCGCGGCGGGCAGTGGCCTGGCGCACCACCAACTTTGACTCAGGGCTGTGCCGGCAGCCGGAAGGGACCAGCACGTGGACCGCAGGATCTTTGGGATCGAAACCGAGTACGGGCTCAGCTACGTCCCGCTGGACGGGCGGCGGCTGACCCCGGAGGACGCGGCCCGGCACCTGTTCAAGCCGGTGGTGGACTGGGGACGGTCCTCCAACGTGTTCCTGGGCAACGGCTCCCGGCTCTACCTGGACGTGGGCTCCCACCCCGAGTACGCCACCGCCGAATGCGACCAGCTGCCCCAGCTGATCGCCCACGACCGGGCCGGGGAGGCGATCCTGCTGGACCTGGTCGAGCAGGCCGAGGAGGACCTGGCCGACGCCGGGCACCAGGGCAAGCTCTACCTGTTCAAGAACAACGTCGACTCGGCCGGCAACTCCTACGGCTGCCACGAGAACTACATGATCTCCCGGCGCACCGAATTCAAGCGGCTGGCCGACATGCTCATCCCGTTCCTGGTCACCCGGCAGATGCTCACCGGCGCCGGGCACCTGGTGGAGGTGGACGGGCAGACCCGCTTCGTCTTCTCCCAGCGCGCCGACCACGTCTGGGAGGGCGTCTCCTCGGCGACCACCCGCTCCCGGCCGATCATCAACACCCGCGACGAACCGCACGCGGACGCCGAACTCTACCGCCGGCTGCACGTGATCGTGGGGGACTCCTCGATGAGCGAGACCACCCAGCTGCTGAAGGTCGGGGCGACCGACCTGGTGCTGCGGATGATCGAATCCGGGGAGATCTACCACGACCTGCGCCTGGAGAACCCGATCCGCTCCATCCGTCAGGTCTCCCACGACTTCACCGGGCAGACCGTGGTGCGCTTGATGGGCGGGGACGAACCCACCGCCCTGCAGATCCAGTGGCAGCTGCTGGAAACCGTGCAGAACTTCCTGGACCGCCACGGCGCCCACCACGAGCTGGTCCCGCGCATCATGGAACTGTGGGAACACACCCTCACCGCCGTGCAGGAGCAGGACTTCTCACTGATCGACACCGACATCGACTGGGCGATCAAGCACAAGCTGCTCACCGGGTACGCGGCCAAGCACAACCTGGGCATGGATTCGCACCGGATCGCCCAACTGAACCTGACCTACCACGACATCGACCCGGCCCGCGGGCTCTTCCACCTACTGGCGAAGCGCGGGATGGCCAGCACCGTGGTCTCCAACGAGCAGATCCGCCACGCGGTCAACCACCCGCCGCAGACCACCCGCGCGGCGATCCGCGCCAAGTTCGTCAATGCCGCCCGGGCCACCGGCCGGCGCTACTCCACCGACTGGGTGCACATGAAATACGAGGAGGGACCCGGGGGAGTGGTGCTGTGCAAGGATCCGTTCGCCACCGAAGATCCGCGGGTCGATGAGCTGATCGAGCTGATGCGCCAGCCGGTCTAGGTGCCGCGCATCGCCGGTTTAGCCAGCGGGGAATTAGAATTTTCACAGATTCCCGCATTAATGTGGAAAAAGTCCTCCCGCCGCGCCACCGGCTAGCGGCGGGCTGCAAACGATGAACCTGCTACGAAAGTAGAATCTGTGCGCAAAGTCCTGGCAGTATGTGTCACCGCCTCCGTGCTCGCCCTCACCGCCTGCGGTGCCGGCTCCAGCACCTCGCTGGACTCGATCGAGGTGAAGCCCGGGGCGGACGCCAACAGCGAACCGTCGGTGAAGATCGACGCCCCGCTGCTGACCGAGAAGTCCGAGGCCCAGGTGCTGGTCGAAGGCGAGGGGAACGAAATCTCCGAGGGCCAGACCATCAAGCTGAAGTCCGGCATCTACAAGAACATCGACGGGATGAAGGTCGATGAGAACTTCACCGGCGAAGCGGTGCCGATGAAGGTCGATGACACCATGAAGCAGCAGATGCCCGAACTGTACGACACCCTGATCGGTTCCAAGGTCGGCTCCTGGATCGCCTACACCACCGTGGAGAGCAACCCGAAGTCCGACGGCAGCGTCTCCGAGCCGGAGGACGGCGCCCGCGCCGAACGCATCATCGTGATGAACGTCGAGTCGGCCAGCGACCCAAGCACCGTGCTGGAGCAGTCCAAGGTCAAGGAGCTGAAGGACGCCAAGCAGCTGCCGAGCGTGGACACCAGCGAGAAGGAACCGAAGATCAGCATCCCGAAGGACACCCAGGCCCCGCAGGGCCTGGCCGTGGACGTGCTGGAGGAGGGCAAGGGCGCGCAAGCCACCGAGAACTCCGACGTGGAGGTCAAGTACCACGGTGTCACCTGGGCCGACGGGAAGAAGTTCGACGGCAACTTCGACAGCGAAGACACCGCCAAGTTCAACCTCTCCCAGGTCATCTCCGGCTGGACCAAGGGCCTGAGCGGACAGAAGGAAGGCTCCAAGCTGCTGCTCAGCGTCCCCTCGGACATGGCCTACGGCGACAACGCCACCCAGGGTCCCTCCGGCCCGCTGGTGTTCTACGTAGAATTGACCAAGGTCTCCAACGCCGAATAACCTCGGCCCATCATCACCCACAGAAAGGCGACACGCATGTCGTTTGGCGAACGCAACTACGATCGCAGCAAGCCGGAAATCGATTTCCCGGGCACCGAGGCGCCCACCGAACTGGTCATCACCGACCTGATCGAGGGCACCGGTGCGGAAGTCACCCCGGGCACCACCGTGCAGGCCCACTACGTGGGCGTGGCCTGGTCCACCGGTGAGGAATTCGACGCCTCCTGGAACCGCGGCTCCACCCTGGACTTCCCTGTCGGCGTGGGCATGGTCATCCAGGGCTGGGACCAGGGCCTGCTGGGCATGAAGGTCGGCGGACGCCGCCGCCTGGAGATCCCCTCCGAGCTGGCCTACGGCGCGGCCGGCGCCCCCGGGGCCATCGGCCCGAACGAGGCACTGATCTTCGTCGTGGACCTGATGGGCATCAAGTAGCCGCAGGTCACACCCGCACAGCTGGCCCCGATTCCGTCGGGGCCAGCTGTGCTTAACCTGCACGAAACCCCCACCCGGATTGGCTATTGTAGGCACGTGAGCACAAAGCAGAGCGAAGGGCCCAGCAGGGCCGAACGGCTGACCAGCCTGATCTACGCGCTGTCCACCAGCCAGCGCAAATGGACCGCCGAACGCATCGGCGACTACCTGAACCCGGGCGGGAACCCCGAGGCCCGGGAAAAGGCGATCGAACGGGCCAAGGACGAGATCCGCAACGAATTCGGGCTGCGCCTGGTCACCGAGGACTACGACGGGGTGCTGCACTACCGCATCGACACCACCGACTGGTACCTGCCGCCGATCTCCTTCAGCGCCGCGGAGAGCGCGCTGATCGCCCTGGCCGCCACGCTGTGGAAGGACTCCAAGCTGCAGGCCCTGGCCCGCAGCGCCACCGAACGGCTCACCGGCGCCCAGCCCAGCACCGAGGACATCGCCCCGTACCTGGGCTCCTACCTGCCGCGGCTGTCCATGGACGACCCGAACTTCAAGGCCTGCGCGCTGGCCGTGTTCAACCGCAAGAGCGTGCACTTCACCTACCGGGACGCCGGCGGCCAGCACAGCGAACGCACCGTGGACGTGTGGGGGATCGGCCAGCGCTACGGGCAGTGGTACTTCACCGGGTATGACCACAGCCGAAACGAGCGCCGGGTCTTCCGCCTCTCGCGCATCACCGGCAGCTTCACCCTTTCCACCCTGCCCAAGGGCAGCACCTACCACCCGCGCCCCGAAGGGTTCTCCATGTCCCAGGTGCTGCAGGACTTCGACCTGCAGCACCACGCCGAACTGGCCACGGTGCGCATCCACGCCGAGGCGGCGCTGCCGCTGCGCGCCCGGGCCCTGGAAACCACGCCAGCCGAGCCCGGCACCCCCGGGGACACCCTGGTGATCGCCTACGCCGACCAGGAGGCGTTCGCCACCGAACTGGCCGGCTACGGGCCGCACCTGAGCGTGCTCGGCCCGCAGGCGCTGGCCGAACAGGTGGCCGGCCTGCTGGAGCAGGCCCGCACCAGGCAGCGCCAGGTGGCCGAACGCTACGCCGGGCTTGAGGTGAAATACCAGCCGCGGCGCTCCACCGGGCGCGGCACCACCGCCCAGCAGGTGATGCGCAACATCGACATGATCCAGTACGTGGTCGCCCAGGGCGGGACCACGGTGGCCGAACTGGCCGAACGCTACGAGCTCAGCCCGGCCAAGGTGCGCCAGGAGCTGGCGCTGATCATGATGTGCGGGGTCCCCGGCGGGCAGCACGATGAACTGATCAACGTCAACGACGGGGACCTGGACACCGACTGGGTCTCCATCTCCAACGCGGCGCTGCTGGCCGAACCGCAGAAGCTGGCCCCCATGGAGGCGGTGGCGGTCCTGGGCGGGCTGAACGCGCTGGCCAGCATCCCGAACTTTGAACACCGCGCCACCCTGGACTCGGCACTGGCCAAGCTCAATGAGGCGGTCGCCCGCTTCGAGGGGTGGAACGGGGCGCTGGGCTTTGCGCTGAACCAGGTGCGCGAGCAGGACGCGGATGCGCTGCTGGCCCGGGCGGTGCGCGAGCACCAGGTGGTGCGCATCGACTACTACTCGCTCTCCTCGGGCAGCCACCACGAACGCGAGATCGAACCAATCCGCTTCGTGGAGGACGGGCAGCGGCGCTACCTGCGCGCCTGGTGCCGCACCCGGAAAAAGATCCTGACCTTCCGGCTGGACCGGATCCTGGCGGCCAACACCACCGGGGAGCACTTCACCCTGGGCCGGCGCCATGAGGACAGCGGCCAGCCGCAGTTGCGCTACGCGGCCACCGAGCAGGATCCGCAGGTGGAACTGTTCATCGACCAGAGCCGGGTGGCGCAGATCGAGGCGTACCAGCCCGACGCCTGGTCGAAGAAGATCGACGGCGGCTACCTGGCGAAGGTGCGTTTCTCACACTACTCGGTGCTCGCCCCGCTGGTGGCCCGCCATGGGGGTAGGATTGCTGTGGTCGCTCCCGCCGAGGCCGTGGACTACGTCAACACCTGGCTGGGTGCCGAACGCAACACGAATGAGGATGATTCATAGATGCTTCCCTGGTGGTTCTGGGTCCTGTTGTGGACCGTGCTGATCCTGGCCACGCTGCTGGCCGCCATCGTGGCCGGCTTCCGCCTCTTCCGCCGCGGCATGAGCGTCATGCAAAGCCTGGGCGACGCCGCGGACAAGCTCTCCTCCGATATGGCACAACCCGGCACCGTGGTGGACTACACCCCGCGCCCGCGCACCTACCCCAGCGGCACCGATGCGACCCACGGGGATCCGCATCAGATCCGGCAGCTGAAGGAGACGGGCAAGGCCGAGCGCGTTGAGGCCCGCCGCGCCGCCCGGGTGGCCCGCCGTGACGCCCGGAACCAGCGCCAGAACGTGTACGACGTACACCTGTTCTGACGTAGACTTAAAGGCAACAAAAGAAGGGAAATCCCATGGGTGGATTACAGGGATGGCACCTGGTCATCATCATCGTCTTGGCACTGCTGCTCTTTGGCGCCCCGAAGCTTCCGGGCATGGCCCGTTCGATGGGTCAGTCGCTGCGGATCTTCAAGTCCGAGGTGCGCAAGATGAAGGACGATGACGACGCCAAGAACGAAACCATCGACGGCGAATTCGTCGACCCCAAGAACGACGAGAAGAAGAACTCCTAACACTCATCTCTGTGGCTAAACAACCAGATACCAGCGGGCGGAAGAAACGGCGGCCCAAGGACCCCGAAGGCCGGATGGCGCTGCGGGAGCACCTGGCCGAAGCACGCAACCGCCTGTTCAAGGCGCTGATCGCGCTGGCCCTGGCCACCGTCGCCGGGTTCTTCTTCTACGACGAGGTCCTGGACCTGCTGTTCACCCCGGTCCTGGCCGCCGGCGGCTCGGTGAACTACGCGGCGGTGATGTCGCCCTTCGACATCATGCTCAAGGTCTCGCTGTTCATCGGCCTGGTCCTCTCCTCACCGGTGTGGCTCTACCAGCTGTGGGCGTTCATCGTCCCGGGACTGAAGAAGAACGAACGCCGCCTCGGGTACTCCTTCGCCGCCGCCGCGGTGCCGCTGTTTTTGGGCGGGGTCGCGATGGCCTATTACGTGCTGCCCTTCGCCCTGCAGTTCTTCGTCGGCCTGGCCCCGGAAAACTCGGAGATGCTGCTGACGATCGACAACTATCTGCCGTTCATCTTCCGGCTGCTGCTGGCCTTCGGGCTGGCCATGCTGGTGCCGGTGCTGATGGTGGGGTTGAACATGGTCGGCGTGCTGCCGGCCCGGCTGATCCTGAAGAACTGGCGCATCACCGTCTTCCTGATCGCCCTGGTCGCCGCGATGGCCGCCCCCGGCGGCGATGCGATCACCATGTTCGCCCTGGCCGGCCCGCTGTTCCTCACCTTCGCGGCAGCCACCCTGATCTGTTACCTCAACGACCGCAAACGCTCCAAGAAACTTGCCGAGCAGGAAGCCGAGAATGAACGGCTGGCTCGCGGGGAACGTCTGGAGTAGAGTCGGCCAACCCCCAACCTAGGAGACACCGAGTCAAAGTGAGCACCCCAGCCGAACGCTACCAGCAGGCCAAGGCCCGGGCAGTTGAGCGCGGCACCCTGATGCCCGACTTCCGTGCCAGCCTCGGATTCGACCTGGACCCGTTCCAGGAGCAGGGCTGCCAGTCGGTCGCCCAGGGCAAGGGGGTGCTGGTGGCCGCCCCCACCGGGGCCGGCAAGACGGTGGTCGGGGAGTTCGCGATCTTCCAGGCCCTGGCCCAGGGCCGCAAGGCCTTCTACACCACCCCCATCAAGGCGCTGAGCAACCAGAAGTACTCGGACCTGGTCAAGGTGCACGGGGCGCGCAACGTGGGCCTGCTGACCGGGGACACCTCCATCAACTCCGAAGCCCAGGTGGTGGTGATGACCACCGAGGTGCTGCGCAACATGCTCTACGCCGACTCACGCACCCTGGACGGGCTGGGCTACGTGGTGATGGACGAGGTGCACTACCTGGCCGACAAGTTCCGCGGGGCCGTGTGGGAGGAAGTGATCCTGCACCTGCCGCAGAACGTGCAGATCATTTCCCTCTCCGCCACCGTCTCCAACGCCGAGGAGTTCGGCGGCTGGCTGGACACGGTGCGCGGGGACACCGACATCATCGTCTCCGAACACCGTCCGATCCCGCTGTTCCAGCACGTCATGGTCGGCACGAAGCTGATGGACCTGTTCGCCGAGGACGTCTCCTTCGACCAGACCGCCGGACAGCAGTCCCGCGCGGCGGTGAACCCGGACCTGCGCAAGCTCACCCGGCCCTTCCGCCCCGGCGGGCGCGGACGCCGGGGCGGCTCGCGGGACCGCTACACCCCGCCGCATCCCGAAGCGGCCCGCGCCACCCGCCCGCAGAGCATCATCGCACTGGACCGGGCCGCGCTGCTGCCGGCGATCTTCTTCATCTTCTCCCGCAAGGGCTGCGACAATGCCGTGCACCAGTGCGCGATGGCGGACCTGCGCCTGACCACGGATGCGGAAGCCGCGGAGATCGCCGAGGCGCTGGAGGAAGTCGCCTACCGGATCCCCTCCGATGACCTGGAGGTGCTCGAGTTCTGGTCCTGGCGGGACGCGATGATGCGCGGATACGCCGCCCATCACGCCGGGCTGCTGCCGATCTTCAAGGAAATCGTCGAGGACCTGTTCGCCCGCGGCCTGCTCAAGGTCGTCTTCGCCACCGAGACCCTGGCCCTGGGCATCAACATGCCGGCCCGTTCGGTGGTGCTGGAAAAGCTGGTGAAGTTCAACGGTGAAGCACACGTGCAGATCAGCGCCGGGGAGTACACCCAGCTCACCGGGCGGGCCGGACGGCGCGGCATCGACATCGAGGGCCACTCCATCGTGATGTGGAACCCGGAGGTAGAACCCGAGGCGCTGGCCGGTTTGGCCTCCAAGCGCACCTACCCGCTGAACTCCAGCTTCCGCCCCACCTACAACATGTCCACCAACCTGCTCGCCCAGTTCGGCCGGGAACAGACCCGCCGGATCCTGGAGTCCTCCTTCGCCCAGTACCAGGCCGACCGCTCCGTGGTGGGTCTGGCCCGCCAGGTGCAGTCCCGCGAGGAATCCCTGGCCGGCTACCAGAAGGCCATGCAGTGCCACCTGGGGGATTTCCAGGAATACAGTGCGCTGCGCCGCAAGCTGAGCGCGGCGGAGAAGAACTTCTCCCGCAACCGCCAGCACGAACGCCGTTCGGCGGCGGAGAAGTCCATGCAGGCGGTGATCCGCGGGGACGTGGTGGACCTGCCCGGCTCGCGGCGCTTTGGCCGGGCCGTCATCGTGGAGGTGGACACCTCGCTCTACGACCCGCGGCACACCGTGCTCACCGAGGAAGGCCGGCTGCGCCGGCTCTCCGTGGAGGACCTGCGCGGTCCATTGGAGATCGTCTCGCGGATCAAGGTGCCCAAGGCGTTCACTGGCAAGTCACCCAAGGAACGCAAGGACCTGGCCGCGGCGCTGCGCAACGCCATCCACGAGCACCGGCCCCCGCGCAAGGACGCGGCCGGGTTCGACTACGCCGGCAGCGACAACTTCGAACGCGAGGTGGAGGGGCTGCGCCGCCAGCTGCAGGACCACCCCTGCCACCACTGCTCGGACCGTGAGGAGCACGCCCGCTGGGCCGAACGCTACTGGAAGCTGAAGAAGGAAACCGACCGGCTGCGCCGGCAGATCTCCGGACGCACCAACACCATCGCCAAGCAGTTCGACAAGGTCTTCGCGGTGCTCGAGCACTTCGGCTACATCGCCCCGCAGGCCGAGGACGACGAACCGGTCATCACCGATGCCGGGCGCCGGCTGCGCCGCATCTACGGCGAACGCGACCTGCTGACCAGCCGGGTGCTGGAAACCGGGGCGCTGAACTCGCTGAACGCCGAAGAGCTGTGCGCCGTCACCGCCGCCCTGGTCTACCAGGCCCGGCGCGACTATGACCGCCCGGACCCGAAGATGCCCACCGAACGGGTGGCCGGGGTGTGGGAGCTGATGGTCAAGTCCTGGGCGCAGCTTTCGGACGTGGAGGAGGCCAAGGGCCTGGAACCCACCGCCCCGCCGGAGTCCGGGCTGATCTGGCCGATGTACAAGTGGGCACGCGGCGCCACCTTGAACACCTGCCTGCGCGGGGCGGATCTGGCCCCCGGGGACTTCGTGCGCTGGGCCAAGCAGGTCATCGACACCCTGGACCAGCTGGCCAAGAACCCTGACCTGCCCACCAGGCTGTCCAAGAACGCGCGCAAGGCCGTGGACCTGGTCAAGCGCGGCGTGGTGGCGTACTCGAATGTATTGGATTAGCACCTACAGGTGCGGATTGAGGACTAGGAATTCATGGCACTGACCCTGTACCGCAACGGATCGATCTACTCGTCGGCCGACCCGTTCGCCACCGCAATGATGATCGACGGGAACACCGTCGCCTGGATCGGCGGGGAGGAAGCCGCCGACCGCCAGGCCGAACGCGCCGATGAGGTCATCGACCTTGAGGGCGGGCTCGTCACCCCGGCCTTCGTGGACTCCCACACCCACCTGGCGGATTTGGGGGCCGTGCTGGCCGGTGAGGACCTCAGCGCCGGCCGCAGCCCCGAGGACCTGGTTGCGCGGCTGCGGGAGCTGGCCGGGGCAACTGAGGGGCAGATCATCACCGCCCACGGCTGGGACGAAACCCGCTGGGCCACCGGGCAGCTGCCCGCCACCGAGCAGCTGGAGGCCGCGGCCGGCGGCAAGGGCTACTACCTGCCCCGCATCGACAAGCACAGCGCCCTGGTCAACCAGCGGCTGCTGGAGCTGCTGCAGCTCAAGGACATCACCCCGGGCCTGGTGCACGGCGCCGAACGCGATAAGATCGCCGCCGCCCTGGACGCCGACCCGGCCCGGGTGTCCGCCCACCAGCGCCGGGCACTGGAGCACTACGCCTCCCGCGGCTTCGCGGTGGTCGTGGAAATGGCCGCCGAACACCTGGGCGGCAAGCCGACGCTGAAGGCGCTGCTGGCAGAGGATGACCCGCAGCTGCCCGAGGTCTACGCCTACTGGGGCCAGGCGGTCAGCGGCGCGGATGAGGCCCGCGCGCTGGCGGACGAATTCGATTCGCCGCGGCTGCTGGGCCTGGGCGGGGACCTGAAGGTGGACGGCTCGCTGGGCAGCCGCAGCGCGGCCCTGCGCGAGGACTACGCCGACGCGCCGGGTGAGCGCGGCACCCTGTTCCTGGAACCGGAGCAAATCGCCGCCCACCTGGTTGCCTGCAGCGAAACCAACACCCAGGCCGGTTTCCACGTCATCGGCGACGCAGCACTGGACACCGTGCTGGACGGGTTCGACCTGGCCGCCGAACGCATCGGCGTGGCCCGGCTGCAGGCCGGCCGGCACCGCCTGGAGCACGCCGAAATGGTGGATGAGGCCAGCCGCCAGCGCCTGCTGGCCTACTCGATCACCGTGTCCATGCAGCCACGCTTCGACGAGTACTGGGGCGCGGAGCACGGCATGTACCGCCAGCGCCTGGGGGAGCGGGCCGGGCAGATGAACAACCTGGCCGCGATGCTCTCCGCCGGGGTGCCGGTGGTGCTCGGCTCGGACGCCCCGGTCACCGAGGTGGATGGCTGGGCGACCGTGCGGGCGGCGATGCGGCTGAACCAGCCGGCCGGGCGGATCTCGGCCCGGGCCGCGTTCCTGGCCCAGACCCGTTCCGCCTACCGCGCCATGGGCCAGGCCAGTCCGTACACCGGGCAGCTGGTGATCGGCGCCCCGGCCACCTTCGCGGTGTGGAGCGCCTCCGAACTGGCCGTGCAGACCCCCGATGAGCGCATCTCCTCCTGGTCCACCGATGCCCGGGCCGGCACCCCGCTGCTGCCGGTCATCGACGAGCAGATCCCCGAATGCCTGCGCACCGTGCGGGCCGGAATCACCCTGTTCGAAGCGCTGCCGGTACGCTCCTAGCACCGCGCCCCAAACCCCCGGAAAGGCAACTGCCAGGAAGCGCTGATTGCATGTGTGACTTGGCGCAAGTTTGTGTATCCAGTAGTCACCGGATGGTTGACACAACCGGTGGGTAGGGGACTAGGCTGGTGATCAGCGCCACGCCGCGGGCCGCTTTCCGGGCCCCTGCGGCGTAGCACATCAAGTTGATCCCCGGTGACCTTAGATAACATTCCCTGCCGTGCGGTGGGGGATAGGGCCGAAGTCACCGGGGATCAACTGTGTCACAACGCGGTTGAACGCTGCCCGGGTGACTATAATTTGAATTTGGACTAATTCCCCCGGACCGAGCTGGCGGGGATGCCAAGCAGAATTCGAGAAAGGTGCCGCGTGCGCGTCATTACGATCATCCCCACGTACAACGAGCTGGAGTCACTGCCCCTGACGGTGGGACGACTGCGCAAGGCCGTGCCGGACGCCGACGTGCTCATTGCCGACGACAACTCGCCCGACGGCACCGGGGAGCTGGCCGACAAGATGGCGGCCGAGGACAGCCAGATCCACGTCATGCACCGCAAGGGCAAGGAAGGGCTGGGCGCGGCCTACATCGCCGGCTTCCGCTGGGCCCTGGAGCGCGACTACGACGTCATCGTGGAAATGGACGCGGACGGCTCGCACATGCCCGAACAGCTGCCCCGCCTGCTGCAGGCCAGCGCCGAGGGCGCCGACCTGGTGATCGGTTCGCGCTGGGTCAAGGGCGGGGAAGTGGTCAACTGGCCGCTCTCGCGCAAGATCATCTCCCGCGGCGGCAGCTTCTACTCGCGTACCCTGCTGGGCCTGCCGCTGAAGGACATCACCGCCGGGTACCGCGCCTTCAAACGCGAAACCCTGGAGGCCATCGACTTCGACGCGATCGAATCGCGCGGCTACGGCTTCCAGGTGGATATGACCTTCCGCGTGGCCATGCTGGGCAAGCGCATCGTCGAGGTCCCGGTGACATTCGTGGAACGCGAGCTGGGGGATTCGAAGATGAGCGGAAACATCGTGGTTGAGGCGATGCTGAACGTCACCCGCTGGGGCCTGTCGGCCCGCTGGAAGAAGCTGACCGGCAAGCTGCAGAAGTAGCCGCTGCGGCGCTTTGCCGCCAAGAACAGGACGCCGCGCGTTCGGGCCCACCGGCCCGGGTGCGCGGCGTTTTCCTTTCCCCGCCGTCCCTGGGCCTAAGGCGGAACACGGCGCGAGACGCAAAAGGTGAGGCTGCCCTCCCCGTGGGGAAGGGCAGCCTCACCGTGTGCTTGTGGCGGAAGGACGCGTCCTAGACCGCTTCGCCGCGCGAGGCGCGCAGCTGGGTCAGGCGGTCGGCCAGGATCTTTTCCAGTTCCTCTTCCGAGCGGCGCTCCAGCAGCATGTCCCAGTGGGTACGAACCGGCTTCTCGTTGGTCGGCTCGGCCTCCTTGGCTTCGCCGTGCACCAGCTTGGCTTCCTTGCCGGCCTTGGTCAGCCAGGTGGCCGGGATGTCGGCTTCAGCGGCAAACACCACGAAGACGCGTTCGCCGTCCTCGCTCTGGTATTCCACGCGCTGGCGTGCAGCCGGCTCTACACCTGCCTCAGATTCCATGCTCTGTGCGCCCAGGCGCATGCCTCGTAGGCTGCGATCGCTCATGTTACTCCTTACGAGAGGTCTTCGTGTACGCTACACATTCCAACGGTCGGTGTGGCCAAAAGATTCCCCGCTCCAGTGGCCGGCACCCAAAATAACCATTATACGTGCCAACGGCGGGACCCGTTTCCGGATCCCGCCGTTGGGGACTGAATCATAGGGCGGAACCGGGTATTAGATGCCCGTGGAGCCCGAGTCGTTCTTCCGAGCCGAGTCGGATACGCCGCCCAGCGCGCCGCCGATGCCCTTCAGGGCCTCGGTGACCTCGCTGGGGATGACCCACAGCGTGTTCGAGGTGCCTTCGGCCAGCTTCGGCAGGGTCTGCAGGTACTGGTAGGCCAGCAGCTCCTGGTCCGGGCGTCCGGCGTGAATCGCGTCGAACACCTTCTGGATTGCCTGGGCTTCACCGTCGGCGCGCAGGATCGAGGCCTGGGCGTCACCCTCGGCCTTGAGGATGGCGGCCTGGCGTTCACCTTCGGCGGTGAGGATGTCGGACTGCTTGGTGCCCTCGGCGGTGAGGATCGCGGCGCGGCGGTCACGTTCGGCGCGCATCTGCTTCTCCATCGAGTCCTGGATCGAGATCGGTGGGTCGATGGCCTTCAGCTCGACGCGGGAGACGCGGATGCCCCACTTGCCGGTGGCCTCATCCAGCACCCCGCGCAGCTGGCCGTTGATCTGGTCGCGGCTGGTCAGCGCCTCTTCCAGGTTCAGCCCGCCGACCACGTTACGCAGCGTGGTGGTGGTCAGCTGCTCAACGGCCTGGATGTAGTTCGCGATCTCATAGGTCGCCGCGCGCGGCTCGGTGATCTGGAAGTAGACCACGGTGTCGATGGAGACCACCAGGTTGTCCTCGGTGATCACCGGCTGGGGCGGGAAGGAGACAACCTGTTCACGCAGATCCAGCAGCGGCAGCAGTCGGTCAACAAAGGGGATCAGGATCGTCAGCCCGGGATTCAGGGTGCGGTTGTACTTGCCCAGGCGCTCGACGATGCCGGCGCGGGCCTGGGGTACGATGCGCACGCTGCGCAGCAGCACGACGATCACGAAGATCGCCAGAACCACGAGCACGATTATCAGCCCAAGTGAATTGGACTCCATGGGTACTCACTTTCTTGGTGCGTTGATGATTTGGTCTTTGGTCTGCTCCCTGGCCGGCGGGTTTGCCGTGGCCGCGCATCCGGTCAGGGGGCGCACCGGGGGAGCTGACGGGTGTTAAAGGTCGGCCTCGGGCTTCAGCTTCAAATAGGCGGTCGCCCCTTCGATGCGGCTGACGACGGCATAGCTGCCGGGGTCCATGCTCGGCTGGTCCACGTCGGTGCGGGCCGTCCAGACCTCCCCGACGATCTTGGCACGCCCGGAGATCCGGGAGACCGGTTCGAGCACCAGTGCGTCCTGGCCGATCAACCGGTCAATGTTCGTGCGGAACCCCTCCGGCGCCTTGCGCAAATGCCTGATGGCAATCGGGCGCACCAGCAAAACCATTGCCAGTGACACCAGACCGAACACCACCACCTGCAGCCAGCCCGGGCCGCCCGCCAGGGCCACGGCCAATCCGCCGAGCGAACCAACGCCGAGCATGATGAAATACAGGTCCAGTGACAGCATCTCCACGATCGCCAACAGCAGGAACACCGCGAGCCAGATGACCCAGGCGTTGCTTAGAACCCATTGCGCTGTACTCAATGCCTCATACCTTCGTTTACGAGTTCAGCCGACCCGTCAGTCCGGTCGGCTTTGCCTCCATTCTGCCGCATGCGCCACTGGATGTCGGTAGTCACTTAGGGGGATATTTGGTTTCGCACTATCCGAATGAGTAAATGCCGAAGGCGGCGGTGACCCGGCGCGGACCCAGGCGCCCGACGGTGGCCGCCAGCGCCTGTTCATCCAGGTGATGCCCGGCCGGCCCCATGAACGCCAGGTTGTACAGCGCCGTGGGGTCCAGTTCCATGGGGTAGCTCAGCTCCCGCGAGTCGAGCAGCTCCAGCCCGGCCGCAGCGAACCGGGCCACCAGCTGCTCTTCCTTATCCGGGGCGATTCCCAGCATCTGCAGCTCCTGGCGGATCTCCTGCAGGTGAGTGGGCAGGGCGGTGACCACCACGCAGGTGCCACCGGGGGAGAGGACCCGGCGGAACTCGGCCGGGTTGTGCGGGGCGAAGCAGTTGAGCACCACCTGGCGCGAGGCGTCCGCGGTGGGCAGGGTGCGCCACACATCCCACACCAGCGCCGTGGTGTCAGGCAGTTTTGCGGCACGGCGCATCGCATAGCGGGAAATGTCCAGCGCCACGGCATCCACGGTGCGCGAGCCCGCCGCGCGCAGCAGCTGGCCCAGGTAGTAGCCGGTGCCGGCCCCGGCATCCAGCAGGTGCAGCGGCGCCCGATCCTCCGGCAGCCTGGCGGCGGCGATGATGGCCTCGGCCAGCGGCAGGTAGTGTCCGGCCTCGAGGAAGGCCGCCCGGGCGGCGACCATCGGGGCGGTGTCCTCAACGAAGTTCGTGCCTTTGCCGGTCAGGAAGTTGAAGTACCCCTGCTTGGCGGCATCAAAACGGTGCCCGTTGTCGCAGCGCAGGCTCGGGCGTGGGTCAGCGAACCGCTCCAGGGGAAACTGGCACAGCGGGCAACGCAAAGTCGTGGATGGCATCAGAACCCCAGCAGGCTGCGCGCCTGGTCCAGGTCGAACCCGGGGTAGCGGAAGGCCTCGGAGGCGCAGATCAGGGAGCGGGTCTCGGCCCGGTCAATGTAGACCGTGCCGCGCAGGTGATCGATCTCGTGCTGCACGATGCGCGCCTGCCAGCCGGAGAAGTCGCGTTCCTGCGGGTTGCCGTCACGGTCCAGGTAGCTGGCGTGCACGGCGGTGGGCCGACTGACTACCGCCTGGAAGCCGCTGAAGGACAGGCACCCCTCGTAGAACGCCGCCTGGCGCGCGCCGATCGGGGTATAGCCCGGATTGATGAACTCCAGGTAGTCCAGGGGTTCGCGCTCCCGCTCGCGGGCGGCGTCGGCCTCGATTGGATACCGGTCCTCCAGCACGGCCAGCTGCAGCGGAATGCCCAGCTGCACGGCCGCCAACCCGACACCGGGGGCAGCGTGCATGGTGTGGCGCATGACCAGCAGCAGTTCGTTCAGTGTCGGCGCATCCAATTGGCCGTCGTAGGGCAGCGCCGGCTGGCGCAGGGCCGGGTGGCCCAACTGCACGATGGGCGCCACGTTCTGCTGCGCGTGCTGCAGCACCTGCTCGACGATCTGCCCCAACTTCTCCGGGCCGAGTTCGCTATAGTCCATGGTTCCTAGTATTTCCGATGCCCAGCCGCTGCGGAAACCGGCAGCTGGGCCAGGCGGGAGAGCAGCCGGTCGCGTTCGATGCCCTGCAGGGCCTGGCCCAGACGCTGCAGGTTGTCCGCGCAGTACAGTTGCACTTCCCGGTTGTGGTCGTAAAGCACGTCGATCAGGTTCGCGAATCGGCGCTGTTCATCCATGGGCATGTCCGCCACCGCGGGAATGTCGGTGATGATCCAGTGTTCGAAGCGACGGCTCATCTCCAGGTAGTCACGGGTGTTGCGGCGGGTGCGGCACAGCTGGTCAAAGGACGTGCGCAGCCCGGTGCCCTGCATGTACACCGGTTCGATCTCGTCGTAGCCAACGGGCAGGGTGGTTCGCGGGGTGGTCGGGGCCGGGGGAGTAGCGCCAACGTTCAGGCTTCCGGCCCGGTAGCCGCTGGCCGCCGAGGCCGTCGTGGGCACCGTGCGGTAGTCCAGCCGGTGATCCAGTTCGTGAACCAGGAAGCTGCTGCGCACAACGCCAATCGTGGGCTCGATCAGATGGTGGAAATACGGGTCATCCAAGAGGAATTCCGGTGCGTAGTTCGAGGTGGTGATCAGCCTGATCCGGTGTTCCTGACAGTAGCCGACCAGCCGCGCCATGAACATCGCGTCCCCGGGCTCAACACAATGGAACTCATCGAAGCACAGGACCTCCAAACCCGACAGCTCGCGCTGCAGACCGCGCATGAAGATCGATCCCTTGGGGCCGGTTTCCGAAGCACCGGCCCGACTGACCGCATCAAAGAACTCGTGGAAATGCATCCGTGCGCTGCTGGCAGGATCCAGGGTCAGCATCAGGGCGTCCAGGATCATGGTTTTTCCGCGCCCGGGTGGGCCATAGATGTAGCAGCCGGTGGGTGCCGTCTTGTTGGCCCCCGGGTCCAACAGCCGGGATAGCGCCCCCATTAGCTCCATCTGGGATTCATCTGGGGTAATGGCCTGGCGTTCCAGGAAGTGGGTGAGCATTTGTTGGCGTTCGGTGCAACTAATTCGTCCCAGGGCTGTCGGGGCTTCAGAGGCATGCATTCCACCAGTTTGCCAGCAGCTTCCGGCCACTCAAATCGGCCCCATGCTCCCATGCAGTGCTCCGTAGCGCCCAGTTGTCTGACACCCTGCAACGAAGAACTTAAAAGCCCATGTCAAACCGGGTTTCATAGTGGAATAACAGTTTCGCTTCAGGGGAGTGGGCGGCACTACTGCTCGCAGGTGTGCTGCAGATCATTTGCTGATGACCCCTCGCCATATCGTGGGCTGGTGCCCATAATGGGTAGCACCAGGGCGTGCATGGAACCGGTATCGATTCCATGGAACTGCGGTGGATGTTCGGGGAGAGTGAGTGAAATGACCGACTATGCCGTAACACCTGCTCGTGATGTGATCATTTCCAACGAGCTGCTGGAGATGTCGATGACGGTGCTGAAAACGTTGGCTGACCCGGCTCGGCTACAGATGCTGTGGGCGTTGTCGTCATCCGATCACACCCTGTCGGAACTATCGCAGTTTGTGGGCGTCAGTCCATCGGTGGCCAGCCAGCTGCTCTCACGCCTGCGAACCAAGGGTGTGCTTCAGACACGCAAGGAAGGTCGGCACATGGTCTATTCCATGAGCGACGAGCGGCTCAAGCAGTTCATCGCGCAGACGCTGAACTTCGCGGACTACCGGCTCGACGTGGCAAATGCGGAACCCGAGGATGAGGACTAAAGGCAGAACCCAGGCAGCATCACCATGGGATATCCCAGCGCAGGAACCTGCCGACCCAGGGCCCGGGTACGGGTGCTACTACCCCGATAATCCTCAGTTCCATAAAGAGCCGATAATCTACATTATGTAAAGTAGAGGATTTCAGAATACCCTTGAGGGCTCCCCTTGGTGACCTCTTGTCGCCTGCTACGTGCTCCCATCACCTGGCACCAATCGGCCATCGGGTAACCCGGCTTAGACACCTTCGATGCGCTTGCTGACGATCAACCGGATTCATTACACGGCGATATGGCGCATGATGCGTTTGCCTCGGCTTCGCATGCGGGAACGAGAATGCCCAGGGTCACGAACTGACGAGCTCGCACCGAAGAGGTCCATGATAGTGCGTGGGAACATCGGCACCTTGCGTTCGCTGGTGCCGTGGGTTCCAGGGGCCGCTCCCCTGGCCATCTCGCGATCTCAGTCGTGTCCAGAAGCCATACCCCGGATTCGCGTGCATGCAGAAGATGAAAGGAAACTGATAGGAAATCGGCCATCCTTGAATATCCCCGTCTGATCCCTCCATGGTGGAGAAAGTGTTCAATTCAATGGGGAACTTAAGGTAGGAACATGTGCCGATTGTTCGGGATGCACGCAGGTAACGATCGAGCGAGGGCAACCTTCTGGCTGCTGCACGCGGCAAATAGCCTGGCGATTCAAAGCCATTATGAACCGGATGGCACCGGGGTGGGCACGTTTGACGCATCGGGGCACGCCATCGTGAACAAGCAGCCACTCACGGCCTGGAAGGACCGTGAGTTCGCCCAGGAAGCGAAGAACCTGAAGAGCGAGACGTTCCTGGCCCATGTCCGATATGCCAGCACGGGCGCGCATACGCAGATCAATACGCACCCGTTTGAGGAAGACAATCGGCTTTTTGCGCACAATGGGATTGTCGAGGGCCTGCAGGCCCTCGATGAGCGCCTGGGCGAACTGGGCACGGAGCCGCTGGTGCGCGGCCAAACCGACAGTGAACGGGTCTTTGCATTGATTACTGCCGAGATCCGCAGGGCAAATGGCGATATACGCGCCGGGATCAAGGCGGCCCTGGGCTGGATCGCCGAGAATCTGCCCGTGTACAGCCTGAACATGATTCTGACCACGGCAGATGAATTGTGGGCAGTGCGCTATCCCGAGACCCACGATCTCTATATCCTGGACCGAACTTCCAAGAGCGGCGGTGAGGACCACGCCCTGGTGGCCGACAGCCGTCGAATTCGGACGCACAGCCCTGAACTTGCTGACCGTCATGTGGTCATAGTCGCCACCGAGAAGATGACCGACCATGATGACTGGCGGCTGCTTGAATCTGGCGAACTGATCCGGGTCGGTGAAGACCTGCGGGTTTCCAGCGAGGTCATCTTTGATGAACCTCCGCGGCACCTGCTGAAGCTGGAACACCTGGATCAAAAGGCGGCAGCCTCGCAACATCCACCGAAGACTGCTTAACAGCTCCGGTGCAGGGTGATTGGGTGCCGCTGATGGTGCCTCGCTAGGGAGGATGACAGGGGGTGCGCCAGGAAAAGCCGGTCCCACTCCCCTGCTTGTAATGTGCATGAGCTAACACGGTGGCGGTGTGTGCGCGGACAGGCAGGGCGTGGTGGGCAACCTAAGATGGAGGCATGACTGCCAAAGTTCGCTCATGGCCATGGTGGGTTCTGCTTGATGTGGTTCTCGTCGTTATTTTTGCCACCTTGGGGCGCCGCTCGCACGAGCACTCGTTGTCCGTGGCGGGTATCGCCGAAACGGCCGCGCCTTTTGTCCTGGCCTACCTGGCCATGACGCTGATTTCCCGTCCTTGGCTCACCATCAACCGCATTTGGCCTACCGGCGTTCTGGTCTGGGTTGGCACCGTGGCTCTTGGCATTGCCCTGCGGCTTGCCTTTGGCTCCACCGCTGCGGTGCCGTTCATCATTGTTGCCGCCGTAGTCCTTGGCGTCTTCCTGATCGGCCGTCGCCTGCTGACCCGCCTGCTGACTCGTAGCTCAGCCGAGCAGCATTAGGCCCAACCCGTAGGCCCCGGCCGCACACAGGCTGCTGCTGAAGGTTCCAAGAATGAACTGCTCGGCCGCGTTGTGGTCTTTCAGTTCCGAGAACCGGCCCAAGCCCTTGATCGCCAAGATGACGGCAATGCCCTCAGGCCAGTTGGCCCAGAGGGTACAGACGAAGGCCGTGCGCTCGAGCAGGCCGATCCACAGTCCGCCGCGCAGGGGCGACTCCCCCGCCGGCGACTTGGTTTTCCGTGCCTGGTGATTGGCCGCCAGATGAAAGACCAGCTCCGTGTAGGGGCTCCCGATTGCCACGGCGAAGACGACCGAGGCAGTGACGACCAGAACGAAGGGCACTGCCGCGGCATCGGGATCATGCATCGCGATCACCGCCACGATGGCCGCTGCCACCGCAATGGCGAAGGAGATCACCGTCAGGCCAACCTTCAGCGGCGTGGGACGCTTTGCCGGCTTGAGCAGATGCGTGCCGGCGGCAACCACGGTGGAGGCCAGCATGAGAAGGAAGGCCGCCCAGGTCATGACTTCTCCCCCGGCTCAATCAGCTTGCCCAGGGCCTTCGCCGATTCGAGCATCATGCGATTGGTTTCAAACCAAAGGCTCGACGCCAGGCGCATGGACACCGCCTGCTGGGTGATCCCCAATTCCTTGGCCACCTCGCTCTGGGTCATCCCCCGGTCCATCAACAGGCCGGCTTCCCAGGAGGTGCTACGGCGCTTGGCGACGATGCTGGCCGTCAGCTGCAGCTCCGCCTCGAGCCGCTCCGTCTCTGGATGGGCGGAGCTCACCGCGATGTTCCCGGCTGCTCGCTTGGCACGTTCCACCGCATCCCGGGCGTGTTCAAAGGCCGGGCCGCGCCCGGCCCGGGTCTCCTTCGGCAAGGGCAGTTCCACCTCGCCAAACCCGACTCCCACGCTCCACTCCCCTGAGGCTGCGAGCATGACGGCCAGGTGTACCGCTTCGCCGGCGTGATCCAGCACGCCCTGAACCTCATCGCCGGCGGTACGCTGGAACGGACGCAGCGGTCCGACGGTGGAGTTGGCGTTGTCGATCAAGTGCTCAACCTTGTCCTCGCTTTTGCGGGAACCGCGCTGATCAACGGTCAAAACAATCATGCCACAAGGTTACAACTTTGTAATCGAACGCACAAACCCATAGGTTTGTGCGACCGGTGTTTTCTCGGTGGATCCCGAATGAGGTCGATCACGCCCGTGGACTAGACTTAATCTAGGTTCCCGGCCGATTCGGCCTTCCGCATCACTCCAGAGAGGTACTCATGGTCACCGCGTTCGTCATGATCCAGACAGCCACGGACAGCATCCCCGAATGCGCACAGCAGATCTCGGAGATCGAGGGGATCAGCGAGGTGTATTCGGTAGCCGGTGACTGGGACTTGATCGCCATTGCCCGGGTGCGGCGGCATGACGATCTGGCCACCGTCATCCCCAATGAGCTGTCCAAGGTTCCCGGAGTTCGCGCTACCCAGACCCACATTGCCTTCCGCGCCTACTCCAGCCATGACCTGGAAGCGGCGTTTTCGCTGGGACTGGACGACTAGCACCCCCCCCCCCACGACAGACGCGCAAGGCGTCTGCATCAGCCCCAGGGCTTGTGCAGACGCCTTGCGCGTTTTGGTTTCCGGTGGTTCAGTGAGCAGCTAGCGGTTGCTCTGCTTTGCGTTCTGGTTGGCCTCAGCCCACCGCTGTAGGGCCTGCGCCGCAGCGCCGCTGTCAATTGACTGCTCGGCCCGGCGCATGGCCGCGGAAATCCGCTCATTGAAGCTGCCTTCGGCTTGCTCGTCGTAGGCGACGATTCCCACCGCTGCATTCAATACGACGGTGTCCCGCACCGGGCCAGCGGCGCCGTTGAGGACCTCGTGCACAACCCTGGCGTTGTGTACGGCATCGGCCCCGCGCAGCTGATCCAGCGTGGTGCGCTCAATGCCCACCTCGCTGGCGTCGAACATGAACTCCTGGACCTTGCCCTCACGCACTTCCCAGACGCGGTTCGATGCCGTGGTGGTCATTTCATCCAGCCCGTCCTCGCCGCGGAACACCAGGCCGCGAGCTCCCCTGGCCGCCAGCACGCCGGCCATAATCGGCGCCATGCGCAGATCCGAGCAGCCGATCGCGGAGGCCGAGGGCAGCGCCGGGTTGGTCAGCGGTCCCAGGAAGTTGAAGGCGGTGGGGATGCGCAGCTCGCGGCGGGCCACGGCCACGTGGCGCATGGAGGGGTGGAAGAGGTTCGCGAAGCAGAAGGCGATGCCGGACTGTTCGTACACCCAGGGCAGGCGCTCCACCGGAACATCCAGATTCACCCCCAGGACCTCGAGCACGTCGGCCGATCCGGAAGATGAGGAGGAAGCCCGGTTGCCGTGCTTGACCATCTTCACCCCGGCACCGGAGCACACCAGGGTGGCCATGGTGGAAATGTTCACCGTGTTCTGCCGGTCTCCCCCGGTGCCCACAATGTCTAGGGTTTGTCCCTCGATGTGAATCTTGCGGGCATTGGCCACCATGGAGTCGACCAGGCCGGTCAATTCGGCGATGGTTTCACCCTTGGAGCGCAGGGCCACCAGGAAGCCGGCGATCTGCACATCGGTGGCGTTGCCGGACATGATTTCATTCATCGCCCAGGCGGCCTCATCGCGCTGCAAATCCCGGCCGCTGATCAGGGCGGAAAGCAAGCTCGGCCAAGTGGGGAACTTTTGGGAAGACTGGGTCGTTGACACGAGTACAAGCTTAATGAGGAAGCGCGCCGGGCTGCCACTTCATTGCGTCGCATGAGTCACACCAAAAGCCCAGAATTCCGGGCAAAATAGCGGATAATTAAGGAACAATCACGTTGCTTAAGTCCTGCAACACGGCCCCCGGCGCGACACGGCTCTACAAATTGTAGAAACAGTTTCTCGGCTACTTCCGCGAGTTTCCGGGCTTGTGGCCGAGGTGTGGTGCAAAAAACCACTGTCACGTGCCTTTTGCATTGGTATCTTCGGTCCGTTTAGAGACATAATGACAGTGTGACAACTGCGACTCATGCCCCAAATACACCGGTGCCAAGTGCACCGAACCGCCCCAATATGGCGTCGGTGGGAACGATGGTGTGGCTCTCCAGCGAGCTCATGTTCTTCGCCGCCCTCTTCGCCATGTACTTCAGCCTGCGCGCTGCCGCGCCAGAGCTCTGGGCGAATGAAACTGCCAAACTCAACGTGCCTTTCGCGCTGACCAACACCTTGATTCTTGTTGCCAGCTCGTTCACCTGCCAGATGGGTGTCTTCCGCGCCGAGGAGTTCAAGGCCCGCCGTTCCGGTGGCGTCTTCAACTTCAAGGAGTGGGGAATGATTGAATGGTTCATCCTGACCTTCATCATGGGATCCATCTTCGTCTCGGTCCAGGCATATGAATACGCCATGCTCGTTCACGAGGGTGTGGCTATGAGCTCGAACTCCTACGCTTCGGCCTTCTACATCACCACCGGCTTCCACGGCTTGCACGTGCTCGGTGGCCTGATTGCGTTCCTGCTGATCATCAGCCGTGCGATGCTGGCCAAGAAGTTCGGCCACTTCGAGGCGACTGGCGGAATCGTCGTGTCCTACTACTGGCACTTCGTTGACGTCGTGTGGATCGCCCTGTTCGCGATCATCTACTTCCTGAAGTAGGCAACTAACAATCATCAGTTGCCTCCATAGAAGTAGGGCAACACCACACCAAGAAATAAGTGAGGAACCAGCAAAGTGAAGGCTCTTTCGAAAAAGCGCCGCCACCCGCTCGCCGCTGTGGCTCTGCTGTTGTTTGGTCTGCTGGTCACCGGCAGCCTCTACACTGCAGCGGGCAGCATCAACGAAGCAAAGGCGGCCACCGCGACCGCTTCGGCTGCAGACATCCAGGAAGGTCAGAAGCTGTTCGTTGCGAACTGCGCGACCTGCCACGGGATGAACGCCGAAGGCACTGACTCTGGACCGACCCTGATCGGCGTGGGCGCAGCCTCCGTTGACTTCCAGGTGGGCACCGGCCGCATGCCGATGCAGATGCAGGGCCCGCAGGCCCAGATCAAGCCGGTCCAGTTCAATGACGAGCAGATTTCGCAGCTCGCAGCCTACGTGGCCAGCCTGGGTGCCGGCCCGGCGATCCCGGACGAAGAGTACCTGGACACCGAGAAGGGTGACGCTGCCCATGGCGGTACCGTCTTCCGCGTCAACTGCGCCATGTGCCACAACGCTGCGGCAGCCGGTGGTGCTCTGACCCGCGGTAAGTTCGCACCAACCCTGGCCGGTGTCTCTGAAAAGCACATTTACGAAGCGATGGTTACCGGACCGCAGAACATGCCGGTCTTCAACGATTCGAACATCACCCCCGAAGAGAAGCGTGACGTCATCACCTTCCTGAAGACCATTGAAGCCAACGGCACTGCCGGTGGCGCCGCCCTGGGTGGCCTTGGTCCGGTGGCTGAGGGTCTGTTCGTTTGGACCGCCGGATTGGGCATCATCATCGGCTTCGCCGTTTGGTTGACCTCGCGTCCTTCCTAAGACGCCCACGGCTTCGGCCGACCCCATCACTACGTACATTAAATTCTTGAGAGAAGGATGAGAGACAACATGGGCAACCATAGTCACGGGAGTCCCGAAGACTCGGGCACCGTTGCTAAGGCTGACGATGTGGCTCAGGATCGGTTCCCGGATCCGGGTCTACCACCGCACCGTCCGCGCATCGCAGACCGCGACCCGCGCCAAGCCAAGCGACACGAGCGCCAAGTAGCGCTGCTATTCATTATCTCCATCATCGGAACCGTGCTGTTCTTCGTGGCCTACTTCGTGCTGGGCCACCTGGGCGACATGACCTTCGCCGAACTGCGCGTGCAGAACGCCATGCTCGGCCTGGGCACCACCTTTGCGATGCTGGGCATCGGTGTGGGCATCGTTCACTGGGCCCGTACCCTGATGCCCGACCACGAGCTGGTCGAAGAGCGTCACGAAATCCGTTCCGAGGAGGACCGCCAGGACGCCGCCGAGATCGTTGACACGATCCTGGAAGAGTCCGGCATCAAGCGCCGCCCGCTGATTCGCAACACCCTGATCGGTGCGCTGGCACTGGCCCCGATCCCGGCGATCTTCTACATGCGCGACCTGGAGCGCTCGGGCAAGACCGCCCACCAGATGGTCGACCAGCTGCGCCACACCATGTGGGACACCGGCGTCCGTCTGACCCGCGACCCCTCCGGCACCCCGATCAAGGCCTCCGACGTGCAGATTGGCTCCGCCCTGCACGTGATTCCCGAAGGCCTGAACGACGCCGAGCAGCCGCTGAACGAAAAGGCCAAGGCCGTTGTGCTGGTCATGCGCATGGATCCGGCCGAGATGCAGATCTCGGAAGGCCGCGAGGACTGGCACGTGGATGGCATCGTCGCCTACTCGAAGATCTGCACCCACGTGGGCTGCCCGATCGCGCTGTACGAACAGCACACCCACCACCTGCTGTGCCCGTGCCACCAGTCGACCTTCGACCTGACCCAGGAATGCAAGGTCATCTTCGGCCCGGCCGGTCACGCACTTCCGCAGCTGCCGATCATGGTTGACTCCGAAGGCTACCTGGTAGCCCGCAGTGACTTCCACGAGCCGGTTGGCCCGAGCTACTGGGAGCGTGGTTAGTCATGTCAACGAACGCTGAGTTCACTGCCAAGACCCGCACCGGCCGCATCACCAACTTCGTGGATTCCCGCGTGGGTGGTTCGGCCATCGTCAAGGAATTCGGCCGCAAGGTCTTCCCTGACCACTGGTCATTCATGTTCGGTGAAGTCGCCCTGTACACCTTCGTACTGCTGGTGCTTTCCGGAACGTTCCTGACCTTCTTCTTCGATCCGTCGATGACCCACATCACCTACAACGGCTCCTACGTGCCGTTGAAGGGCACCGGGATGTCGGTGGCCATGCAGTCCACCATGGACATCTCCTTCGATGTGCGCGGCGGTCTGTTCATGCGCCAGATCCACCACTGGTCCGCGCTGCTGTTCGTGGCCTCGGTTTCGGTGCACATGCTGCGCGTGTTCTTCACCGGTGCGTTCCGTCGCCCGCGCGAACTGAACTGGGTCGTCGGCTGTGTGCTGTTGATCCTGGGCCTGGCCGCCGGCTTCACCGGCTACTCGCTGCCCGATGACCTGCTCTCCGGTAACGGTCTGCGCATCATCGACGGCGTGATCAAGGCGCTGCCGATCGTTGGTACCTACATCTCGATGTTCTTCTTCGGTGGCGAGTTCCCGGGCGAGGACGTTATCCCGCGCCTGTACTCGCTGCACATCATGGTCGTGCCGGCGCTGATCATCATGATGGTGGTTATCCACCTGTTCATGGTTGTCACCCACAAGCACACCCAGTACCCCGGCCCGGGCCGCACCAACAACAACGTTGTCGGCTTCCCGGTTGGCCCGGTGTACGCTGCCAAGGCTGGTGGATTCTTCTTCATCATCTTCGGCATCGTGGCCTTCATCGCAGGCTTCTTCCAGATCAACGCGATCTGGAACTACGGTCCGTACGACCCCTCCCCGGTGTCGGCCGGTACCCAGCCTGACTGGTACATCGGTTTCGTTGACGGCGCCCTGCGTCTGATGCCCGGCGTGCTTGGCAACTTCTCGTTCGAATGGGTCATTCCGTTCCCGTGGGGCGACAACACCCTGGTGCTCTCGGTGCTGCTGCCGGCCCTGGTTCCGGCAGGCATCCTGTTCGCGGTCATGTTCGCCTGGCCGTGGATCGAACGCTGGGTCACCAAGGACAACCGCGAGCACCACGTGCTGGACCGTCCGCGCAACGCGCCGTTCCGCACCGCCGTGGGCATGGCCGGTGTGGTCTGGTACTGCACCATGTGGGCCGCTGCGTCTTCGGACCTGATGGCCACCCACTTCCATGTGTCGCTGAACGACGTGACCTACTGGCTGCGCGTGCTGTTCATCGTGGGACCGTTCGTCGCGTTCTTCGTGACCCGCCGCATCTGCCTCTCGCTGCAGCGCAAGGACCGGGAAACCGTCCTGCACGGCCGCGAGACCGGCACCATCCAGATGTCGCCGGAGGGCGGCTTCGCGGAGAAGCATGAGGAGCTGGATGCGTACACCCTGTACCATCTGACCAACTTCGAGGACCGCAAGTTCATCCCGGCCGAGCCGGACGCTGCAGGACACATCTCCCGCCAGGAGAAGCGTCGTGCGAAGTGGTCGAAGTTCTTCTTCGAAGATCGCGTCGCCCCGGTCACCCCGAAGGAGCTGGAAGCAGCACACGCTGCCCACGGCCACCATGAGGTCGAAGGTGCAACCGACAGCGCATCCATCGAGAAGTAAGCTCGAAACGCATTAGTCACATCTAAAACGGTGGGACCCGCAGCCAGCGGGCCCCACCGTTTTCGTTTAACCACTGGCCACTACCCCACCATGGCCAACCCAAGGCCAGCGCTTGGCGGCGGCTCAGCAAGCCTCCGGCCCGCCGCGCGCCGATCCCCCTGCAGGAACCGGTGCGGGCCACTGCACGGAAACCGGTGCGCTGGCCACCGACACCGCTGCTGGCACTACGGTGTGGGAAAAGCCTCTACTGAACTCCGCCGCCGGTATCGTCCCGACCCGTCAGGCGCTCACTGAGATGATCCAACGCCAGCGCGACCTGCCCTGGATCCCGCAAAAATCCCAGATGGCCCAGCTGCAGTCGCTGCGCGGGCCAGCCGGATCCCACCGCCCGCTCCCAGTCCCCCAGATAACCGTCGCTCAGCAGAAGATATCCAGCCGCGGCCTGCGCGCTCCAGCCTGCGGGCACGGGAAGACGTTCATCCACGTAGGACGCCGCCACACGCGGACAGTGCTCATCCAGCTGCGCGAAGTCCGCATCACTGTCCACCAGGGCCCGCACGCTCGCCCGCGGCCACCAGCGCGACCAGCGCGGTAGCAGGCCTGCCTCCGCCCTGCCCCGCAGGGGCTCTCCCAGTGTCGCGGGCACCAGCGCCAGGCTGCGGCCATCAAACGGCGGCAAAATGGCATCCAGGAAGATGGCACGGGTTCCAGGAAAACGGTCCAGCAGGGAAGGTAGATAGGCGCCCGCGTTGGAGTGGGCGATCACGAGCACGGGCTCCGCCTCAACCTTGAGCCGGAGCCCATCCAACGCCGCTGAGTACTGTTCAAGCGCCTCTTTGGCCCCTTCGCCGGGATCAGCGCCCTGAACCTCCACTTGATGTCCTCGGCCCGTCAGCTGTTCGGCCAGGGGCAGCAGGGCGCTTGGTTGCAGAAAGATGCTCGTGAGCAGGAGCAGGCATGCCATGGCGCTGAGATTATCAGCTGCGGCAACGAGATGTACACGGCGGATCCCCTAGCACCGCCGCCAGGGGCTTGGAGGCGTTTGCACGCCGGACGGGAGGGCGAATACCTAGAAGGAGGTGGAATAACGCGGCGTGCGGGTCCCCAAGCGCTGCAGTGGCACGAAGAGCTTGTAGCGGTCCGAACGGTAGAGCGAGACCGAGTAGTCGGCCAGGCGTTCGCCGATGTAGGCGTAGCGGGTGATCTGCAGCAGCGGGAACCCGTCTTCCACGGCCAGCAGTTGGGCCTGTGCGGGGCTGGCGGCCGTGCTCTCGACCTGATCCTCGCCCCACTCCAAGAGGATGCCATAGCGCTCATGCAGTGTTTGGTAGAGCTTCGAGGGTGGCTGCCCGTCGACGAAACCGGGGACCAGGTCGGCCGGCATGTAGTTCTCGTCCAGACTCATGGGGGTCCCATCCGCCAGCAGCAGACGCTTGAAGCGCACCACGGGTGTCCCCTCGTCGACCATCAGCTGGCTGGCCAGGTGGGCGGACGCCTTGATTTCGTCGAACTTCAGCACGTGGGCGTCCGGGACCATGCCGCGGCGCATCATGTCCTCGCTGTAGGAGTGCAGACGGACCCGCAGGTCCATTTTCTCCGGAACCACGAACGTGCCGATCCCGACGACGCGTTTGAGCACCTGTTCGTCCACCAGCGCGTCGATGGCCTGACGGATGGTTTTGCGTGCGACCCCAAAGTGCTCGGCCAGTTCACGTTCCGGCGGCAGCTTGAAGCCCGGCTCGCACGACTCCCGGGCGTGGGTCTTGAGGATGCGTCGGATCTGCCGGTACTTGCTCTCGCTCGATTCTGGGTCGAGGCGGGCCGTGACGGCCGGCTGCGGCGCGTAGCGCATGGCCAGCTCCTTCCACTGGGTCTTCTCCCATTAAACGCCATCTCGGTGGCCTGGCGACAACGCCCGGCTACGGCTGGGTTAAATGAGAAAGGGCGACGAGTTCGAAAACTCGTCGCCCTTTCTCAGTTTACTTAGTGAGCGTGCTTGCCACGGCTGAATTCGTTGACCCAGCCGACCACGCCGATGATGGCCAGGCCAGCACCGATGTAGAAGACCCACCAGCCAACGGCCAGACCCAGGAAGCTGATACCAGCTGCCGAGGCCAGAACCAGCGGCCACCAGCTCCACGGTGCGAACAGGCCGATGTCGCCTGCGTTCTCGTGGATCTCGCCGTCAACACGGTCCTCGGGACGGATGCCGACGTTCTTGGCGGTCATCTTCAGGTACCAGCCGACCATGCCGGACATGGCGGCGAGCATCAGCAGGGCCAGCATGCCGACCCATTCTTCCCAGTTGACCATGTAGCCGTAAACGATGGCTACCGGAGTGAAGAAGAAGATTCCGCCCATGAAGAGCCAGGATTCAATTTTCATTCTTACTTGTCCTTCTGGTCAGCCGGGCCGAAGATCTTCGCGACCGGGTTTTCCGGAGTAGCACGTCCGTTCAGTTCCGGGTGGTGCAGGTCCAGGGCCGGACGCTCAGAGCGGATCCGCGGGATCGAGTGGAAGTTGTGACGCGGCGGCGGGCAGGAAGTTGCCCATTCCAGCGATGCGCCGAAGCCCCACGGATCATCAACGGTGACCTTCTTGGCCTGACGGTGGGTGATCCAAACGTTCCAGAAGAACGGGATCATCGAGATGCCAAGGACGAAGGAGAACACGGTGGAAACCTGGTTCATCATGGTGAACCCGTCTTCCGGCATGTAGTCGGCGTAGCGACGCGGCATGCCGATGACGCCCAGCCAGTGCTGGATCAGGAAGGTGCCGTGGAAGCCGATGAACAGCAACCAGAAGTGGATCTTGCCCAGACGCTCGTTGAGCATGTGCCCGGTCCACTTCGGCCACCAGAAGTAGAAGCCGGCGAACATGGCGAACACAACGGTACCGAAGACCACGTAGTGGAAGTGTGCCACCACGAAGTAGGTGTCAGACACGTGGAAGTCCAGGGCCGGAGCCGAGAGGATAATACCGGTCAGACCACCGAACAGGAAGGTCACCAGGAAGCCGATGCTCCACAGCATCGGGGTTTCGAAGGTGATCGAACCGCGCCACATGGTGCCGATCCAGTTGAAGAACTTCACGCCGGTCGGAACCGCGATCAGCATGGTCATGAAGCCGAAGAACGGAAGCATGACGGCACCGGTCACGTACATGTGGTGAGCCCACACCGAAACCGAGAGGGCGGCAATGGCGATGGTCGCGAAGACCAGGCCCTTGTAGCCGAAGATCGGCTTGCGGCTGAAGACCGGGAAGATCTCCGAAACGATGCCGAAGAACGGCAGCGCGATGATGTACACCTCGGGGTGACCGAAGAACCAGAACAGGTGCTGCCAGAGCACCGCTCCCCCGTTATCCGGATCAAAGATGTGTGCACCCAGACGACGGTCGGCACCCAGTGCGAACAGCGCAGCTGCCAGCGGCGGGAAGGCCATCAGGATCAGGATCGAGGTGATCAGGGTGTTCCAGGTGAAGATCGACATGCGCCACATGGTCATGCCAGGTGCGCGCAGGCAGATGATGGTGGTAATGAAGTTCACTGCACCCAGGATGGTGCCGAAGCCGGACAGTGCCAGACCGAAGACCCACAGGTCACCACCGACGCCCGGAGAGAACGTGGTGTTGGACAGCGGTGCGTAAGCGAACCAACCGAAGCTCGCGGCGCCCTGAGGAGTCAGGTAGCCGGCCAGGGCAATGGTCGAACCCAGCGAGAAGAACCAGAACGCCAGGGCGTTCAGGCGAGGGAACGCCACGTCGGGCGAACCAATCTGCAGGGGCATCATCACGTTCGCGAAGCCCGCAAACAGCGGGGTGGCGAACATCAGCAGCATCACGGTGCCGTGCATGGTGAACAGCTGGTTGTACTGTTCCTTGGTCTGCACGATCTGCATGCCCGGCTCAAAGAGCTCGGCACGGATCAGCAGTGCCATCACACCACCGATGCAGAAGAACACAAACGAAGAAATGAGGTACATGTACCCAATCTTCTTGTGGTCCGTGCTGGTGATGTAGTCAACGAAGATGCGTCCCTTTGACCTCGGGACGACGGCCGAGTTGATGCTCTTCACATCATCGGTCGCGTATTCAAAAGTTGTCATGACCGGTTACTCTCCTTCCCCTTGTCCTTCGTGCTCGACGACCACGGAGTTAACCTTGTTCGGCTGACGGTCATATTCCTCGCCGAGGTGTCCGTCTTCCAGCTTCGCCATCTGGGCCTTGAACTCGGCCTCGCTGACGACCTTGACGTTGAACAGCATCTCGGAGTGGTACTCGCCGCAAAGCTCGGCGCACTTACCGTCGAAGGTGCCCTCAACCTGCGGGGTGAGGTACATGTAGTTGGTGCGGCCCGGAATCATGTCCAGCTTCTGCACGAACGCCGGCACCCAGAACGAGTGGATGACGTCGCGGCTGTTCAGTTCCAGGGTGACAGTCTTGTTGACCGGCAGGTACAGGGTCGGCAGGGTCTCCTGGGCGCCGGCCGAGCCGTCCTCGTTCAGGTGAGCCTGCTTGCCAGCGAAGTACTTCTCCTGGCCGTCGTACGAGTAGTTGAAGTCCCAGGCCCACTGCTTGGCGCGGACGTCGACGACAACTTCGGAATCGACCTTGGTGTTGATTGCCTTTTCAACGTTGTTGTTGAAGCTAAAGAAGACCAACACCAGAACCAGCGGAATGGCGGTGTAGAAAATCTCGATTGGCAGGTTGTAGCTGATCTGACGCGGGTAGCCAGTATCGGACTTACGGCGGCGGTAGGCCACGACACACCAGAGCATCAAGCCCCAGGTCAAAACACCGATCACGGTCACAGCGATCCACGAGTTAACCCATAGATCCTGAATCATCCCGGTGTGGTTGGTGGTGTCACGCTCCACGTTCGGGAGCCAACCGCGCTTTACCTCCGCTGAACATCCCGTCAACAGCAGTGCGCCAGTACCTACCAAAGCCATGACTTTGGCTTTGGCAGATCCGCGACTGCCGGTTCGGTCTTGCGAACTCACAGACGGCCCTTCCTCTTTGTTGGTGCAGAATGTGTGGTCTTCGTAGGTCATCCCGCGTTTACGAGTGTGTCCCGTGAGCTGGCCCACGAAGCGAAACATAGTTTTACTACTTAATGTAGAGCTTACCCTCTCAAGCCCCTGAATGCAGAAAAACACCTCTGTTCCAACGAAAGTTTCTTAAACGTTTGAACAGAGGTGTTAGTTCCCGCTGATTTAGTGGAAAGAGTCCCCGCAGGCACAGGATCCGCCAGCCGACGGGTTGTCGATGGTGAAGCCCTGCTTGGAGATGGTGTCCTCGAAGTCGATGGAGGCGCCATTGAGATATGGGACACTCATCTTGTCGACGATCACTTCCACGCCGTCGAACTCGCGCACGTGGTCCCCGTCGAGCATGCGCTCATCGAAGTACAGCTGGTAGATCAGGCCCGAGCAGCCCCCGGGCTGTACGGCGATGCGCAGACGCAGGTCGTCGCGGCCTTCCTGGTCCAGAAGTGAGCGCACCTTTTCGGCGGCCACGTCGCTGAGGTTCACCTCGTGGGTCGGCAACTCGGTGGCGTCGCCCTTGACATCATTTGCTGGTGCAGTCATGTTTCTCCTCCCATACTGCAGTGGTGCGCCCTGCCCCGGTTCGTGGGGTGAAGATGTGCACCTCTCCTCTAGTTTCTATCGTACGACTCATCTGGGAATTCGCACCCATGTTTGTTTCACACTATGAGCCGATTCATAGCCGGGCGGGCTCTACAGCCCTTCGCTGTCCAGCCGGGCCAGCAGCAGCGCCTCGGCAACGATCGCGTTCTTGAAGTCCCCCAGGTGCAGCGACTCGTTGGCCGAGTGGGCCCGCGAGTCAGGATCCTCCACGCCGGTCACAAGGATCTGAGCTTGTGGGAAGACCTCGAGCAGGTCGGCGATGAATGGGATGGATCCGCCCAAACCCATGCTCACCGGTTCGGTCCCCCAGGCCTGGGCCAGGGCCCACTGCGCCTTTTCGTTCGCCGCCGCACGCAGGTCCGCCTGGTAGGCGCTGCCCGCCTCGGTGGCGGTGAAGGTGACTTCGGCTCCGCGCACGTCCTGGGCCAGGATGTGCTCCTCCAGCGCCTTCAGTGCCGCTGCCGAGTCCTGCCCGGGTGCCAGTCGCATCGACACCTTGAACCGCGTGCGCGGGATCAGGGTATTGGAGGAATGGTCAACGCTGGGCATATCCATTCCAATGACGCTCAGCGCCGGTTTATTCCACAGCCGGTCGGTGATCTTGCCGGTTCCGGCCAGGGACATCGAGTCCAGCAGGCCCGAATCGGCGCGGAACTGCTCCTCGGAGTAGTCCACGTCGGCGTGGTCGTTGGAGACGAGCCCGGGTACGGCAACGGCCCCGTTCTCATCGTGCAATGAGGAGATCAGCTTGGCGGCCAGCAACGGGGCATCGAGCACCGGCCCGCCGAACATGCCCGAGTGCACGGCATGCGTCATGGACCGGACCTCGATCTCGGCGGCGGCCATGCCGCGCAGCGAGGAGGTCAGCGCCGGGGTGCCCACGGCCCAGTTCGAGGAATCGGCCACGATGATCACGTCGGCTGCCAGCTTGTCCTGGTGCGCCTCCAGGAAGTTGCGGAACGACGGGGAGCCGGCCTCTTCCTCACCCTCGAAGAAGAAGGTCACCCCGACACCGAAGTCGGCGACCCGGTCCAGCACGGCGCGCAGCGCGGCAACGTGCACCATGATGCCGGCCTTGTCATCCGCGGCACCACGGCCAAAGAGCCGGTCCCCGACACGGGTGGCCTCAAAGGCCGGGGTGTTCCAGTCCGCTGGGTCTCCGGGGGGCTGTACGTCGTGGTGGGCGTAGAGCAGGATGGTGGGCTTGCCGGGTTTGGCTGTGCGGCGGGCCACCACCGCCGGGCTGCCCATGGTTCCCTCATCGGTGGGTTCGCGCAGGATCTCCACGCTGTCCACCCCGATGGCCTCCACCAGTGCGGCCACGGCCTGGGCGCTTTGCTCCAGGTTTGCCGGGTCGAAGGATTCCCAGGCGATGCCGGGGATTGCCACCAGCTCGGTCAGTTCGGTGAGGATCTTCTCGAAGTTGGCCTCGACGTGCTCGCGCAGGCCGGCGATGTCCACCCCGTGGGCGGCCGCTGCGGCCGAAGTGTTACTAGTCATGCTTCCAAGCCTAACAACCGATCAAGTCCGGCCAATGTCACGTCACAGCCGCGGAACCGATAGGATGGGCGGGTGTTTGGACGTAAGAAGGAAGAACCTCAGCCCCCGCAAGAGCAGGCCCCAGAGACGCTGGCCTCGCCCGATGGCCGCAAGAGCGGCCCCACCCCGAAGCGCAGCCAGCAGCAGGCACGCCACCAGCGTCCGCTGGTGCCCAATGACCGCAAGCAGGCCAAGGAGATGGAGCGCAAGCGCCGCATCGAGGCTCAGCAGCGTCTGCGTATCGCCAATGAAACCGGTGATGAGCGCTATCTGATGCCGCGTGACAAGGGTCCGCAGAAGCGTTTTGCCCGCGACTTCATCGACTCGCGCTGGATGTTTAGCGAGTTCATGATGTTCATCATCCTGCTGTTCCTGGTCGCCTCCCTGGTGTTCAGCCAGAACCTGACGCTGCAGGTCTACGTGCAGTTCGGCCTGTACATCGTGTTGGGTGTGGTGATCATCGAAGGAATCCTCACCGGATGGCTGCTCAAGCGCGAGCTGGTCAAGCGCTTTGGCAAGCTCGAGCGCGGTGTCCGACTCTACGCCTTCATGCGCGGCATGCAGTTCCGCAAGCTGCGCCTGCCCAAGCCGCAGGTCAAGCGCGGTGCGAAGCTGAGCTGATCCAAGCACTCAGACATTAAAACAAGGAGGGTTCCTAGTGGAGCCCTCCTTGTTTTTGGCTTTGGGGCGAGGATCATGCCCACCTTGTGCCTTCGGCCCAGGACTGCCCCGTGAACACGCGTTTTATGCACAAAGCCATAGTTTTGTATCATTCAATACAAACCGTTAGCTTTGTGCACAGCCTGAGGTCGGTATTGCTTCTCCCCCGAGGACTACCGAGAACCGGTCTCAGACGACCAGTCAGTTTCCGGGCACAAGAAAAGGCGGGTGCCCGCTGGCACCCGCCGTCATCTTCAACTCGACTGGCCGTATCTGGGCACGACGAACTGGTGAGAACTCCTAGAGCATCTGCGCCAGCTCCCGGTTGATGTTCCGGGCCCAGAACGGTCCTTCATACAGGAACGCCGTGTATCCCTGCACCAGGTCCGCTCCGGCGTCCAGGCGCTGCTTGACGTCCTTCGCATCGCTCACCCCACCCACGGAGATGATCGCCATTTCGGCGGGCACCAGTTCGCGCAGCTGGCGCAGTACCTGCAGGGAGCGTTCCTTCAGCGGGGCACCGGACAGTCCCCCGGCCCCGATGTCCTGGACGCGCGCCGAGTTACTGACCAGCCCCTCGCGACCGATGGTGGTGTTCGTGGCAATGATGCCGTCCAGTTCCAGTTCAATGGCCAGGCGTGCCACATCGGCCACGTCCTCGTCGCTGAGGTCCGGGGCGATCTTCACCAGCAACGGCACGTGCCGGCCGGCCACCGCATCGGCCTTGGCCCCCACCTGCTCCAGCAGCGGACGCAGGGAATCCACGCTCTGCAGCAAACGCAGCCCCGGGGTGTTCGGGCTGGAGACGTTCACCACCAGGTAGTCGGCGTGGTTCGCCAGCTGGCGGGTGGATTCCAGATAGTCGCCGACCGCGTCCTCCAGTTCGACCAGCTTGGTCTTGCCGATGTTCACGCCAACGACCGGACGGTGCCGGCGGTAATCGGCCTTCAGCTGCTGCCGGGCGGTGGCCACCCGGGCGGCGACGACCTCGGCGCCCTCGTTGTTGAACCCCATCCGGTTGATCACCGCGCGGTCCTCCACCAGGCGGAAGAGCCGCGGGGTCGGATTGCCCGGCTGGGCCTGACCGGTGACGGTGCCGATCTCCACGTGCCCGAACCCGATGTCGCTCAGCGCCAGGATGCCGGTGGCGCCCTTGTCGAAGCCGGCGGCCAGGCCAAAGGGCGAAGGGAAGTCGATGCCCATCACCGTGCGGCGCAGCTTCGGGTCGGGAGCAAAGAACTTGCGGGTCAGCTTGCTCAATCCGACACGCTGCGCCAGCTTGATGGCGTCAAAGGCGAAGTGGTGGGCCTTCTCCGGATCCATCTTGGTGAAGACGTGCTTGAAAACCAGGGGGTAAATGCGCATGGTTTCAATTTTCGCCGCTGGCCAGTGCGCTTGCCAAATTCTTTACCGGCTAGGCTGGTGCCATGAGCGGTCTGCACGGTATTCCATCAAGCCAGTGGCCGGATTTCTTGACCAGCACGGATCCCGGCGGTTGGGCCGCCGACCCGTTGGGCGAGGGCTTTGAGCACACCACCTTGAACCTAGGCGTTGATGGGGAGGGCCCGGTGTTGGGCACTTTGGTCCGCTATGTGCCGAAGCAGCCGCCCCCGGGCGATCCGGAAGAGCGCGGCATCCTGCTCAGCGTCCATGGCTGGAGCGACTACTTCTACAACCGCGAGCTGGCCGAATTCTGGCGGGCCGCCGGCTACCGCTTCTACGCCCTGGACCTGCGCCGCTATGGGCGCAGCCTGCGCAGCGAGCACCAGCGTCCCGGCTATGTGGAGCACCTGGCCGAATACCACCAGGAGCTGGACGCGGCCGCGGAGCTGCTCACGGCCGAGCACCCGGGGCTGCCGCTGCTGGTGCAGGGCCATTCCCTGGGCGGGCTGATCATCAGCCTCTGGGCCCAGCAGTCCACCGCCAAGCTGGCCGGGCTGGTGCTCAACGCCCCGTGGCTGGAATTCCAGGGCACCCAGTTCCTGCGGATACCGGCCCAGGGGCTGATGGAGGCGATGGCCCGGCGCTCCCCCACACGCACCCTGCACCTGCCCGAACTGGACCACTACTGGCTCTCGCTCTCCCAGGACGGGCACGGGGAATGGGACATCCACCCGCTGTGGCGTCCCCGGCACGCGTTCCGTCCCACCGTGGGCTGGATGCGCACGGTGCTCGAGGCGCACGCGAAGGTGGCCAAGGGGCTGGACCTGGAGCTGCCGGTGCTGGTGCTCACCAGCGCCCAGTCGCACTTCGGGGCCAGCTATGATCCGCTGATGCAGCGCACCGATTCGGTGGTGGACGTGAATCTGGTGCGCCAGCGCAGCCTGAAGCTGGGCAGCTTCGTCACCAATGCGATCATCACCGACGCGATGCACGACGTGTTCACCTCATCCGCCGGGCCGCGCGCCGAATCCTATGCGAAGGTCCGGCGGTGGCTGCACCTGCTGCAGGGCGCAAGCTAGCCGGCGCCGCGCCAGTTTTCCCCTGGCGGAGTGCGCTTAGCTGTGGGCCGGTGCGGCCTCGGGCTGGGGCTTGTCCACCGCGCCACCGTAGCGGCGGTCGCGTTGCGCGTACTGTTCGACGGCCTTGAACAAGGTGGTGCGGCCCACATCCGGCCACAGCTCGTCCAGGAACACCATTTCGGCGTACGCCGACTGCCAGAGCAAAAAGTTGCTGGTGCGCTGCTCCCCGGAGGTGCGCATGAACAAATCCACATCCGGCAGTTCCGGGGCGTGCAGGTAGCGGCCAATGGTTTTCTCGCTGATCCCGGAGGGCTTCAGCCGTCCGGCCTGCACGTCCTGGGCCATCAGGGTCATGGCGTCAGCCAGTTCGGCCCGTCCCCCGTAGTTCACGCACATGGTCAGCTGGCAGCCCAGGTTGTCTTCGGTGAGTTCCTCGGCGGCCTTCAGCTCGTTGATCACGCTCTTCCACAGCCGCGGTTCACGCCCGGACCAGCGGATGCGCACGCCCCAGGAGTTCAGGGTGTCGCGCTGGCGGCGCAGCACGTCGCGGGAGAAGCCCATCAAGAAGCGCACTTCCTCGGGGCTGCGCTTCCAGTTTTCGGTGGAGAACGCGTACACCGAGACGTACTTGATCCCCAGCTGCACGGCCCCGGCCATCACATCCAGCAGCGCGGCTTCCCCCGCCCGGTGTCCCTCGGTGCGCGGCAGCCCGCGCTGGTTCGCCCACCGGCCGTTGCCGTCCATCACGATCGCCACGTGCTGGGGCAGCACGGCGGCCGGGATGGAGGGCACCTGCGGATTCTGGGGGTGCGCATAGGGGCTGACCGGGCCGCGCTGGCCGGTGATCGGGGCGAGCTTCTTCATGTTCTCTCCACATGGCGTAGGGACTTCACGGCACGTTCCAGGTGCCACTGCAGGTAGTTGGCAACGATCTTGGCGCCCTGGTCGCGCGCCTTGGGCCCGGCGGTGGCCACCGTGTCCCAGTCCCCGGTCAGCAGCGCCTGCAGGTAACTGACGGTGACCGGGTGCGGGGAGGTGGAGCCCGGCGGGCGGCAGGCCGGGCAGACCACGCCGCCCAGCTGGATGTTCAGCGCCGAATGCGGACCGGGTTCACCGCAGCGCACGCAGTCGGTGAAGGAGGGGGCCCAGCCTGCCACGGACAGGGCGCGCAGGAGGTAGGAGTCCAGAATCGGACCGGGGTCCACGCTGCCGCGGGCCAGCAGCGCGATCGCCCCGTGCAGCAGCCGGTATTGGCGCATCGTGGAGTCGGCGTCCGCCTCCAGCAGCCGTTCGGCGGTTTCCACCATCGCGGTGGCCACCGTGTAGGCGGAGTAGTCGCCGACCAGTTTTTGCCCGTAGGGGTGGCGCAGCTGGGCCTGGGAGATGATGTCCAGGCTGCGGCCCATCACCACCTGGGCGTCGACCTCCATGAACGGTTCCAGGGTGGCGCCCATCCGCGAGGAGGTGCGCCGCACCCCCTTGGCCACGGCCCGGACCAGCCCGTTGGGGGTGATCAGGGTGATGATGCGGTCGGACTCGCCAAGCTTGTGGGTACGCAGAACAATGCCGCGGGTGCGGTAACTGCGTGATGCGAATCCAGATCTTGCCACACCCCCAATTATCGCACTTTTGCACCGCACCCGCGCACCACGGCTCGCCTGCCCGGGGCTGGGGCCGCACGGCACGGCGCCCCGCAGCGTTGCACGCTGCGGGGCGCCGGGTTGGTGGTGGTGCCGTTGGCCGGTGGGGCTACTGGGCGTCGCGGATGGCGCGGTTCACCGCGGAGACCACGGCCTTCAGTGAGGCGATGGTGGTGTTCGCGTCCATGCCCACACCCCACAGGATCCGGTCCCCGACCGCGCATTCAACGTAGGCGGCCGCCTGGGCGTTGCCGCCCTCGCTCAGCGCGTGCTCGGTGTAGTCCAGCACCCGCAAATCCACGCCGTCCTCGTTGAGCATCTTCACCAGTGCGGAGATCGGGCCGGTGCCCTCGGCGCTGCGCTCCTGGGCGTCGCCGTCCACCAGCAGCTTGGTGTGCAGCACGAAGCTGCCGTCCTCCGCGGATTCGGCGGTTGCCGAGGCGATCTTGTAGTACCCCCAGGGCTTGAGGCCATTGCCCTCGGCCACCGGCAGGTACTCGTCCTGGAAGACCTGCCAGATGGTCTGCGAGGAGACTTCCCCGCCCTCGGAATCGGTCTTCTTCTGGATCACCCCGGAGAATTCGATCTGGGCGCGGCGCGGCAGGTCCAGGTTGTAGTCGTTCTTCAGCAGGTAGGAGACCCCGCCCTTGCCGGACTGGGAGTTCACCCGGATCACGGCCTCATAGCTGCGCCCGATGTCCTTGGGGTCCACCGGCAGGTAGGGCACCGCCCAGACCAGGTCGTTGATGTCCTTGCCCTGGGCGGCGGCCTTGGCGTCCATCGCCTCCAGGCCCTTCTTGATGGCGTCCTGGTGGGAGCCGGAGAACGCGGTGAACACCAGGTCCCCGCCGTACGGGCTGCGCTCGGGCACCGGCAGCTGGTTGCAGTATTCCACGGTGCGTCGGATGTGGTCCATGTCGGAGAAGTCGATCTGCGGGTCCACGCCCTGGCCGAACATGTTCATGCCCAGGGTGATCAGGTCCACGTTGCCGGTGCGCTCCCCGTTGCCGAACAGGCAGCCCTCGATGCGGTCCGCGCCGGCCAGGTAGCCCAGCTCCGCGGCGGCCACCCCGGTGCCGCGGTCGTTGTGCGGGTGCAGGGAGAGGATGATCGACTCCCGGTTGGCCAGGTTGCGGTGCATCCACTCGATCGAGTCGGCGTACACGTTCGGGGTGGCCATCTCCACGGTGGCCGGAAGGTTCAGGATCACCTTGTTCTGCGGGCTGGCCTCCAGCACCTCGGCCACCGCCTCGCAGATGCGCTTGGCGAACTGGAGCTCGGTGCCGGTGTAGGACTCCGGGGAGTATTCGTAGGTGATCTTGGTGCCGCTAAGCTGCTCCTCATACTTCTTGCACAGCCGCGCACCCTGCACCGCGATGTCCACGATCCCGTCCTCGTCCTGGCGGAACACCACTTCGCGCTGCAGGATCGAGGTGGAGTTGTACAGGTGCACGATCGCCTGCTTGGCGCCTTCCAGCGCCTGGTAGGTGCGCTCGATCAGGTGTTCCCGGGATTGGGTGAGCACCTGGATGGTCACATCCTCGGGGATGCGGTCCTGTTCGATGAGCTGGCGCACGAAGTCGAAGTCGGTCTGCGAGGCCGAGGGGAAGCCCACCTCGATCTCCTTGAAGCCCATCTGCACCAGCAGGTCGAACATCTTGTGCTTGCGCTCGGGGCTCATCGGGTCGATCAGCGCCTGGTTGCCATCGCGCAGATCCACCGCGCACCAGCGCGGGGCCTTGGTGATGTACTTGTCTGGCCAGGTGCGATCGGGCAGGTTGACCTCGATCTGGTCCTGGAAGGGAACATACTTGTGGATTGGCATGTTCGAAGGCTTTTGCATGTTCTGCATTTCGGTATCCCCTGGACAATTGGTGGTTGTTTGTATGGGGCCGGATGAGGGCGAACTCCGCGACGAGGGGTCGGCCGTGGGACCACTAGCGGTCCGTTGGATCCTCGCAGCGGCTAAGTAGCAGTAGTAGCTCGAAATGCATTTTTCAAACATAGCACCGCCGGTGGGATGCGACGCAGTTGTTGCACGTTTATGTCACATTCCGGACGCCCGGCCCTGGACCGCGCCTTTCCCGGGCATGGCACAACCCCTGCCCGACCAGGTCGGACAGGGGTTGCGGCAGCCCGTGGCGGCGGGCTAGAAGCCGAGGCGGCCCAGCTGCTTCGGGTCGCGCTGCCAGTCCTTGGCCACCTTCACGTGCAGGTCCAGGTACACCTTGGTGCCCAGCAGCTTCTCGATCCCCTGCCGGGCGCGGGTGCCGACCTCACGCAGCCGGGCGCCGCCCTTGCCGATCACGATCGCCTTCTGGCTGGGCCGCTCCACGTACAGGCTCACGTGGATGTCCACCAGCGGGTTCTCCTTTGAGCGGCCCTCGCGCGGGGCCATCTCCTCGACGACCACGGCCAGCGAGTGCGGCAGCTCATCGCGCACCCCCTCCAGGGCGGCTTCGCGCACCAGCTCGGCGACCATCACGCTCTCCGGCTCGTCGGTCAGCTCCCCGTCCGGGTACAGCGGCGGGCCCAGCGGCAGCTGTTCGACCAGCACGTTGGCCACCTGCTCCACCTGGAAGTCCTTCACGGCGCTGACCGGGATGATCGCGGCGAACCCGTCGGGCCCGAAGTTTTCGTTGCCCAGCTCCGTGACCGCGATCAGCTGGGCGGCCAGGGTCTCGCGGTCCACCAGGTCGGCCTTGGTGACCAGGGCGACGATGGGCTTGCGCTTGAGCTGGGCGAGCTGGCTGGCGATGAACCGGTCCCCGGGGCCGATCTTCTCGTTGGCCGGCAGACAGAAGCCGATCGCGTCGACCTCGGAGAGGGTCTCGGCGACCAGGTCGTTCAGCCGCTGCCCCAGCAGGGTGCGCGGGCGGTGCAGCCCGGGGGTGTCCACCAGGATCAGCTGCGCGTCGGGGCGGTGCACGATCCCGCGGATGGTGTGCCGGGTGGTCTGCGGCTTGGCGGAGGTGATCGCGATCTTCTGCCCCACCAGGGCGTTGGTCAGCGTGGACTTGCCGGCGTTGGGCCGGCCCACGAAGGAGGTGAAGCCCGAACGGAAGTCCTCGGGCCAGCTGCCGGAGGCGGGAAGGTTGTTAGTCTCTGCCATTGGGTGATTCCTCTATGGTTTCTCTCTGGTCGGAAGCGCCGTGGTGCAGGCGCTCTACATGAATTTTGCCCACGCGGTTGCGCCGCCCGGACAGGGAGACGACTTCCAGGCGCAGCCCGTGGATCTCGGCCACCGAGCCGAGCACCGGCACCGATTCCAGGGCCTTGGAGATCAGCCCGCCCACGGTGTCCACGTCCTCCTCCTCGATGTCCATGTCGAAGAAGTCGGCCACGTCGTCGATCGAGGTGCCGGCCTGGGCGGTCAGCGTGCCGTCCGGGTTTTCCACCACGTCCGGGCGGGAGCGGTCGTATTCGTCGTCGATCTCCCCCACGATCTCCTCCAGCAGGTCCTCCAGGGTGATCAGCCCGGCGGTGCCGCCGTACTCGTCGACCACGATGGCCAGGTGGATGGACTCCTGCTGCAGTTCCTGCATCAGCTCGGCCGCGTTCTTCGATTCGGGCACGAAGCGCACCTTGCGGGCCAGTTCGCCCAGTGATTCGGCGCGCTGCAGCCCGTGCACCTCGCGGATCACGTCCTTGAGGTAGATGATCCCGCGGATGTCATCGGCGTCCTCCCCGGCCAGCGGGATGCGGGAGAAGCCCGAGGCCATGAACAAGTCCAGGGCCCGGTGGATGGTGGTGTCCGCGTCGAAGTAGACCATGTCGGTGCGCGGGACCATCACCGAGCGCACATTGGTTTCCTCCAGGTCCATCACCGAGGAGATCAGCTCCGCCGATTCCTCCTCCAGGTCCGCGCCCTCGCTGGCCCGGTCCACGATGTCACGCAGCCGGTCCTTGTCCAGGTAGGTGTCCTCATGGCTGGAGCCCGAGGGGGCCAGCGCCTTGCCGATGGAGGCCAGCCAGTTGGTCACCGGCCCCAGCAGCACGCGCAGCAGGCGCACCAGCGGGGCGGTGCTGCGCACCACGGAGGCCGCGTTCGCCCGCCCGTAGCGGCGCGGGGAGACCGAGACCAGCACGAAGCCCAGCCCCGCCATGGTGATGGTGGCCAGCAGCCCGGCCAGCCAGATGTTGTGGATAAAGCGGGAGAAGACCAGGGCGATGGCCACCGCGGAAGCGGTTTCGAACCACATCCGCCAGAAGCGGATGGACTGGGCGTGGGATTCGCTGTCGTCCAGGATCCGGGTCAGCGCCTTGGAGTTCGAGTCGTTGCGCAGTTTTTCCGCCGTGTGGCGGGAGAGGGCATAAAAGGCCGAATCCGCTGCCGTGAGAACCGCCGCGCAGGCGAGGAAGATCAGGGCAGCGATCACTAAAACGGTGCTCACCGGCTACTCCACGGTCTCCTTCGGGGCCGGGCGGCCCAGGAAGGATTCCAGCAGCTTGCGCTGCAGGCCGAACATCTCGGCGCGTTCGGCCTCCTCGTCGTGGTCGAAGCCCATCAGGTGCAGCAGGCCGTGGGTGGTCAGCAGCAGCACCTCGTCCTGGACGCTGTGCCCGCCGGCGGCGGCCTGTTCGGCGGCCACGGCCGGGCAGATCACCACATCGCCCAGGATCCCGCTCTCGGCCGGGGTGTTGGCGCTGCCCGGACGCAGCTCGTCCATCGGGAAGCTCATCACGTCGGTGGGTCCTTCCAGGTCCATCCACTCAACGTGCAGCTGGCTCATGGCCTCCTCGTCGACGAACACCACCGAGACCTCGGTGCTGGGGTGCAGGTACATGGTCTGCAGCACAAAGCGTGCCAGCTTCTCCACGGCCTGCAGGTCGACCTGCGCTTCGGTTTCGTTATTGACTTCGATGCTCATCTATTGCTGCTCACTGGTTCCTGGAGGCTAAATCGGTGGGCGGGGTTCACTTGCCGCGCCGTTCACGATGCGGCTGGCGCTGGGCGGCGTCCCAGCGGTCGTAGGCCGAGACGATGTCGGAGATCAGCCGGTGGCGCACCACGTCGGTGGCGTCCAGGCGGCAGATGCTGATGTCGTCGATGTCCTTGAGCACCTCGGTGACCAGGCGCAGCCCGGAGACCGCGTTGCCCGGCAGGTCCACCTGGGTGATGTCCCCGGTGACCACCATCTTCGAGCCGAAGCCCAGGCGGGTGAGGAACATCTTCATCTGCTCCGCGGTGGTGTTCTGCGCCTCGTCCAGGATCACGAACGCGTCGTTCAGGGTGCGTCCGCGCATGTACGCCAGCGGGGCGACCTCAATGGTGCCGGCCTCCAGCAGTCGCGGGATCGACTCGGGGTCCACCATGTCGTGCAGCGCATCGTAGAGCGGGCGCAGGTACGGGTCGATCTTCTCGGAGAGGGTGCCGGGCAAAAAGCCCAGCTTCTCCCCGGCCTCCACGGCCGGGCGGGTGAGGATGATCCGGTTGACCTGCTTGTCCTGCAGCGCGGCGACCGCCTTGGCCATGGCCAGGAACGTCTTGCCGGTGCCGGCCGGGCCGATGCCGAAGGTGATGGTGGAGTCGTCGATCGCGTCCACGTAGGACTTCTGGTTCACCGTCTTGGGGCGGATCGACTTGCCGCGCCCGGAGAGGATCTTCAACCCCAGTACATTGGAGGCGGACTGCTCCCCGTTGCCCGAGACCATCTTGATGATCTGCTCGATGGTCTCCACGCTCATGCGCGAGCCGCGGCCGGCCAGCTGGCGGGCCTCCTCCAGCACCCGCTGGGCGCGGCGCACCTGGCCGGGTTCACCCAGCAGGGTCAGCCGGGAATCGGCGGGGCGCAGCTCCAGCGACGGGTAGGCTCCGGTCAGGATCCGCAGCAGCTCGTCATTGGGTCCCAGAGTGGAGATCATATGCTCGGGATTGTCGAAGGTGACGGTCAGGGATGCGCGTTCGGCTTCGGATGGCATCCGATCTTTTTCTACCTGCATACGGTGTTGTGGGCCCCTTAGGCGTAAACGAGAAAATGTTGCACCTTCCAGTCTAGCGAGCGAAGGCTGTTTTGGGGCATGTGCCGTGGGATAAATCCCCAAATCTACCCCTCACTTTGGATGCTGAAGGTATAGATTTGGTTACAGATCGCTATCCTGTACGGTTTTTCGCCCTTTAGCCCAGTTGGGTATGGCATTGTGTTGAACCGTCAGCTACAAATGTTACTGGTGAGTTCCACGTCACAGGTGGACCATGTGGATAGGTGTATTGATTGCCTCTAGGAAAGTTTTCGCGGCGCGCAACAGCGGCGGCCCTGGCCCTTGGCCTGGCCGTCGCCGTGGGCTGTGGGGCGAGCACCGGCAACGAGGAACACCGCATGCCCGACACCTCGAACAGCGCCCACCAGGACCTGCCCAGCGCCTCGGGTTCGGTGGAAACCCCCTCGGACAAGGAGCTGATCCCGGTCTACTGGCTGCAGGCCGATAATGACGGGGTCTACCTGTACCGCGAGTACGCCCGGGCCAAGGCCAGCGGGGACCCGGTCACCGACGCCATCAGCTACATGCTCAACGACAAGCCGGCCAAGGACGGGTGGTTCACCTACCTGAAGCCCAGCACCGACATCGGGGTGTCGATCAGCTCCGAGAACGTGATCACCCTGGACCTGCCGAAGAAGGTCTTTGGCGCGCACCTGGATGAGGGCCTGGCCCAGCGCAGCATCCAGCAGCTGGTGTTCACCGCCACCGCCGCGGCCGCCAACGCCGGGGTACTGAACGGCAGCCAGCCGCCGAAGCTGCGCCTGCTGGTGGACGGGGCCGCGAACGCCACCGTGTTCGACGACTACCGCCTGGAGAGCGAATACGAACGCAACTCCAGCTTCATGGCCCCGATCTGGATCATCGACCCGCAGAACTCCAGCCAGTTCGCCGCCGGGAAGGTCAAGCTCAACGCCCGCTCCGTCGCGTTCAGCGACGGGCTGTACTACCGGGTGGAGCGCAAGAACACGGCCGGGGACTGGCAGCCGGTGGACGAGGCCCAACGGGTGAAGGCCACCGAGCTGGATGAGGACGGGGCGCTCAGCCGCGAGCTGGCGCTCTCCCCCGGCGAATACCGGGTGACCCTGTGGGGCCAGAACAACGGTTCGGGCGCGAAGATCGCCCGCACCACCAGCATGTTCAACGTCAGCTAACCGGGCAGCCGAAGAACTCGGGCTCCAAAGTCCCCGGGAACCACGCTTAACCACGAACCCGGCCATCGCCGGCAGACGCGAAATCGCGTCCACCGGCGATGGCCGGGTGAAGTTTTTTCCAAGCCCCCTACAGGTCCCCGAGCAGGTGACGGACCAGCACCAGGGCGGCCGGGCCGGCGGTGGAGGCCCGCAGCACATGCTGGCCCAGAACCACGGCCCGGGCACCGGCGGCGGTGAGCACCGCCAGTTCCCCGTCGCTGATCCCGCCCTCGGGACCCACGATCAGGCACACGCCCGGCGCCGTGCGGCCCGCCGATCCGGCGGCGGCCTTCCAGTCCCCCACGATGCGCCCCAGCGGCGCGGTGGCCGCCTCATGCAGCACCAGCACCAGGTGCCCATCGGCGACCCGGTCCGAGACCTCCTCGGCCAGCTGCCGCGTGGTGAGCATCGGGTGCAGCACCGGCTCATAGCTGCGCCGGGACTGCTTCTGGGCGCTGCGCACCTGGGAGCGCCACTTCTCCAGCGCCTTCTGCGCCTTGGCGGCGTTCCAGCGCACGATGGAGCGTTCGGCCTGCCAGGGACGCACCGCGCTGACGCCCAGCTCCACGCTGGCCTCCACCGCCTGCAGGTCCCGGTCCCCCTTGGCCAGCGCCTGGATCAGGGTGACCGGGTGGCCCGGCGGGGCTTCGTCCACGACCTCCAGGACGGTGACGTGCAGCGCCTGCCTGTCCCCGTCCTGCACCTCGACCACCAGCCGGCGGCCGTGGCCATCGAGCAGGTCCAGGTGCTCACCGGGCTTGACCCGCTTCACGTTCAGCGCGTGGTGCGCCTCGGAGCCCTGGATGGAGAGCCGGTCACCGGCGGCGACCTGGGCGGCCTGCTGCCGGTCGATGACGAAGCTGTGGTTGCTCATGGCCTAACGCTGGCCCAACTTGTCGCGCAGCCGGGCGAACATGCCCCCGGCGTGCTCCACCTGTCCGGCCGCCATTTCCTCCCCGCGCAGCTTGGCCAGCTGCTCGAGCAGGTCGCGCTGGGCGGCGTCCAGCTTCGTGGGGGTTTCCACGCTCAGGTGCACGATGATGTCCCCGCGTTTGCCCCCGCGCAGCCGCGGCACGCCCAACCCCGGCAGGGTCACGGTGTGCCCCTCCTGGGCCCCGGGCTCCACCTGGATCGACTGTTCGCCGTCGAAGGTCTCCAGCTTCAGCTCGCAGCCCAGGGCGGCGGCGGTCATCGGGATGCTCATCTTGGCGTGCAGGTCGTTGTTCGCCCGTTCGAAGATCTTGTGGCGGCGCACCTCGACTTCCACGAACAGGTCGCCGTTCGGCCCCCCGCCCGGCCCGGCCTCGCCCTGGTCGCGAAGCTGGATGCGGGTGCCGCTGGCCACCCCGGCGGGGATGTTCAGCTGCTTGGAGACCCGTTCGCGCACCCGCCCGTCCCCGTTGCACTCCAGGCAGGGGTCCGGGATGGTGGTGCCGTGGCCGCGGCAGGCGGCGCAGGTTTCCACGGTCATCATCTGGCCCAGGAACGAGCGCACCGGGCGCTGCACCTGGCCGGCGCCGTGGCAGATGGAGCAGGTGACCGGGCTGGTGCCCTCGCGGGTGCCCTCACCGTGGCAGGTCTTGCAGGTGACCGCGGTTTCCATCTCCAGCGGGTACACGGTGCCCTTGACCGCGTCCTCCAGGTCGATGGTCACGGTGATCAGTGCGTCGCGTCCACGCTGGGTGCGCGGGATCGGGCCCTGGCCCTGTCCGCCGCCGCCGAAGAACTGCTCGAAGATGTCCCCGAACCCGCCGAAGCCGCCGGCCCCGCCGAAGCCCTGGTGGCCGTTGCCGTTCTCATCCCCGGTGGCGTCGTAGTTGGCGCGCTTGGTCTCATCCGAAAGGACCTCGTAGGCGCGGGTGACCAGCTTGAACTGCTCCGCAGCGTCCTGCCCGGGATTCACATCCGGGTGCAGTTTGCGGGCCATCTTGCGGTAGGCGCTCTTGATCTGTTGTTGCGTGGCGTCCTTCGCGACACCCAGCGTCTCGTAATGCGAGCTCACGTTTCTCGCGTGTCCTTTCCTAACCGTTGGTCAAAGTCTGTGCCGGCGAGTCTCAGTTCGCCAGGATTCGGGACAGGTAGCGTGCCACGGCGCGCACCGAGGCCATCGAGGAGGGGTAGTTCATCCGGGTCGGGCCCAGCACCCCGAGCTTGTTGCGGGCATCGCTGCCGTAGCTGGTGGCCACCACCGCCGCCTCGGACAGCTCCCCGATATGGGTTTCGGTGCCGATGCTCACCGACAGGCCGCGCGAATCGGCTTCCAGTTCGGAAAACAGCTTCAACAGCACCACCTGCTCCTCCAGCGCCTCAAGCACCGGGGTGATGCTCAGCGGGAAGTCTCCCCCGGCACGGGCCAGGTTCGCGGTTCCCGCCATCACGATACGCTGTTCGGTGGCCGAATGCGCCATTTCGCGCAGGGCCGCAAGGATTTCTCCCAGCAGGTCCTGGTCCTGGCCCGGGATTTCCACGCTGTGGGTGGAGAGCAGCACGGACAGCTCGGAAAGCTGGTACCCGGCCAGCGCCTCCAGCAGCGTGTTCTTCAGCCCGGCCAGCGACTCGTCGGTGAACGGCGCGGCGGTGCTCAGCACCCGCTGGTCCACGCTGCCGTTGGAGGCAATGAGCACCAGCAGGAACTGGTGCTGGCTGAGCCCCACCAGTTCGATGTGCCGCAGCGCGGCCGTGTCGTACTGCGGCACCTGGATCATCGCGACTTGGTTGGTCAGCTTCGCCAGCAGCCGCACGGTGCTGTGCAGCATCTCCTCCAGATCCTGGGAGGTGTCCATGATCCGGTTGATCGCCTCGCGTTCGGCGCGCGAGAGCGGCTTGATCTCACCGATCTCGTCGACGAACCGGCGGTAGCCCTTTTCTGTGGGCACCCGCCCGGAAGAGGTGTGCGGGGCGACGATGAGTCCTTCGTCCTCCAGCGCGGCCATGTCGTTGCGGATGGTGGCCGCCGAGACCCCCAGGTCGTGCCGGTCCAGCAGGGTCTTGGAGCCCACCGGTTCGCGGGATTGGACATAATCCTCCACGATGGCTCGCAGCACATCCAGGCGCCGCAATTCGCTCACTGTCACACCACCTTCCATGCCTCACGGCATTTAGCACTCTACGTCCTCAAGTGCCAAGTCTAGTACGTTCAGCGCTTGCTAGCATTGGAATCTGGTTCGTATTCGGTCACAGCGAAAGGGCTGCATTCAGTGAGCAACTACCCGTGGGGCGCCATGGATCTGGGCACCCCCGCTCCCAAGAAACTGCGTCAGGTTCCGGTGGAGCGCGGGCTTCTACTGGAGGATGTGGCCTCCGGTTGGGTTGGTGAGCTGGTGCGCACCGAGAAGTCCGGGGGCATGCGGGTCATTGTCCTGGAGGACCGCCATGGGCGCACCAAGTCCTTCCAGAGCGGCTTCGGCTTCCTGCTGGAGGGAGAGCCGGTGGAGCTGGTCGAACCGCGCGCCCAGGCACAGGCCGGAAGCACCCTGCGTTCCTCCTCCGGGTCCCGCGCGGTGACCGGGCAGAAGGCGCGCACCGCCCGGGCCAGCCGCATCTGGGTGGAGGGCAAGCACGACGCCGAGCTGGTGGAGAAGGTGTGGGGCCATGACCTGCGCGTCGAGGGCATCGTGGTTGAACCGCTGCACGGCGTGGACGATCTGGCCGCGGCCATTCGGGACTTCGACCCCTCCCCGCAGCGCCGCCTGGGGATCCTGGTCGACCACCTGATTTCCGGGACGAAGGAGGAACGCATCGTGCAGCAGGCGATGGCCACGCCCGGCGCGCGGGGCAACGTGCTAATCCTGGGCCACCCCTACGTGGACATCTGGCAGGCGGTGAAGCCCGAGGTGCTGGGCATCACCGCGTGGCCGGTGATCCCCAAGGGCACCGACTGGAAAACCGGGGTGCTGCGCAGCTTCGGCTGGCCGCACCACAACGCCGCCGACATCGGATTGGGCTGGCAGCGGATCCTGTCGAAGGTCGAATACTATTCGCAGCTGCAGCCCGAACTGCTGGGCAAGGTCGAGCACCTGATCGATTTCCTCACGACCGAAGATTACGGTTTCCTAACAATCGGTGAATCGCAGGGTTAGTTCCGCGAGTCGAGCTTCCGATGCGGTCCCGGTGGCTAGACTCGAGGCAGTAACCACACTTCAGACATTGCAAGGAAATTCGACAGTGCCATCTCGCCAGACTGAGTCTTCACCGGAGAACTCACGCTTTGAGGGTTCGCAGGTGACCGCTTTGCCACTGAGCCCCACCGAGGATCGGCAATGGGCGATGCTCGCTCACTTCGGCAGCATCCTGGGGTGCATCCCCTCGGCCATCATCTACGCGGTGTACCGTGACCGCGGTCCGTTCACCGCGCAGGAATCCAAGGAAGCGTTCAACTTCACCTTCCCGCTCACGGTCCTGGCCATCCTGCTGAACCTGCTGAGCCTGATCCCGTTCATCGGCTGGCTGTTCGCCGTGGTCGGTGTGGCGCTGTGGGTGTTTATGACGCTGATGGGTGCCCGCGCCGGCATCCAGGTCAACAAGGGACGCCCCTTCCGCTACCCGCTGAACCTGCGGCTGATGAAGTAGCGCGGGCCTGGCCCGCGCCCAAGAACCAGGGAAAAACCCCCGAAGCCCACCGCCGATGAGGATCAAGCGGTGGGCTTCGGACGTTTTGGCGGCCAATGCCGCCGGGCCAAGGTCTACGAATTAGAAGTTCAGCAGTTCGCGCACCACCAGGTCGGCCAGCAGGCGACCGCGCTGGGTCAGCACGATCCGCCCGGCGAAGGCCTGGCGCGGATCGATCAGCTCATCGGCGATCAGCCCGGCCACGGCCCGGCGCCCGGTTTCGTCTAGTTCGGAGATCGGCATGCCGGTGTCCAGGCGGGTCAGCAGCATCGTGCGCTCGAGCTGCACCGCCTCGGCGTCCGGGAATTCGCGTCCGGCCCCCGGGGAGATCCCGGCGTCGATCCGCTGCTGGTAGGCGGCCGGGTGCTTCACGTTCCACCAGCGCAGCCCGCCAATGTGCGAGTGCGCCCCGGGTCCGGCGCCCCACCAGTCCCCGCCCTGCCAGTAGGCCAGGTTGTGGCGGCAGGCGTGCTCGCGCCCGCGGGCCCAGTTGCTCACCTCGTACCAGTTGTAGCCGGCGGCGGCGAACATCTCGTCGGCCAGCTGGTACTTCTCGGCGTGGTCGTCATCGTCGATGTCCGGCACCACCCCGCGGCGGATCTGCGCGGCCAGCTTCGTGCCCTGTTCGATGATCAGCGCGTAGGCGCTGATGTGGTCCGGTTCGTAGCTCAGGGCCGCCTCGACGCTGGTGCGCCAGTCGGCAACCGACTCCCCCGGCGTCCCGTAGATCAAGTCCACGCTGACATCCAATCCGGCCGCCCGCGCCCAGCTGACCGCCTCGGGAACCCGTTCGGGGTTGTGGGTGCGGTCCAGGACCTTGAGCACGTGCGGCACCGCGGACTGCATGCCGAAGGAGACCCGGGTGAACCCGGCCGCGGCCAGTTCCTCAAGGCTCTCGGGGCTCACCGAATCCGGGTTCGCCTCGGTGGTGACCTCCGCGCCCTGGGCCAGGGAGAAGTTCTCCTTGATCCGCCCCAGCACGCTGGCCAGGTCGCTGGCCGGCAGCAGGGTCGGGGTGCCGCCGCCGAAGAACACGGTGTCGATCGGCCGGGCCGGCACCGAGGAGGCCTCCAGCACCTGGCGGGAGAAATCAATCTCCCGGCCCACGGTAGCCGCATAGGACTCCTGCGTCGCCCCGGAGCCCAGCTCCTTGGCGGTGTAGGTGTTGAAGTCGCAGTAGCCGCAGCGGACCGTGCAGAAGGGAATGTGGACGTAAAAGGACATGGTCCGCCCCGCGGCACCGTGCGCACACGCTGCCGGGAGCAGACCATCGGCCGGAGCCGGATCCCCGTCCGGAAGGACTGCGGGCATCTACTTCTTTTTCGGTTCGTCGGTGGACAGTGCGGCGATGAAGGCCTCCTGCGGCACCTCGACGCGCCCGACCATCTTCATGCGCTTCTTGCCTTCCTTCTGCTTTTCCAGCAGCTTGCGCTTGCGGCTGATGTCGCCGCCGTAGCACTTGGCCAGCACGTCCTTGCGGATGGCGCGGATGTTCTCACGCGCGATGATGCGCGAGCCGATGGCCGCCTGGATCGGCACCTCGAACTGCTGGCGCGGAATCAGTTCGCGCAGCTTGGAGGTCATCATGGTGCCGTAGGAGTAGGCCTTGTCACGGTGGGTGATGGCGCTGAACGCGTCCACCTGCTCGCCTTGCAGCAGGATGTCGACCTTCACCAGGTCCGCGACCTGCTCCCCGTCGGCCTTCCAGTCCAGCGACGCGTAGCCGCGGGTGCGGGACTTGAGGTGGTCGAAGAAGTCGAACACGATCTCGGCCAGCGGCAGCCAGTAGCGCATTTCCACGCGGTCCTCGGAGAGGTAGTCCATCCCGCGCATGGTGCCGCGCCGGTTCTGGCATAGCTCCATGATCGCGCCGATGAACTCGCTCGGGGCCAGGATGGTGGCGGCCACCATCGGCTCATGCACCTCCAGGATCTTGCCCTCGGGGAACTCGGAGGGGTTGGTGACGGTGATCAGCTGCTTGTCCTCACCCATCACCTCGTACACCACGTTCGGGGCGGTGGAGATCAGATCAAGGTTGAATTCGCTCTCCAGGCGCTGGCGGGTGATTTCCAGGTGCAGCAGGCCCAGGAAGCCCACGCGGAAGCCGAAGCCCAGGGCCACGGAGGTTTCCGGTTCGTAGACCAGTGCGGCGTCGTTCAGCTGCAGCTTGTCCAGCGCATCACGCAGCGCCGGGTAGTCCGACCCGTCGATCGGGTACAGCCCGGAGAACACCATCGGCTTGGGTTCCTCGTAGCCGCCCAGGGATTCGGCGGCCGGCTTGGCCGCGTTGGTGACGGTGTCACCGACCTTGGACTGGCGCACATCCTTCACACCGGTGATCAGGTAGCCGACCTCGCCCACGCCCAGGCCCTTGGTGGGGATCGGGTTCGGGGAGGACACCCCGATTTCCAGCAGTTCGTGGTTGGTGCCGGTGGACATCATCTGCACGCGTTCACGCGGCTTCAGGTTGCCGTCCACCACCCGCACGTAGGTGACCACGCCGCGGTAGGTGTCGTAGACCGAGTCGAAGATCATGGCGCGGGCCGGGGCGTCGGCCTGGCCCACCGGCGATGGCAGCTGCTTGATCACTTCATCCAGCAGCGCCTCGACGCCCTCACCGGTCTTGCCCGAAACCTTCAGCACCTCATCGGGCTCGCACCCGATCAGGCCCGCCAGCTCCTCGGCGTACTTCTCCGGCTGGGCGTTGGGCAAATCGATCTTGTTCAGCACCGGGATGATCGTCAGGTCGCCCTCGATGGCCAGGTACAGGTTCGCCAGCGTCTGGGCCTCAATGCCCTGCGCGGCGTCCACCAGCAGGATCGCGCCCTCGCAGGCGGCCAGCGAGCGGGAGACCTCATAGGTGAAGTCGACGTGCCCGGGGGTGTCGATCATGTTCAGCGCGTACGAGGTGCCCTCGACTTCCCAGGGCATGCGCACGGCCTGGGACTTGATGGTGATGCCGCGTTCGCGTTCAATGTCCATCCGGTCCAGGTACTGGGCTTTCATGTCACGCGCGGCGACCACGCCGGTCAGCTGCAGCATGCGGTCGGCCAGGGTGGACTTGCCGTGGTCGATGTGCGCGATGATGCAGAAGTTCCGGATCAGCGACGGATCGGTCGCGGCGGGCACCGGCGCGGTGCGGGCCAAGGGAGACACCTAAACAGACCTCACTAGGTAACGTAGAGAACAGGTGGATTTCGTCCCTATTCTGTCATGATTCACCCCAAACCGCGCTATTGTGCGCCCGTCCGCTGGTAGTTTGTGCTTCATGGCATTGAATGCGCGAAAGATCTTTTCCCTGCTGAATCGCGTGGTGCGCGAGGTTTCCCGCTACCAGTCCGCCTCCCGTTCCCGGCAGGCCCCCTCCCCGCGGCCACATCCGGCTTCCGGGCAGAACCCCGCTCCCCGCCCGGCCGGCTCCGCGGTGCAGGGCGGGGTCTATCCCGGGGACTACACCGCGGCGGTGGCGGTGAACTACAACCCCAGCCTGGACGGTGAGCCGGATCCCGGGGAGATCGTCTGGGGCTGGGTGCCCTACGAGGAGGACCACTCACAGGGCAAGGACCGCCCGGTGCTGCTGGTGGGCCGTGACGGCAAGTGGCTGCTGGGTCTGATGCTCACCTCGAAGGACAACACCAACGGGACCCACCGCAACGATGACTATCTCGACATCGGCAGCGGCAGCTGGGACGCGCAGGGCCGGCCCAGCGAGGTGAAGCTGGACCGGGTGATCCGCATGGATCCGGCCACGGTGCGCCGCGAGGGCGCGGTGCTGGACAAGCGGCGCTTCGACCTTGTCGTAAGTCACCTGAACCGGCGGCGCTAGGGGTTCGGCCCGGCCGGTGGATTCTGGTAGTGTTAATTGCTGTGTGTCGCGCAGGTTGGGCGACACGCCCCCTTCGGGTCGCCATAGGTGCCCCACACCGCTCAGTCGATGGCCTGGAGGATGAACCCTCTACCGACCGTATAAAACGATAAACGAGAGAGTTTATTAAGTGGCTAATATCAAGTCCCAGAAGAAGCGCAACCTGACCAACGAAAAGGCTCGCGTCCGCAACGTCGCAGTCCGCTCCGAGGTCAAGACCCTGATCCGCAAGGTCAACGAAGCCGTCGTGGCCGGTGACAAGGAGAAGGCAACCGAGGCGCTGCAGGCCGCCGGCCGCAAGCTGGATAAGGCCGTTAGCAAGGGTGTTCTGCACAAGAACAACGCTGCTAACCGCAAGTCGGCCATTGCCAAGAAGGTTAACGCCCTCTAGGCACTAGCAAGCTTCTCAAGAACCCGGGTTCCCGCAAGGGGCCCGGGTTCTTGTGGTTTAACCGGCAGGTCCCCGCCCCGCGCCGCCGTGCCGGGATCCGCCGAAAACAGCGGGGCGGCACCACTTGGGAACGAGTGGGTGCTCAGCGCGGGGACTTCTCGGCGATGAACAGCACCGCCTGCTCCAGCGCGTAGGCCGGGGCCCGTCCCCCGCCCTTGACCATGCGGTCGGTCAGGGCGACCTTCTCGATGCAGTCGGCCAGGTCCTTGCGCTTCCAGCCGCGGGCCTGCTGCTGGGCGGACTGCACCTGCCAGGGGGCCATGCCCAGTTCCCCGGCCAGTTTCGCCGCCGGCTCGTTCACTCCCAGCACCTTGGCCAGCTGGCGCACCTTCATGGCCAGCGTCGCCACCACCGGGATCGGGTCGGTGCCGGTGTCCAGGGCGTGGCGCAGCGTCGCCAGCGCCTGCTCGGCGTCCCCGGCGATGGCCGCGTCGGCGACCTTGAACGCGGTGGCCTCCACCCGTCCGCCGTAGTAGCGGTCGACCACCTCCTGGTCCACGGTGCCGGTGGTGTCAGCGATCAGCTGGTGGCAGGAGGCCCCCAACTCGGCCAGGGAGGAGCCGACCGCGGCGACCAGGGCCTTAACCGCGTCGTTGGTGATGCGCCGCTTGGCGGCCTTGAATTCATTGGTGACGAAGTCGATCTTGTCCGCATCTCGCTTCAGCGGCTGGCAGTCAACCACCACCGCCCCGGCCTGCTTCAGGGCATCGATCAGCTTCTTGCCGCGCTGACCCGAGTGGTGCATGATCAGCACGTTCTCCGGTGCGATGTCCTTCAGGTAGGCCAGCGCGTCGCGCAGGAACACCTCGTTCATGGAGGCCAGGTCCGTGATCTCCACCAGGTTCGCCGAGGCGAACAGGGAGGAGCTGGTGGCCATCAGCAGTTCGCCGGGCTCATAGCTGGAGGCCGAGAGCCGGGTGACCTCGATCCCCTCGCGCTGGGCGGCCTGCTGGCGCAGCGTGTCAAAGGCCCGGGAGGCCAGGTACTCGTCGGGGCCCGAAAGCAGGATCAGCGGCTGGGGGGTCAAGTCGCGCCAGGAGATACCGGCGGATTTGGGGGCGCGTGCCATCAGGCTCCTTCACGGGGACGAACTACCAGCTACGATCCTATCGAACCGGGACCCCGATCCGGGTGGCGGTGGCCCGCCCGTGGGCAAATGTGATGGTTACCGTTCCCTGCTGGTCGGTGCGCAGCACCTGGGCGCCGACTAGCTTCGCCGCTTCCAGGATCTGCGGGTGCGGGTGACCGTAGCTGTTGCCGGCACCGACCGGGATCAGCAGCAGTTTCGGATGCAGCCGCTCGATCAGTGCGCTGCCGCCGTTGCGCGCCCCGTGGTGGGAGGCCTTCAACACGCTGATGCCCTGTGGCGGGTTGGGAGTCAGCAGCCGGGACATCGCCTCGGATTCCATGTCCCCGGCGGTGAAGAAGGAAACCGGCCCGCCCGGGGCCTGGAAGTCAACGCGCAGCACCAGGGAGGTGTCATTCACCGACGCGCCGCGCAGCAGGCCCGGTTCCGGACCCAGCACGGTGAAGCTGACCGAGCCTTCCTGCTGCTGCTCGCCGGGCTGCAGCACGCGCAGCGGGGCCTGCACCGCGCCGCGGAACCCGCCCGAGACGAGCACCTCTCCCACCTCGATGGCCTGCAGCACCTCGGGCAGCGCGCCCATGTGGTCCTCGTGGGCGTGGGTGATGAAGACCTTCTCCAGATGCCTGATGCCCAGGGTGTCCAGGCACTGCAGCACCCCGGAACCTGGATTACCGGTATCGATCAGCCACCCGCCCTGCCCGCCGGTGTTGATCACCAGTGCGTCCCCCTGCCCCACATCGCACATTGCCAGGTTCCACTCCGGCGCGCTGGGCCGCACCAGCAGCGTGGCCGGCAACACCAGGGCGCACAGGACCAGCACCACCGCGCCCAACAGCGCCCGCATCCCGTGGCGCAGCCACGGCACCTGCGCATGCGCCAGCAGCAGGATCGATGCACAGAGCACCAGCGTGATCACCACCGCCAGCAGCACCCCGCCGGTCCCCTGCGGCCAGGGCCTCTGCGCCCCGGGCCAGCCGGCCGCCCACCCCGCCAGCCCGCCAATCCCCCACGCCGGCAGCCCCGGCACCCACACCAGCCAACCGGCCAGGACGGGAAGGGCCGGGGCCAGCAGCACGCACAGCATCCCGCTCACGGTGATCAGCGGGACCAACGGGGTGATCAGCAGGTTCAGCGGGATGGAGTAGACGCTGAAATGCTCGGACAGGGCAATGACCACAGGCAGACAGGTCAGCTGGGCGGCCGTGCAGATCGCGATGGGCTCGGCCAGCAGTTTCGGTACCCGGCGCGCCAGCACCTCGGTGATCGGTGGGGTGAACACCACGATGCCCAGGGTCGCCAGCACCGAGAGCAGGAACGCCGGTTCCCCCGCCAGTGACGGGTCCGCGAACAGCAGCAGGGTTCCGGTCAGGCACAGGATGCCCAGGCTCGCCCGGCCCCGGCCGACATACAGGCTGAGCGCGGCGAGGCCGCCCATTACCGCGGCGCGCAGCACACTGGGTTCGGGCCCCACGAACCCGGAAAAGAGCAGCAGCGCACCACCCAGGCCCAGCAGCGCCAGCCAGCGCGGCGCCCCGAGCCCGCGCAGCACCAACAGCACCAGACCGGCGATGATGGCACAGTTCGAGCCGCTGACCGCGGTCAGGTGGCTGAGCCCGGTCTGCTTCATCGCGGTGCTCAGGGCATCATCCTGCAGGGAACGGTCCCCGTAGAGCATGCCCGGCAGCAGTGCCCGTGCCGGTTCGGGCAGCCGGTCCAGGGTGTGCACGAACCGCTGTTTCAGCCGTTCGGCCGGCCCGTGCGGGGCGCGGCCGTGCCCGGTGGAGGGGCTGTTGACGCTGGCGAAATACTGGATGCCGGTGCGCGACTCGTAGCCGGCCACGGCCCGGGGCAGCGGAACCGTGCTGGTCGCGTACACCTGGATCGGGCAGTGGTGCCAGGTTCCATCCTGCCAGTACCGTTGGATCTGCGCCCGTCCCTTCAGTGCGCCGTCCTGGCCGGTGCGCGGAGTCTCGCTGAACGCCCACATCACCCGGTAGCTTTGCGTCCCATGTCCGGGCAGCTGACAGTGCGCCCGGCCCTGGTCGCTGACGATCACCGCGGTGGCCGCCAACAGCGTCAGCAGCAGTGCGGTGAACCAGGGCGCGGAGTACCGCGGGTCGTGGCGGCGGCGGGCGGCCAGCACGAACAGCACGGCGATCATTCCCAGCAGCGGGACCAGCACCCAGCGTTGCGGGGCGAACCAGGCGGCCGCCCACGCCCCGCCCAGCATCCACAGTCCCCGGAAGTCGGTGCTCACGGCGCCTGCACCAGTTCCCGCAGCTTGCCCATCAGCACCGGACCGATCCCGGAAACCTGCTCGAGTTCCTCGACGGACTTGAACGGCCCGTTTGCCTCCCTAAAGTCGATGATCCGTCCGGCCAGTGCCGGTCCGATGCCCGGCAACTGCATCAGGGTCTCGGCGTCGGCCTGGTTAATGGGGATCTTCGCGCCCGGGGCACCCGGGGTGCCGCCTGCCGCAGCCCCCGACGGCGTAGCTGAGGTGGTGTCGGTGTCGCCGGTGCCTGGTCCAGCGGATGGTGGCTGCGCCGCCGGGGAGAATCCCGGCGGGTCGTCCTTGTGCGGCAGCAGCACCTGCTGCCCGTCGCTGACCGGAGATGCCAGGTTCAGCAGTTCGGGCCGGGCCCCGGGGCTCATCCCGCCGGCCGCCTCGATGGCGTCCACGATCCGTGCCCCGCCCGGCAGGCGGTACACCCCGGGGCTGCGCACCGCCCCGACCACGTGTACGACCACCCCATCCCCCGTGGCGGGGCCAGCCTCGGTGGAGGCCGGCCCGCTGCTGCCCGGTTCTTCGGGTGCCGTGCCCTGCCCCGGCGCCGGCGGGTCCGGGCCCGGCTGCCCGGTGGTGGTCTGCACGGTGCCCAGCGTCTGGTTGGGATCCGGGGGCGCGAACAGGATCGACAGCGCGATCCAGCCGATAACGGCCACCACCAGGGTAATGGCCGCGGCCCGGGACACGGCGAAGCGGACCCTGGAGGGGCGCGGGGAGCGCTGAGGAAAGAAGTTGTGCCGGCCCATGCCAGCCAGTGTGGGTGCTGCCCGGCGGGCCGGCTACTGCCGTTCGTCCGCTTGTGGATGCTCCGGGGCCGGCGGGTAGTGCGGGGCCACGCAGACGGCGAGCACCCCCACCCCGGTGTGGGCGGCCAGCACCGCCGGCAGCGGTTCCAGGGCCACCGGGTGAGCGGTGAGCTCGGCGACCTCGCGGGCCAGTTCCTCGGCCGGGTCCTGCGCTCCGAAGTGCATGATCCCCACTTCCACGTCGGCCCCCGCCTGCCGGGCCTGCTCGGCCACCTGGCGCCCGAGCGCCACCAGCCGGCTTTGGGCGCGCGGGAAGGTGCGCGGCTTCTCCACCGGGTGGATCGCCCCGTCCTGGATGGCCAGGATCGGCTTGACGCTGAGCAGGTTGCCCACCACCCCGGACAGGGTGCTGATCCGCCCGCCGCGGCGCAGCTGGTCCAGGCTGGGCACCGCGAAGAATACGGAGTTGTCCTTCGCGGCGCGGGCAATGTCCAGCAGCTCATCCAGCCCCGCCCCGGCGGCGCGGGCGGTGAGCATGCGGCGCACCGCGAACCCCAACGGCAGGGCGACGGTGCGCGAATCCACCACGGTGACCGGCACCTGGACCTGCCCGGCCGCCAGCCGCGCGGATTCGTGGGTGCCCGAGAGCCCGGCCGAAAGGTGCACGGAGATGATGGCTTCGCAGCCGGCCTCGGCCAGCTGCCGGTAGGCGCGCATGAACTGCCCCGGCGCAGGACGGGAGGTGCGCACCGCCTGGCCCATGGCCAGCCCCATCACCAGCGCGTCGGTGTCATCCCCGCACACCACGTCGTCGATGATCACCGGGATGGTGAGCATCTCAAAGTCCGGGTGCTCCAGCCATGGCCCGCCCAGACAGGCGGAGGAGTCAGTGACGATCCCGATCCGGGCGGCGGGCGCCGGACGGGGACGGCGTTTGGCAAACCACCGTCCCCGCGCGGCGCTGGGGCGTTCACTCATGTGCCCGACCCTACGGTGCCGGCACCACGTTGACCAGCTTCGGGGCGCGCACGATGACCTTCAGCGGCGCCTTGCCATCCAGCAGGCGCACCACGTTCTCGTGGGCCAGGGCCGCGGCTTCCAGCTCCGCCTCGCTGATGTCCACCGACACCTCCAGGCGGGCGCGGACCTTGCCCTTGACCTGGACGACCGCGGTGATGGTGTCATCCACCAGCAGGGCCTCATCCACGGTGGGCCAGGCGCTGTTGGCCACGCTCGGCTCGTAGCCCAGCGCCGCCCACATGTCCTCGGCCGTGTAAGGGGCGAACAGGGAGAGCAGCTGGGCGACCACGCCGGTGGCCTCGCGCACCGCCGGGTCGGCGGCGCCGGCCCCGGTGTCGATGGTCTTGCGGGTGGCGTTGACCAGTTCCATGGTCTTGGCGATCACCACGTTGAACTTGTGCCCGTCCAGCAGCTGGGCCGCCTCGTGCACGGTGCGGTGGGTGACCTGGCGCAGCGCCGTGTCCCCGGTGGTGTAGTCCACGCCCGGGGCGCTGGCCACATCCTGGGCCAGGCGCCAGGCGCGGGCCAGGAACTTCTGCGATCCGGACGGGGAGACGTCGGCCCAGTCCACGTCGTCCTCCGGCGGGGAGGCGAAGACCATGGTCAGGCGCACCGCGTCCACCCCGTACTCATCGAGCTGTTCGCCCAGGTCCACGCCGTTGCCCAGCGACTTGCTCATCGCCTTGCCGCCGTTGAGGACCTGGCCCTGGTTCAGCAGGGCGCTGAAGGGCTCGGTCGCGTCGATCAGCCCCAGGTCGTGGATGACCTTGGTGAAGAAGCGCGAGTAGAGCAGGTGCAGGATCGCGTGCTCCACCCCGCCCACGTACTGCCCGACCGGCATCCAGTCGCGCACCGCCTTCGGGTCGAACGGGCCCTGGGTGTAGTCCGGGGAGACGAAGCGCAGGAAGTACCAGGACGAGTCCACGAAGGTGTCCATGGTGTCGGTGTCCCGCTTGGCGTGTCCGCCGCAGCTCGGGCAGGCCACGTTGACCCAGTCCGCGGCCGCGGCCAGCGGGCTAGTGCCCTTCGGGGCCAGTTCCTCGCCGCGCAGGTTCTCCGGCAGGCGCACCGGCAGCTGGTCATCGGGCACCGGAACCTCACCGCACTGCGGGCAGTGGATGATCGGGATCGGGGTGCCCCAAAAGCGCTGGCGGGAGAGCAGCCAGTCACGCAGGCGGAAGTTCACGGTGTGCTCGCCGGTGCCGGCGGCCTCCACGATTTCGATGGCCTTGGCGATGGCGGCCTGCTTGTCCAGCCCGTCCAGCTGCCCGGAGTTCACCAGCTTCCCGTCCCCGGAGGTGGCGGTCCTGGACACGGTCGGGTCTTCCTCCCCGGTGTCCACGACCACGCGCACCGGCAGGTCGAAGGCCAGGGCGAATTCCAGGTCGCGCTGGTCGTGGGCGGGCACGGCCATGATCGCGCCGGTGCCGTAGTCGGAGAGCACGTAGTCCGCCGCCCAGATCGGCAGCTTCTCCCCGGAGAGCGGGTTGATGCCGTAGCGGCCCAAAAACACCCCGGTCTTTTCGCGTTCGGTGCTCTGGCGCTCAATTTCGGACAGGTGGTTGACCTGCTCCTGGTAGTCGGCCAGCGCCTGGCGCTGCTCGTCGGTGACCAGTTCCCCGGCCAGGTCCGCGTCCGCGGCCACCACCATGAACGTCGCCCCGTACAGGGTGTCCGGGCGGGTGGTGAACACGGTGACGTCCTTGGCCGGCTTGTCCCCGGCCGCCTCGATGCTGAAGGTGACCTCGGCGCCCTCGGAGCGTCCGATCCAGTTCTTCTGCATCAGCAGCACCCGCTCGGGCCAGTGGCCCTTGAGGTCCTCCATGTCCTGCAGCAGCCGGTCGGCGTAGTCGGTGATCTTGAAGTACCACTGGTTCAGCGACTTCTTGGTCACCTGGGTGCCGCAGCGTTCGCAGGCGCCGTTGACGACCTGCTCGTTGGCCAGCACGGTCTGGTCCTTCGGGCACCAGTTCACCGGGTGGTTCTTGCGGTAGGCCAGGCCCTTTTCGTAGAAGCGGTTAAACAGCCACTGGGTCCAGCGGTAGTATTCCGGGTCCGAGGTGTGCAGCCGGCGCGACCAGTCCGCGGAGATGGCGTAGCGCTTGAAGCTGGCGGCCTGGGTCTCGATGTTCTTGTAGGTCCATTCGGCCGGGTGCGCGTTGCGCTTGATGGCCGCGTTCTCGGCCGGCAGCCCGAAGGAGTCCCAGCCGATCGGGTGCATCACGTCGTAGCCCTTGAGCTTCCAGTAGCGGGCGACCACATCCCCCATCGCGAACGCCTCGGCGTGGCCCATGTGCAGGTCCCCGGAGGGGTAGGGGAACATGTCTAGGACATAGCGACGCTCGGCCGAACCGTCATCCTTGGGCTTGAAGACCTCTAGGTCTTCCCACACCTTGGCCCAGTTGGCCTCCATGGCACGAAAGTCGTAGGTTTTCGTCTCGTTCGTCGATGATGTCACTTAGCTCGTCTCACAAACATGCTCTGAATTGTTGGTCTCTCCCAGACACGCAAAGACCCCCGCAGCTGGCGTCGGGGGCGGCACCTTAGAGTAGGTGAAACTGGGAATACATATCACGATTCTACCGTACCGGCACCGGGTGGTGCCGCATCGGTGACGGGGTCCGATCCGCGGCCTGAACAGGCGCGCCACGGCACGCGCTTTGGGGCCGGTTAAACTGCCGCGCACCCCAGGCGTGGGCCTGGGGTGCGCGGCGCGCGGTGCCCGCGCCGCAGCGTGGCGGTGCGGGCGCCTGACCGGCTTAGACGTGCCGGGTGTCCTCGTCGACCCAGTCGAAGGTGCGGGTGACCGCCTTCTTCCACAGGCGCAGCTTGCGCTCGCGCTCCTCGGGGTCCAGGTTCGGCTCCCAGCGCTTGTCCTCGGACCAGTTCGACTCCAGCTCGCCCAGGTCCTTCCAGTAGCCCACGGCCAGCCCGGCCGCGTAGGCGGCACCCAGGGCGGTGGTTTCGGTGACCTTTGGACGCACCACCGGCACCCCGAGGATGTCGGCCTGGAACTGCATCAGGTTCTCGTTGGCGACCATCCCGCCATCGACCTTCAGCTCGGTCAGCGGGTCCGCGGCGTCGGCGTTCACCGCGTCCAGCACCTCACGGGTCTGGAAGGCGGTGGACTCCAGGGCCGCGCGGGCCAGGTGGTGCTTGTTTGCGTAGCGGGTCAGGCCCACGATCGCCCCACGGGCCTCGGAGCGCCAGTAGGGGGCGAACAGCCCGGAGAACGCCGGGACAATGTAGACCCCGCCGTTGTCCTCGACCTGGGCGGCCAAATCCTCGATCTCGGCGCTGGTGGCGATCATCCCGATGTTGTCGCGCAGCCACTGCACCAGCGAGCCGGCCACCGCGATGGAGCCTTCCAGCGCGTACACCGGCTCGGCGTCGCCCAGCTGGTAGGCCATGGTGGTCAGCAGCCCGTTGGAGGACTTGACGATCTCATTGCCGGTGTTGAAGATCAGGAAGCAGCCGGTGCCGTAGGTGTTCTTCGCCGAGCCGGGGGTGAAGGCGGCCTGCCCGAAGGTGGCGGCCTGCTGGTCGCCCAAGATGCCGGCCACCGGGGTTTCGCGCAACAGCTGGTTGGTGTGCACGGTGCCGTAGACCTCGGAGGAGGAGCGGATCTCGGGCAGCATCGAGGCCGGGACCCCGAAGTCGGCCAGGATCTGCTCATCCCAGGCGCGGGTGCGCAGGTCCATGAACAGGGTGCGTGAGGCGTTGGTGACGTCGGTGACGTGCACGCCGCCGTCGGTGCCGCCGGTCAGGTTCCACAGCACCCAGGTGTCGGTGGTGCCAAAGAGCAGGTCCCCGGCCTCGGCGCGCTGGCGGGCGTTGTCCACGTTGTCCAGGATCCACTTGATCTTGGTGCCGGCGAAGTAGGTGGCCAGGGGCAGGCCGACCTTGTCCTTGTAGCGGTCCACTCCCCCGTCGGCGGCCAGGTCGTCGACGATCTGCTGGGTGCGGGTGTCCTGCCAGACGATCGCGTTGTACACCGGCTCACCGGTGTTCTTGTCCCACACCACGGTGGTTTCACGCTGGTTGGTGATGCCCACCGCCTCGATGTCGTGGCGGGTCAGGTTCGCCTTGGACAGGGCCTGGCCGATCACTTCGCGCACGTTGTTCCAGATTTCGGCGGCGTCGTGCTCCACCCATCCGGCCTGCGGGAAGATCTGCTCGTGTTCCAGCTGGCCCACGGAGATGACCTCACCGGCGTGGTTGAACACGATCGCCCGGGAACTGGTGGTTCCCTGGTCGATGGCGATGACGTACTTCGAGCTCATGGTTCACTCTCTTTTCGCTAAAAAAACTACGTTGTTCTTTCCTCGATGCCCGGCCCCCTCGGGTGAGGGGGCCGGGCAGTGGGGTCACGGCCGCGGCCGGTGCGGGCACCTGCCTGAGACCAGCTTGTGTGATCCCCGCTAATAGCTCAAGGTTCTAGAACAGCGCGGCGGCACCAAGACCGCCCAGGACACCGCCGATGAGCGGTCCGGCAACCGGGACCCAGGAGTAGGCCCAGTCCGATGATCCCTTGCCCGGGATCGGCAGCAGGGCGTGCGCCAGGCGCGGACCGAGGTCACGCGCCGGGTTGATCGCGTACCCGGTGGGCCCGCCCAGCGAGGCGCCGATGGCGACCACGATCAGCGCGACCGCCAGCGGGCCCAGCCCGTGGGGTGTCTTGCCGAAGCCGTTGATCACGAACACCAGCACGAAGGTGGCGATGATCTCGGTGACCATGTTCCAGGGGTAGGAGCGGATGGCCCCTCCGGTGGCGAAGACGCCCAGCTTGCTGCCGCCGTCGACGGGTTCATCGAAGTGCTTCTTGTAGGCCAGCCAGGTGCCCACGGCGCCGAGCACGGCACCGATCATCTGGGCGGCGAAGTACAGCAGCATGTTCGCCACGGTCTTGTCCACGCCCGGTGCCAGCTCGGTGGCATCGGCGTTGACCATCAAACCGACGGTGACCGCCGGGTTCAGGTGGGCGCCGGAAGCGGCGGCCACCCAGACACCGGCGAAGACCGCCAGTCCCCAACCGAAACAGATCGTCAGCCAGCCCGCGGCGTGGCCCAACGTCCCCTTCAGATTCACATTGGCCACCACGCCGGTGCCCAATAGCAGCAGAATGAATGTGCCGGTGAGTTCGGCAAGAAATATATTCGGAGTCAACACTGACCTTCCTGGGGTGGACGCCGGCGGCCCACTGCCGCCGGCCACTGATTAGGTGAGAATCACCTCGTGGTGGGTTCGCAGCACCGAGAGCGCATGATTGATCTCGGCGTCGGTTTGGACCCCATCCCAGCCCATGGGCACGGCGAGGCTGCTTGCCACCTCGTGCACCAATTCATTGGTCACCAGGCCGCGGAAGGCCAGGTTGGTGCGGCGGATGAACACGTCGATCAGGCGACCGACCTGCTCCTGCTCGGCCAGGTAGGCCAGCTCCTCGTGGGAGAGCTGGTCGCTGTGCTCCAGCAGGTGCTCATCCTCGCCGACGATGTCCAGCACCGCGTCGGCGCGGGTGCCGTAGCGTTCGAGCAGCACGCGCAGCCGTTCGCGTCCGGCCCGGTGCTCGCGGGCGGCGTACCAGGCATCCAGTTCGCCCTCGTTCATCGGGAAGTTCCGTCCGCCGCCGATCGGCACCCCGACGGTGCTCTGGCGCTGCTCGGCGCGCAGGAAGTTCAGCACCTTGCCGCCCAGGTTCTCACCCAGCGCGCGGAAGGTGGTCCACTTCCCGCCGATCAGCGAGAGCATCATGGTCTTGTCGGTCAGGCGGGTTTCCTTCACCTGGTAGTCGCGCGAGACGAACCCGGGGGCGGTGTCATCGTGGTTCGGCAGCGGGCGCACCCCGGAGAAGCGGTAGACGATGTCCTGGCGGTCGACCTTGATGTTCGGGAAGACGTGGTGGATCAGTTCGAAGAAATAGTCCACTTCCTCCTCGGTGCACACCGCCGGTTCACGCATGTCGTGCTCCAGGTCGGTGGTGCCCACCAGCACGCGGCCAAGCATCGGGTAGATCAGCACGATGCGCCCGTCTTCGTGTTCGAAGAAGATTTCCCGGCCCCCGGTGGCGGCCAGCAGCTCGGGGTGGTCCAGCACGATGTGCGAGCCCTTGGTGCCGCCGGTCCACTTGGTCTCCCGGCCCAGGTCCTCGTTGGTCAGGTCCACCCAGGCGCCGGTGGCGTTCACGAGCACGTCGGCCTCGAACTCGAACTGCTCCCCGCTCAGCTCGTCGCGCAGCTGCGCCTTGCCGTCCTTGAAGCCGGTCAGCGAGGTGTAGTTGGTGGCGCGGGCCTGCGGGTTGGCGGCCAGCCCGTCGCGCAGCACGTCCAGGGTCAGGCGCTCGGGGTTGTGCACCGAGGCGTCAAAGTAGGTGGCGGTGTACTTCACGTCCTGGCGCAGCGCCGGCAGGTCCTTGCGCGCGTTGCGTCCGGCCTTGAAGCTGTGCCACGGGGTGTTGCGTCCGCCGATGCCGGCGAACACGTCGTACATGATCAGCCCGGCCTTGATCAGCGCCGCACCGCGTTCGGTGGGCTTGCCCGACTTGTGGGTCAGGAAGCGCATCGGCGCGGAGAGGATGCCGGAGAAGGTGGAGAAGATCGGGATGGTGGTCTGCAGCGGCTTGACGTAGTGGGGGGCGATCTGCAGCAGCGAGTTGCGTTCCTGCACGGACTCGTGCACCAGGCGGAACTCCCCGTTTTCCAGGTAGCGGATGCCGCCGTGGATCATGTGCGAGCTGGCGCCGGAGGCGCCCTGGCTGTAGTCCCCGCGCTCGATCAGCGCAACGTCGATTCCCTGCATGGCAAGGTAGCGGAACGTCGCCACCCCGTTGATGCCTCCGCCGACCACCAGTACCTGCGCATTCGGCCGTTGGCGCAGTAGTTTCAGCTGGTCCCGTTGCACGGTCACCGCCCCCTTGTATCTCAACCTTTGGTCTTTATACGGTTAGTCTTGTCACGCAGGAACAAACAGGTCAAATGATTTGCACAAGTGTGCGAAAAAGGTGGTTTCGATGCAGGAATCGGTGCGCGGCACGGCACGGGCACGGCCCAAATCTGACACATCCGTGCAAGTGGACCCAAAGTCCCGCGATGCCCTGCGGGCCGCGCACCTGTATTACGTGCAGGATATGAAGATGGAGAGCATCGCCCGGGAGCTGGGCACCTCGCGCTCCACCGTCTCCCGGCTGCTCTCCTTCGCCAAGCGCACCGGCATGGTCTCGGTGGAGATCAACCCGGCGGCGAACATGTCGGTGATGGCCGCCGCCCAGCTCTCGGACCTGTATGGGATCTCGGTGCAGGTCGTGCCCACCGACGGGTCCCTGGATGACACCCAGGTGCTGCAGCGGGTCTCCGCGCACGCCGCCTACGTGCTGGGCAACATGGTCTCCTCCTCCATGACCGTGGGGGTGGCGTGGGGTTCGACGATGCAGGCGCTCTCCGCGGCGCTGGGCAGCCACCCCACCCATGACACGGTGATCGTGCAGCTGAACGGGGCGGCGAACCCGAACACCAGCGGGGTCGGCTACGCCAGCGAGATCCTCACCCGCTTCGGCCAGGCGTTCACCGCCCGGGTCGAGCAGTTCCCGGTCCCGGCGTTCTTTGACCGCGCCGCCACCCGGGAGGCGATGTGGCAGGAGACCTCGGTGCGCCGGGTGCTGAAGGTGCAAAGCGAAATGAAACTGGCGGTCTTCTCCCTGGGTGCGGCCAACGCCGCGGTCGCCTCCCAGGTGTACCGCGGCGGCTATCTCAGCGAGGCGGAGAACGCCCAGCTGCGCGAAATCGGGGTGGTCGGGGACGTGGCCACCGTGTTCTTCGACGCCGCCGGGCGCAGCCAGGACATTGAGATCAACAACCGCTCCACCGGCCCCAGCCTGGCCGCGCTGCGCGCGGTGCCGCGCCGGTTGTGCGTGGTGGCCGGACGCAGCAAGATTCCGGCGGTGCGCGGGGCTTTGGCCGGTGGCTTAATCACCGACCTGATCATCGATGAGGGAGCGGCCCTGGCCCTGCTCGGTGGGTAGCATTAACCCATGCGCCTTCGTGATGAACTGATCTCCACCCACCACCATTGGCACTCCACCATGAAGGTCTTCACCTACCCGGCCAGCACCGACACCCCGGCCGGGGTGATCCTGGCGGTGCACGGCTTCCGCGGGGACCACCACGGCCTGGCCCGGATCACCGAGCTGCTGCCCGAGTACACGTTCATCGTCCCGGACCTGCCCGGGTTCGGGGCCTCCAGCCCCATGGACACCGAACACGACGTGGAGGGCTACGCCCGGGTGCTCGATGACTTGGCCAGCGAGCTGCAGCTGGGCGGGCACGTGATCCTGCTGGGGCATTCCTTCGGATCCCTGGTGGCCGCGAAGCTGGCCACGCTGCGGGTCTTTTCCTCGCTGATCCTGCTCAACCCGATCTCCGAGCCGCCCCTGGAGTCCTCCCAGCGGCTGATCGCCGCCGGTGCCGGGGTCTTCTACGAGGCCTGCGCGAAGCTGCCGGCCGGGGTGGGTGAGCGGATCCTGCGCTCGGGGCTGATCACCGATGCGATGAGCTGGTTCATGACCAAGAGCCGGGATCCGCAGCTGCGCCGCTATGTGCGGGACCAGCACCGCGCCTACTTCTCCGGCTTCCACAACCGCCAAACCCTCTCCCAGGCCTACCGGGCCTCGATCAGCCACACGGTGCAGCAGTGGGCGCCGCGGATCGCCGAACCGGTGCTGATGGTCGGCGGGGAGGACGATGAGATGGGCAGCCCCGACACCCAGGAGCAGCTGCGCGCCAGCTTCCCGCAGGCGGTGCTGGTGATGCTGGAGAACGTGGGACACCTGATCCACTACGAAAAGCCGGAGGAGACCGCCTGGGCGATCCGCGAATTCCTCGCCGGGCGGCTGCGCTAACCGCACCGGCCCACAGGCCAGGCGGGTTTAGAGCACTTCGTCCGGGTCCACCCGGACGGTGACCAGCGGGTCCTTCGCCGCGGACATGCTCGCGCGCAGGCCCCGCAGCGCGGCGGTCACCGCCGGGCCCTGGGCGTAGGAGAAGAACAGCACGTAGCGGTGTTCGCGGGTCTGCTCATCAATGCTCGGCCCGTGCACGGTCACCGGCAGCTGCAGCTGCCCGATGAAGCGTTCGGCGCCCGGACCGGTGACGATCGCCGAGCGCACCGCCGGGGGCAGGCCGATCTCATGGCGTTCGGCCAGCTCGCGTTCGGCAAAGCCGGCCGGGTCCCACCGCACCAGCGCGTTGCCGGCCGGGCTCGGGTTGCCGGTGAGCACCACCACCCCGTCGGGCCGGGCCAGCGCGGCGGCGGTGAACCAGCGGCTGATCACCTCCTCGGCGTTGCGCAGGGAATCGTGGGCCAGCATCTTATCCGCATCCAGCAGCAGCACCGCACCGTAGCCTGCGGCGGCGACCGGCTCCACCCCGGGGGTGGCGACCACCAGGGCCGGCTTGTCCGGGACCTGGCGCACCGGCTTGGCGCCGGTGGAGGAGATCACCGGCACCTTCGCGAACGCCTGGCCCAGCTCCTCGGCGGTGCGTTCGGCCCCGATCGATACCGCCCGCAGCCGCGGTGAGCCGCAGTTCGCGCAGCGGTGGTCGCGGTAGTAGGTGCCGCACCAGCGGCAGTTGACCGCGCCACCGGCCCCGCCCAGCTGCAGCGGGCCCTGGCAGTGCGGGCAGCGGGCGAAGCTGCGGCAGTCCTGGCAGGCCAGCGCCGGCATGAACCCGGTGCGGGCCACCTGCACCAGCACCGGCGCGCTTTCCAGGGCCCGGCTGGCCTCCCGCCAGGCCAGCGACGGGATGCGGGCGCGGGCCAGCACCGGGTCCCGCTCGAGCTCGAAGTCGGTGGTGGTCGCCGCGACCCGGGCCACCTGGCGGCGCAGCAGGTCGCGCGGCAGCTTCAGCTCCTGCGCCCAGCCGGTGTCCACCAGGCGCTGGGCCTCCACGGAGCGCGACGGGGAGGCGATCAGCAGCGAACACCCGGTGTGCTGGCTGCGCAGCAGCGCCACCTCCCGGCTGTGCTGGTAGGGGGCGCGCAGTTCGCGGTGGGACTGGTCCCCGTCCTGCCACAGGATCACCAGCTCCAGGTCCGGGATGTGGCACAGCGCCGCGGAGCGGGTGCCGATCACCACCGGCACGCGCCCGCAAATGGCGCGCAGGAAGTTGCGGTAGCGCGGGGTGGGCCCGTCCTCGGCCTGCAGCCGGGCATAGAACTCGGGCCCGATCGTCTCGTCCAGGTAGGTGCCCAGCCGCTCCAGGTCGGCCGCGTCCGGCACGATCACCAGCACCCGCTTGCCGCGCTGCAGCACCGGGCGGGCGGCATCGAGCAGGAAGCCGGGCCAGGAGCCGGGGAAGTTCGGCACCCAGGTGGCCACCGCCCGGTACAGGCTGCCCTCGCCCCAGTCGCTGAGCGCCTGCGCTCCCCCGGTGTAGTGGGAGAGCTGGTTCACCGGCACCTCGGGCAGGGTGAGCTGCCCGGCGGCCAGGGCGTCGGAGGCCAGGTCCTCCTTCTCCACCCGCGCCGCGCGCGGGGGCACGGCCTGGCGCACCACGTCCCACAACGTGCCGGCGTAGCGTTCGGCCACCAGTTCGGCGGTGGCCAGCACCTCGGGGTAGAGCACCCGGGTTTCGGAGATGAGCTTGCCCAGTTCCCGCACCTTGAACCCGGGGTCCGCGTCCGGGATCAGCTCGGTGATGAACCCGTCCAGCTGGCGCCCGCCAAAGGGCACCTTGACCCGCATCCCGGGCTGCACCCTGTCGCGCAGCGAGGCCGGCACGCTGTAGTCAAAGGGCCGGTCCAGGTGCGGGACGGGGGAATCAATCAGCACCCGGGCCAGCAGCGGTATGCGCTGCGGCTCGGGTGCTGATATCAGGGCTTCTTGTTCCACGGGGCCTGCGGGCTACGCGTTGAACCAGGAGCGCAGCGCATCCACCTTGTCGGTGCGCTCCCAGGTGAAGTCCATGTCGTCGCGGCCGAAGTGGCCGTGTGCGGCGGTCTTCTGGTAGATCGGGCGCTTCAGGTCCAGGTCCTCGATGATGCCCAGCGGACGCAGGTCGAAGATCTCGCGGATGGCCCGGGTGATTTCGGCCGGGTCCACGGTCTCGGTGCCGAAGGTTTCCACGTACAGGCCCACCGGGGTGGCCACGCCGATGGCGTAGGCGACCTGGACCTCGGCGCGCCGGGCCAGGCCCGCGGCGACGATGTTCTTGGCCACCCAGCGCATGGCGTACGCGGCCGAGCGGTCCACCTTGGACGGGTCCTTGCCGGAGAACGCGCCGCCGCCGTGGCGGGCGAAGCCGCCGTAGGTGTCCACGATGATCTTGCGTCCCGTCAGCCCGGCGTCCCCGACCGGCCCGCCGATGATGAAGGGCCCGGAGGGGTTCAGGATGATCTCGGTGCTGGAGGTGTCCAGCCCGGACTTGGAGATCACCGGGGTGACCACCTCCTCCAGCAGGTCGGCCTTCAGGGTTTCCAGCTCGTATTCGGCCGCGTGCTGGCTGGAGACGACCACGGTGTCGATCGACACCGGCTTGTCCCCGTCGTAGCCGATGGTCACCTGGGTCTTGCCGTCGGGGCGCAGCAGCGGCAGCCGGGCGTTCTTGCGCACCTGGGTGAGCCGCTCGGAGAGGCGGTGGGCCAGGAAGATCGGGGTGGGCATCAGCGACTCGGTTTCATCCGAGGCGTAGCCGAACATCAGCCCCTGGTCCCCGGCGCCCTGCATGTCGCGCGGGTCCTTGGCGGTGCCCTGGCGGGACTCCAGGGAGTTGAACACCCCGTCGTGGATTTCCTGGGACTGCTGGCCGATGGAGACCGACACCCCGCAGCGGGCCCCGTCAAAGCCGTTGGCCGAGGAGTCGTAGCCGATGTCCAGGATGGTGCGGCGCACGATCTCCGGGATTTCCACGTACCCGTTGGTGGTCACCTCGCCGGCCACGTGGACCAGCCCGGTGGTGGTCAGGGTTTCCACCGCCACCTTCGAGTTCGGGTCCTGGGCGAGCATGGCATCCAGGATCGCGTCGGAGATCTGGTCGCAGATCTTGTCCGGGTGTCCCTCGGTCACTGATTCCGAGGTAAACAGGCGTAGTTCAGGGGTTGTTGAAGTCACCTTGTTACTCTATCTGGTCGTGTCGACCCTTTGTCCTTCGTTGCGTCCTTGGGTGAATGGCTGTGACATGGTGCTGGTCACCATGTGACGGGCCGATGACGCTATATTGCGCCGGCCAGCTGTTCGATGACGCGCCGCGCCACCTCCAGCTTGCTTCCGGCGGCGGAAACCGCCTCGCGCCCGTCGGCGAACAGGATTGTGGCCTCGTTCGTCTCCGCGCCAAACGTCTTGCTCTGCCCGACCTCGTTGACCACCAGCATCTCGCAGCCCTTCTTGGCCAGCTTGGTCCGGCCGTAGTCCAGCACGCTGCCCTGCTCGTCCCCGGTTTCGGCGGCGAAGCCGACCACGGTGCGCGGCAGCGTCTGGTCCTGGGCGCGGGCGGCGACCAGTTCGGCCAGGATGTCCGGGTTGCGCACCAGTTCGATCACCGGCGCCGAATGCTCGTCGCGCTTCTTGATCTTGGCCGCCTCCACGCTGGCCGGGCGGAAGTCGGCGACCGCCGCGTTCATGATCAGCGCGTCCTTGCCCGGGGCGTGGGCGAACACCGCCTCGCGCAGCTCCAGCGCGCTGGAGGCGTGCACCACCTGCACCCCGTGCGGGGCGGGGACCTCCAGGTGGGTGGCGATCAGGGTGACGTTTGCCCCGGCGTCGCGGGCCGCGGCCGCCAGCGCCACGCCCTGGCGGCCCGAGGAGCGGTTGCCCAGGAAGCGGACCGGGTCCAGCGGTTCGCGGGTGCCCCCGGCGGTGATCAGCACGCTGCGCCCGGCCAGTAGCGGCTCGCCCAGGTGCACCTGCAGCGCCTGGAAGATCTCCTCCGGCTCGGGCAGGCGGCCCGGGCCGCTGTCCTTGCCGGTCAGCCGCCCCACGGCCGGGTCGATCACGTGCACCCCGCGCTGGCGCAGCGTGGCGACGTTGGCCACGGTCGCCGGGTGCTGCCACATTTCGGTGTGCATGGCCGGGGCCATCACCACCGGGGCGCGGGTGGCCAGCAGGGTGCCGGTGAGCAGGTCGTTGGCGATCCCGGCGGCCGCCTTGGCCAGCAGGTCGGCGGTGGCCGGAACGACGACCACCAGGTCGGCCTCCTGGCCCAGGCGCACGTGGTTCACGGTGTCCACGGCGTCGAACACGTTCGAGGTAACCGGGTTGCCGCTGAGGGCCTCAAAGGTGGCGTTGCCCACGAACTGGGCGACGTTGCCGGTGGGAATCACATCGACGTGGTGCCCGGCCTCGCGCAGCAGGCGCAGCAGCAGGACGGACTTGTAGGCGGCGATCCCGGCGGAGACCCCGAGCACGATTCTCTTCAACTTCTACCTCACAATGTGGGACTGGGTGGCGGCCTGCGGGCTTAAACAGCGAATGGCGCCACCGGTGCTAACTGGGGCGCCATCCGTTGAAGTGTTGACTTACTCGGCGTCGGCCGGGGTGACCTTCAGCAGGCCCTCGTTCAGTTCACGCAGGGCGATGGTCAGCGGCTTCTCGTTGAGCTTGGTTTCCACCAGCGGGCCAACGTACTCGAACAGGCCTTCGTTCAGCTGCGCGTAGTAGGCGTTGATCTGGCGGGCGCGCTTGGCCGAATTCAGCACCAGCGCGTACTTGGACTCATCGGTCTTCAGCAACGAGTCGATTGAAGGGTTGATGATTCCTTCAAGGTTTTCGGTCACAGGACTCCCCTTATTTTTCGTCTAGCCCCATGAGGGACACAAGCTCTTCGGCGGCCCGCGACACACTGTCGTTGACAATGGTCACGTCGAATTCCGGTTCGGCCGCAAGTTCCAGTTTAGCGGTTTCCAGCCGGCGCTGCTGTTCCTCGCTCGATTCGGTGCCGCGGCCCACAAGCCGGCGCACCAGTTCATCCCAGGAGGGCGGGGCCAGGAACACGAATTGTGCCTCCGGCATCGACTCCTTGACCTGGCGTGCGCCCTGCAGGTCGATTTCCAGCAGCACCTTCTTGCCCTCGGCCACGGCCTGTTCCACGGTGGAGCGGATGGTGCCGTAGCTGTTCTGCCCGTGCACGACCGCCCATTCAAGCATTTGGCCGGATTCGACCAGCTCCCCAAAGCGCTTGGGCCCAACGAAGTAGTAGTGGACCCCTTCCACCTCCCCCGGGCGCGGATCGCGGGTGGTGGCCGAAACCGACAACCAGACCTGCGGATAGTTCTCACGGATGTAGGTGGAGACGGTGCCCTTGCCTACGGCCGTGGGGCCGGCCAGAACCGTTACCGACGCTGGGGTCATTTACTACGCTTTCGTCTTGGGCGGAGATTGCTTGAAGTGTTCAGTGATCGCCACCCGCTGCTTGCGTCCCAGGCCGCGCAGGCGGCGGGACGGGGAGATCCCCAGGCGTTCGAGCAGGTTCGCGGCGCGGACCTCGCCGACGCCGGGCACTGATTCGAGCAGGTCCATCACACGCATGCGACCGACTGCCTCATCTTCGTACACCAAGTCTAGTACCTCAGTGATGGAGATTTTTCCGCTACTGAACTGGGACTTGATCTCAGCCCGACGGGTGCGGGCGGCCAGGGCCTTGGCACGGGCGCGGATCCGGTCTTCGTCTGAAAGTTCTCGCAGTACCATCGTTCAGCCATCCTTCATCAGTTGTGGACTAAGGCCATGTTGTGAACATAACCACCAAACGCGGCATTTGCAAGAGTAATCGCGCTGTGGCTACTAGAAACCTTAGTATCCACAGCGCGATCCGACTACTTTACTAACCGGCGGCGAGCAGTTCGTCGCGTACCATGCGGGCCTTGTCCCGAAGCGCCTGGACCCCGGGTCCGGCGCGCAGGATGTCCCGGCTGCTGCTGGCCAGCACCTGGCGGTGGCTGCTGGCGAAGCTGTTGGCAAGATCACCCGCGGTGGCGCCCTGCGCCCCGAGCCCGGGGGTCAGCAGCGCCGCCTTCGTCGCGGACAGGTCGATGCCCAGCCGCTGCGGGGCATCCCCGACGGTGGCGCCGATGACCAGGCCCACATGGCCCAGGTCCGCGGCGTGCGCGTTCTCCTGCGCGACCGCGTCGATGATCCGCTTGGCCACCGAGGCCGCTCCCCCCACGTGCTGCACGCTTTGGCCCTCCGGGTTGGAGGTCAGCCCGAGCACGAACACCCCGCGCCCGGTCTGCCCGGCCAAGTCGATGGCCGGGCGCAGCGACTCGTAGCCCAGGTAGGGGCTGAGGGTCACCGCGTCGGCGGCCAGCGGCGAACCGTCGGCCAGCCAGGCGTTGGCGTAGGCGGCCATCGTGGAGCCGATGTCCCCGCGCTTGGCGTCGGCCAGGGTCAGCACCCCGGCATCGCGCGCCGCGGCCAGGGTTTCCTCCAGGGCCGCGAAGCCGGCCGAGCCGAAGCGCTCGTACAGCGCCACCTGCGGCTTGAGGATCGCCGCGGTGCCGGCGACCGCCTCGATGACGCCCAGCGAGAAGCGGCGCACCGCGTCGGCGCTGTCATCCAGCCCCCAGGAGGCCAGCAGGCTGGGGTGCGGGTCGATGCCCACGCACAACGGCCCGTTCGCCTCCATCGCCACCCGCAGCCGGTTGCCGAAATGATCCATTTCGGTGTTCCCGGCCGCGGCGTGTCCCGCCCCGGCGCTAGCCACGGCCGCCTGCCGAGACCAGGTCCGGGTGCTCCTGCAGGCTGGTCACATCCCAGCTGTAGTGGCGCAGCGCGTCGATGGCCTGCACCGCGGCACCGAACTCGGCCACGGTGGTGATGATCGGGGTGCCCACGCTGGTGGCAGCCGCGCGGATCTCGTAGCCGTCCCCGCGCGCCTCCGAACCCGAGGGGGTGTTCAGGATCAGCCCGATCTGGCCTTCGGTGATCATGTCCACAATGGTTTCCCCGCCCTCGTGGACCTTGTTGACCACGGTGGTGGGGATCCCGTTGCGGCGCAGCACCTGGGCGGTGCCGCCGGTGGAGACGATCTCAAACCCGTTGTCGGACAGGTGCTTGACCGGCAGCACGATCGAGCGCTTGTCCCGGTTGGTGACCGAGACGAACACCTTCCCGGCGGTGGGCAGCGGGTTGTTCGCCGCGGCCTGGGACTTGGCGAAGGCGGTGTCGAAGTACTTGTCGATGCCCATCACCTCGCCGGTGGAGCGCATTTCCGGTCCGAGCAGCGAGTCGACGACCTTGCCCTGCGGGGTGCGGAAGCGGCTGAAGGGCAGCACGGCCTCCTTCACCGCCACCGGGGCGGTTTCCGGCAGGTGGGTGCCATCGCCCTGGGCCGGCAGGATGTCCCCGCGCAGCTGGGCAATGCTGCGGCCCACCCCGATCATCGCCGCGGCCTTGGCCAGCTGCACGCCGGTGGCCTTGGAGGTGAACGGCACGGTGCGCGACGCGCGCGGGTTCGCCTCGATGACGTAGAGGATGTCCCCGGCCAGCGCGAACTGGATGTTGATCAGCCCGCGCACGCCCACGCCCTCGGCGATCGCGCGGGTCGCGGCGGCCACCTTTTCACGCACGTCGTGGCCCAGGGTGATGGGCGGCAGCACGCAGGCCGAGTCGCCGGAGTGGATGCCGGCCTCCTCGATGTGCTCCATGATCCCGCCCATGTACAGTTCGGTGCCGTCAAACAGCGCGTCCACGTCGATCTCGATCGCGTCCTCCAGGAAGCGGTCCACCAGCACCGGGTGGTCCACGGTGATCTCGGTGGCGTTTTCGATGTAGCGCGAGAGGTTCGCCTCGTCGTAGACGATCTCCATGCCGCGCCCGCCCAGCACGTAGCTGGGGCGCACCAGCACCGGGTAGCCGATCTCGTCGGCGATCCGCTTGGCGTCCTTGAAGGACACGGCGGTGCCGTTCTTCGGGGCCACCAGCCCGGCGGCGTCCAGCACCTGCTGGAACGCGCCGCGGTGCTCGGCCAGGTCGATCGCCTCCGGGGAGGTGCCCAGGATCGGCACGCCGGCGGCCTTCAGCTCGGCGGCCAGCTTCAGCGGGGTCTGCCCGCCCAGCTGCACGAACACGCCCAGCACGCCGCCGGAGGCCTGTTCGGCGTGGATGATCTCCAGCACGTCCTCCAGGCTCAGCGGCTCGAAGTACAGCCGGTCGGAGATGTCGTAGTCGGTGGAGACGGTCTCCGGGTTGCAGTTGACCATCACGGTCTCGTATCCGGCCTCGCGCAGCGCCATCACCGCGTGCACGCACGAGTAGTCGAACTCGATGCCCTGCCCGATCCGGTTCGGGCCCGAGCCCAGGATGATCACCGAGGGCTTCTCATGGGCCGGCACCTCGGTTTCCTGGTCGTAGGAGGAGTACAGGTAGGGGGTGTACGCCTCGAACTCGGCCGCGCAGGTGTCCACGGTCTTGTAGACCGGGCGGATCTCCAGCGCGTGGCGCACCCCGCGCACCACGGCCTCGGCGTTGCCGGTGAGCTTGGCGATCTGCGCGTCGGAGAACCCGTGGCGCTTGGCCTCGCGCAGCATCTGCTCATCCAGGTTCGCCGACGCGGCGATCATCGCCGCGGTCTCGTTGATCAGCGCCAGCTGGTCCAGGAACCACGGGTCGATGCCGGTGGCCTCATAGAGCCGCTCGATCGACACCCCGGAGAGCAGGGCGCGCTGCACCAGGGCCAGGCGCTCGGTGGAGCCGACCTTGATCTGCTCCAGCACGTGCGGGATCTGCTCCTGCTCCAGCGGCTCGAAGGACAGCTCCGCGCCCTTCTGCTCCAGGGAGCGCAGCGCCTTCTGCAGCGCCTCGGTGAAGTTGCGTCCCAGGCTCATCGCCTCGCCCACCGACTTCATGGTGGTGGTCAGCGTGGCGTCGGCGGCAGGGAACTTCTCAAAGGCGAAGCGCGGGACCTTGACCACCACGTAGTCCAGGGCCGGTTCGAAGGAGGCCGGTGTCTTCTTGGTGATGTCGTTCTGGATCTCATCCAGGGTGTAGCCCAGGGAGACCTTGGTGGCGATCTTGGCGATCGCGAACCCGGTGGCCTTGGAGGCCAGGGCGGAGGAGCGCGAGACGCGCGGGTTCATTTCGATCACGACCACCCGCCCGGTGTCCGGTTCGATGGCGAACTGGATGTTGCACCCGCCGGTGTCCACGCCCACCTCGCGGATCACCGCGATGGAGATGTCGCGCAGCTTCTGGTATTCGCGGTCGGTCAGGGTCATCGCCGGGGCGACGGTGATCGAGTCGCCAGTGTGCACGCCCACCGGGTCGAAGTTCTCGATGGAGCACACGACCACGACGTTGTCGTTCTTGTCGCGCATCATCTCCAGCTCGTATTCCTTCCACCCCAGGATGGACTCCTCCAGGAGCACCTCGGTGGTCGGCGAGTACTGCAGGCCCGCCCCGGCGATGCGGCGCAGGTCCTCCGCGTTGTAGGCCATGCCCGAACCGAGCCCGCCCATGGTGAAGGAGGGGCGCACCACGACCGGGTACTTCAGCTCCTCGACGGCGGCGAAGGCCTCCTCCATGGAGTGCACGATGATCGACTTGGCCGATTCGGCGCCGCAGCGCTCCACCACGCCCTTGAACTTCTCGCGGTCCTCACCCAGCTCGATGGCCTCGATGTTCGCGCCGATCAGCTCCACGTCGTACTTGTCCAGTACGCCGTTCTTGTCCAGCGCGATCGCGGTGTTCAGCGCGGTCTGCCCGCCCAGGGTCGGCAGCACCGCGTCCGGGCGCTCCTTGGCGATGATCTGCTCGACCACCTCGGGGGTGATCGGCTCCACGTAGGTGGCGTCGGCGAACTGCGGGTCGGTCATGATGGTGGCCGGGTTGGAGTTGACCAGGATGACCCGCAGGCCCTCCTCCTTCAGCACGCGCAGCGCCTGGGTGCCGGAGTAGTCGAATTCCGCCGCCTGGCCGATGACGATGGGGCCGGAACCGATGACGAGAACTGATTTCAGATCGGTGCGCTTTGGCATTACTTGTTGTCCTTATCTGCGGTGCTGTCCAGCACGTCGGCGAAACGGTCGAAGAGGTTGGCGGCGTCGTGCGGCCCGGAGGCGGCCTCCGGATGGTACTGCACGGAGAATGCCGGGATGTCCAGGCAGCGCAGCCCCTCCACCACCTGGTCGTTCAGCGAGAAGTGGGAGACCTCCACCTGGCCGAAGCGCTCCACCGGGGCGGTGAAGCTGCCCTGCAGCGGGGCCTGGACGGCGAAGCCGTGGTTCTGGCTGGTGATTTCCACCTTGCCGGTGTCCTTGACCATCACCGGCTGGTTGATGCCGCGGTGCCCGAAGCGCAGCTTGTAGGTGTCCAGCCCCAGCGCCCGGCCCAGGATCTGGTTGCCGAAGCAGATCCCGAAGTACGGGATGCCGGCGTCCAGCACCTGGCGCACCAGTTCGATCTGTTCGGTGGCGGTGGCCGGGTCGCCCGGGCCGTTGGAGAAGAACACGCCCGAGGCGCCCGAGGCCTTGATGTCCTCAAGGGTCGCGTCGTGGGGCAGCACGTGCACGCGCATGCCGCGTTCGGCCAGGCGCACCGGGGTCATCGCCTTGATGCCCAGGTCGATCGCGGCCACGGTGTGGCGTACTTCCCCGCTCCAGCCGTGGTCGGCCGGTTCCACGAAGTAGGGTTCGTCCACCGAGACCTCGGCGGAGATCTTGCGTCCGGCCATCGCCGGCTGATCCTTGACCTGCTCCACCAGCTCCTGAATCGGGCGGGCGGCGGCCGCACCGGAGAAGATCCCGGCCTTCATGGCCCCGGCCTCACGAAGGTGGCGGGTCAGTGCGCGGGTGTCGATGCGTTCGATGCCCACCACGTCGTGGGCGATCAGGTCCTCTTCCAGGGTGCGCACGCTGCGCCAGTTGCTGGGGCGGCGCGAGCCTTCGCGCACCACGTAGCCGGCGGCCCAGATGCGGGTGGATTCGGGGTCCTCGTCGTTCACGCCGGTGTTGCCGATGTGCGGGAAGGTCTGCACCACGATCTGGTGGGCGTAGGACGGGTCGGTCAGGGTTTCCTGGTAGCCGGTCATGCCGGTGGTGAATACCGCTTCACCCAGGGTGGTGCCGACCTTGCCGTAGGCGCGGCCGGGGAAGACGGTGCCGTCCTCCAGGACCAGCACTGCGTCGGGGGTGCTTTGAGTGTTCACTAGTTTGTCTCCTGATCTGCCGCATCGTCCAAGTGCGATGCCAGCATCTGATAAATCTTTGCGTTGTCCGCGTGGTAGCGGGGGCGGAAGCCGGTGTCGAAGTCGAAGTCATCCTTGACCCACCCGGTGATCACCAGGCCGTTGTCCTCCACGAACTTCCCGGCCATCCCCGAGGCCCGGTTCACCCGGGTCAGCGCCGCGAAGGGCACGTGCACCGCGCGGGCCCCGGCCCGCATGAAGTGCACCCCACGCTCACCGATCACCAGGTCCGCGTTGGTGCGCACGCCCAGCTGGTGCACGGCGATCCGGTCCAGCCAGTCCTCCCCGCGGGTGGTGGCCACGTACATGCCCTCGAAGCGGGCGACCTCGGTGTCGGCAAAGTCCTGGAACGGGGCCGGCACGCCGGACTGTCGTCGCTTGCGGTTGCGCCAGCCCACCGCGATGAGCAGCAGCAGCACCAGGATGATGCCCAGCGTCCAGGCGATCGGGACGAAGTACGGGCTATCGATCACTGGGCCACCCGGGCGCTGGCCAGGGCGCCGTCCAGGACCGTGGGGTGGCCGTGGAAGAAGGTGGCGCGCACCGCGCCGGGCAGCTGCATGCCGGCGAACGGGGAGTTGCGGCCCTTGGTCTCCATGGCGTAGGGGTCCACCGTCCAGCGGGCCTCGGGGTCCACCAGCACCAGGTTGGCCGGCTCGCCCTCGGCGACCGGGCGGCCCTGGTCCTCCAGCCGGCCCAGGCGGGCCGCGGCGCCGGAGGTGATCCGCGCGACGTCCGGCCAGCCGATCAGCCCGGTGTCCACCAGGGTGTGCTGCACGATGGACAGGGCGGTTTCCAGCCCGGTCATGCCCATCGCGGCGGCCCCCCATTCGCAGTCCTTGGATTCGGCCGGGTGCGGGGCGTGGTCGGTGCCGATCATGTCGATGGTGCCATCGGCCACCCCGGCGCGCAGCGCCATGACGTCCGCTTCGCGGCGCAGCGGCGGGTTGACCTTGTAGACCGGGTCGAAGCTGCGCACCTTCTCATCGGTGAGCAGCAGGTGGTGCGGGGTGACCTCCGCGGTGACCTGGATGCCGCGGGCCTTGGCCCAGCGGATGATTTCCACGCTGCCGGCGGTGGAGACGTGGCACACGTGCAAGCGGGCGCCGACGTGTTCGGCCAGCAGCACGTCGCGGGCGATGATCGACTCCTCGGCCACGGCCGGCCAGCCAGCCAGGCCAAGCACGGCCGAGACTTCGCCCTCGTTCATCTGGGCGCCCTCGGTCAGCCGCGGTTCCTGGGCGTGCTGGGCGATCACCCCGTCGAAGGCCTTGACGTATTCCAGGGCCCGGCGCATCAGCAGCGGGTCAAACACGCAGATCCCGTCATCGGAGAACATGCGCACCTTCGCCCGGGAGTCGGCCATCGCGCCGATCTCGCTCAGCTGCTTGCCGGCCAGCCCGACGGTGACGGCCCCGACCGGGCGCACGTCCACCCAGCCGGCCTTGCGGCCCAGCTCGTAGACCTGCTCCACCACGCCGGCCGTATCGGCGACCGGGGTTGAGTTGGCCATGGCGTGCACCGCGGTGAACCCGCCCTTGGCGGCGGCGCGAGTGCCGGTTTCCACGGTCTCGGCGTCCTCCCGGCCCGGCTCACGCAGGTGGGTGTGCGGGTCGACCAGGCCCGGCAGCAGGATCTGGCCGGTGGCGTCGATGACGGTGGCGTCCCCGGCCTGCAGGCCCTGGCCGATCTGTGCGATCATCCCGTCGGAGACCAGCACGTCGGCGGTGCCCCCGCCCAGAATGCTGGCGTTGTGAATCAGATACTTCATGGACCTAGCTTTCCTTGATCAAGTCGCCGGAGAGGAGCATGTAGAGGCTGGCCATGCGCACGGCCACGCCGTTGGTCACCTGGTCCAGCACGGTGGAGCGTGGGGAGTCGGCGGCGGCCGAGGAGATTTCCAGGCCGCGGTTCATCGGGCCCGGGTGCATGATCAGCGTTTCCTCGCCGGAGGCGTCCAGCGCCTTCAGCCGGGCGTCGTCCAGGCCCCAGTAGCGGGAGTATTCACGCGGGTTCGGGAAGTAGGCGGCATGCATCCGCTCCCCCTGCACGCGCAGCATCATCAGCGCGTCCACCCCGGAGGCGATGACCTCGTCCAGGTCATAGCTGATGGTGCACGGCCAGGCGTCGGCCCCCACCGGCAGCAGGGTGGGCGGGGCGACCATGGTCACCTCGGCGCCCAGGGAGTTCAGCAGCCACAGGTTCGAGCGGGCCACCCGGGAGTGCAGGATGTCCCCGACGATGGCGACCTTCAGCCCGTCCAGGCCCTTGCCGTGCGGGGCGGTGCCCTCGCGCAGGCTGACCTGGCGGCGCAGCGTGAACGCGTCCAGCAGCGCCTGGGTGGGGTGTTCGTGCATGCCGTCCCCGGCGTTGACGATCGGCAACCCGATCCAGTCGGTGGCCGCCAGGCGAGCCGGTGCACCCGAGTCGGGGTGCCGGATCACCACGGCGTCGGCGCCGATGGCCAGCAGGGTTTGGGCGGTGTCCTTCAGCGATTCGCCCTTGGACACGGAGGAGCCCTTGGCGGAGAAGTTGATCACGTCCGCGCTCAGGCGCTTGGCGGCGGCCTCGAAGGAGATGCGGGTGCGGGTGGAATCCTCGAAGAAGAGGTTCACCACGGTGCGTCCGCGCAGCGCCGGCAGCTTCTTGACTTCCCGGGTGCCGAACTCGCGCATTTCCTCGGCGATGTCCAGGATCCGGATGGCTTCTTCGCGGGTGACGTCCGCGGTGGAGATCAGGTGTTTCATGCGCCGGCCTCGATGATCACTTCGTTGTCCTGGTCGGTTTCCGCCAGGTGCACGCGCACCTTTTCGCTCTTGGCGGTGGGCAGGTTCTTGCCCACGTGGTCGGCGCGGATCGGCAGTTCGCGGTGCCCGCGGTCCACCAGCACGGCCAGGCGCACGATGCGCGGGCGGCCCCAGTCGGACAGGGCGTCCAGGGCGGCGCGGATGGTGCGTCCGGAGTAGAGCACGTCATCGACCAGCACCACGACCTTGTCGTCGATCCCGCCGGCGGGCAGCCGCGTGGGTGCCGGGGTGCGGGTGGTGGAGGTGCGCAGGTCGTCGCGGTACATGGTGATGTCCAGCTGCCCGACCAGCGATTCGGGGTTGATGGCGCCGGAGGTGGTGGCGGCGATGCGTTCGGCCAGGCGTTGGGCCAGCGGATAGCCGCGGCGCGGGATGCCCAGCAGCACCAGGTCCTCGGTGCCCTTATTGGCCTCAATGATTTCAAAGGCGATGCGCGTCAGCACGCGTTCGATGTCGTCCGAGGACAGCACCGTGCGGGCGCCAGGCGTTGCCGGCGATTTCTCGCTCATGCGTTGCATCTCTCCCTTCTCCGCCTCACGGGACGGTTCTTAAAGGAATATTGCTCCTATGAAATTATCACGCCCCGGCACCACTTCCCCACCGAAAGGCTATACATGACCATGAATGATGCGTTAGTTCGGTCACAGACGGCGTCGTTGATGCTGTCTCCGTGCGCGCCGCAGCGTCACTTCCCGCCCGCGACGCGGTTGCAGGCAGCCGCAATGTTCACTTGGCCACACTGCGCGCCACCGCCGAAACATTGCGCCGCATAGTTAGGCGTGAGGGCGCCGCCGCCGCTGCCCCCGGGGACGTGGGCGCAAGGGTGGTTAAACGCCGCAAGCCGGAACCACGAATCGGGTTCCGGCTTGCGCGGGGACAGGCAGGGTGAGGATCAGTCGACCAGGGTGTCCTTGATTTGCTGGATGCGGCCGAGCACGCCGTTGACGAATTCCGGGGAGTCGTCGGTGGACAGCTCACGCACGTTGGCCACGGCCTCGGCGACGGCGACGGCGTCGGGCACGTCGTCGTTGTACAGCAGTTCCCACACGCCGATGCGCAGGGCGATGCGGTCCACCGACGGCATGCGTTCCAGGGTCCAGCCGCGCACGTAGCTTTCCAGGATCTCATCGATGCGCTGCTGCTGGGCGGTGACGCCCTCGATGATCTGGATGGAGTACTCGTTGATCACGATCTCGGAGTTCTCCCGGCGTCCGACGGCCACGGCCAGCGGCTCGGCGCCGCGTTGTTCGGCTTCGAAGAGGAATTCCAGGGCCCGGCGGCGGGTCTTGGCACGGGCACTCACTAGGAGACACGTCCCAGGTAGTCACCGTTGCGGGTATCGACCTTGACCTTGGTGTTCTGCTCGACGAACAGCGGCACCTGAATGATCTTGCCGGTTTCCAGGGTGGCCGGCTTGGTGCCTGCCGAGGAGCGGTCGCCCTGCAGGCCCGGCTCGGTGTAGGTGATTTCCAGGATGACCGACGGCGGCATTTCCACGTACAGCGGGTTGCCGTCGTACATGGCGATGGTCAGTTCCTGGTTTTCCAGCATGTAGTCGGCGGCGTCGCCCACGGTGGCGCCGGAGACGGTGACCTGGTCGTAGTCGTCCAGGTTCATGAAGACGTAGTCTTCCCCGTCCTGGTAGAGGTACTGGTAGTCGCGGCGGTCAACGTTGGCGGTTTCGATCTTCGCCCCGGCGTTGTAGGTCTTGTCCTGGACGCGTCCGGTGACGACGTTGCGCATCTTGGTGCGCACGAACGCCCCACCCTTGCCCGGCTTCACGTGCTGGAAGTCAATGATGGTCCACAGCTGGCCGTCAATCTTGATGACCTGACCGTTTTTGATGTCAGTCGTATCTGCCACGAGTCCTCAATCCTCATATTCAGCCGGCTCACGCCGGCCCTTTGTCAAAAAACCATGTCCTAGTCTAGCGCATCGATCCGCAGGCGCCGTGTTAGGCGCTGGCCTGCAGGCGCTGTTCGGCCATTTGCAGGCAGATGCGCGAGGCGTCCACCAGGTGCTTGGGCGCGTTGATCGCCTGACGCTGTTCCAGGGCCAGGGTGAAGCGGGTCACCGCCGCACGGTAGTCCCGGGTTTCGTAGAACGCCATGCCCAAATGGTGCTGCATCAGCGGCTCGTACTCGGTGTCGGCGAACTCCTCGGCCAGCTTGCGCAGCCGGTTGATGGCCCGCTGGGTGTCCCCCTGCATGCGGGTCAGCTCGGTGTCCAGTACCCGCAGGTGCGCGTTCATCGGGTCCAGCAGGCGCTGCTCGGTGATCATCTCCCCCGCCTGGGCCAGTTCGCCGCGGGCCAGGTGGATGACCACCTGGTCGGTGGGCGAACCGACCTGCATGGAGCGTTCCGCGGCGGCTTCATCGGCCACGTAGGCGCGCATCGTTTCGGGGTTGATCAGGATTCCGTCAATGGAGGTGTCCACACCTTCACGGTTGACGGAGGCGACTTCGAAGGACACCGCGTTGTGTCGTGCCTCAGTCATTTCTTACTCACCAATCTCCTGGTAGGCCGCGAACAACAGCGAGTTATCCGGAACTTCATAGATCCGCGGCTTGCCAATATCTTCCAGGACCACGAAGCGCAGCTGGTCGCCTCGGGCCTTCTTGTCCCGCTTCATCCCATCCAGCAGCGACGCCCAGCGGTCGTTGCGGTAGGTGGTGGGCAGTCCCAGCGAGGATAGGATCGCGGCGTGGCGTTCGGCCACCGCATCCGGGGTGTAGCCCACCGAGCGGCCCAGTTCCGCGGCGAAGCACAGTCCAATGGACACCGCCGCGCCGTGGCGCATCTGGTAGCGTTCGGCCAGCTCGATGGCATGGCCCAGGGTGTGCCCGTAGTTCAGGTATTCGCGGTCCCCGGATTCCTTCAGGTCCCGGGAGACCACATCGACCTTCACCGCGATGGTGCGTTCGATGATTTCACGCAGCCGGTCGCTGGTGGGATCCATGGCCTCTTCGGGGTTTTCCTCGATGAGCTCCAGGATCCGCTCGTCCTTGATGAAACCGCACTTGACCGCTTCGGCCAGCCCGGTGACCAGTTCGTTCTTCGGCAAGGTGGCCAGGGCGTCCAGGTCCACCAGCACGCCGGCCGGCGGGTGGAAGGAGCCGACCAAGTTCTTGCCCTCGGCGGTGTTGATGCCGGTCTTGCCGCCCACGGCGGCGTCCACCATGCCCAGCACGGAGGTGGGCACGTGCACGACCTTCACCCCGCGCAGCCAGGTGGCGGCCACGAAGCCGGCCACGTCCGAGACGGCGCCGCCGCCCACGGAGATGACCGCGTCCGAGCGGGTGAAGTCGTTCTTGCCCAGGACCTCCCAGCAGAAGGCGGCGACCTGGATGTGCTTGCCTTCCTCGGCGTCCGGGATTTCGGCGGTGATCGCCGAGTAGCCCTTGGTATCGAGTTCATCCTTGACCAGGTCCCCGGTGGTGCGCAGGGCCCGCGGGTGGATGATCAAAATCTTCTTGACACTTGGTCCAAGCAGTTCGGGAAGCTGTCCCAGCAAACCATTACCGACCAGAACCGGATAGTTCTGCTCCGGTGATGCTCCGGTGACCTGAAGTGTGGTGGGTGCTAAAGGCATCCGTAGAGATCCTCCTGTGGTGCTGATCTTTCCAGAGTACGCGCGGGATTCGCGAATAGCCCTATCTCGTGGCACTAATCACATGGCCCTGGATGAGCGTGACCAGCTCGTTCACGCTCTTGCCCTCGACCGTGACGGTCAGGTCCGCCAGGTCCTCGTAGATGTCCCGGCGCGCGGCAAACAGCTGCCGCCAGCGCTGCAGCACCCCGTCCTCGCCGGCCAGCAGCGGACGGTCCTGGCTGCGGGCCAGGCGCCGGGCGGCGGTGTCCTCATCCATCTGCAGGTAGACCACGGTGCCGCGGCGCAGCACCTCCCGGTTTTCCGGGCGCAGCACCGCTCCCCCGCCGGTGGCCAGCACCCCGGCCTGGGTGGCGCGCAGGGTCGCCACCTCCAGGTCGCGGAAGTGCTCTTCGCCGTGCTCGGCGAAGATCTGCGGGATCGAGCCGTGGCTCATCACGATCACTTCGTCGGTGTCCAGGAACGTGGTGTCCAGGGCCTTGGCCAGCGCCTTGCCCACGGTGGACTTGCCGCTGGCCATCGGCCCGATCAGGTAGATCATCTAGACCCCGGTGGATTCCAGGTTCTCGGGGATCGCGGCCAGGTAGCTGGCGATGTTCCGCTTGGTCTCGGCCACCGAGTCCCCGCCGAACTTCTCCAGCACCGCCTGGGCCAGCACCAGGGCGACCATCGCCTCGGCGACGACCCCGGCCGCCGGCACCGCGCACACGTCCGAACGCTGGTGGTGGGCCTTGGTGTCCTCACCGGTGGCGGTGTCCACGGTGCGCAGCGCGCGCGGGACGGTGGCGATCGGCTTCATGGCCGCGCGCACGCGCAGCACCTCGCCGATGGACATGCCCCCCTCGATCCCGCCGGCCCGGTTGGTGGCCCGCTCGATGCGCCCGTCGGCGGCATGCTGGATCTCATCGTGGGCGGCCGAGCCGCGCCGGGCGGCGGTGGCGAAGCCGTCGCCGACCTCCACCCCCTTGATCGCCTGGATGCCCATCAGCGCCCCGGCCAGCCGGGCGTCCAGCCGGCGGTCCCAGTGCACGTAGGAGCCCAGACCCGGGGGCAGGTTGTAGGCCAGCACCTCCACGACCCCGCCCAGGGTTTCCCCGGCCTTGTGGGCGTCGTCGACCTCGGCGACCATGGCGGCGGAGGTTTCGGCGTCAAAGCAGCGCAGCGGATCCGCGTCCAGCGCCGGGACGTCGGCCCGGGTGGGCAGCGCGGCGTCATCGGGGACCTCGGCGGTGCCCACGGCGGTGGTGTGCGCGACCAGTTCGATGCCCAGTTCGGCCAGGAACGCGTCGGCCACCGAGCCCAGGGCGACGCGGGCCGCGGTTTCCCGGGCGCTGGCGCGCTCGAGCACCGGGCGGGCGTCGTCGAACCCGTACTTCTGCATGCCGGTGAAGTCGGCGTGGCCCGGGCGCGGGCGGGTGAGCGGCGCATTGCGGGCCAGGGACTCCAGTTCGCCGGGATCCACCGGGTCCGCGTTCATCACGCGTTCCCACTTGGGCCATTCGGTGTTGCCGATTTCAATGGCGACCGGTCCGCCCTGGGTGGCGCCGTGGCGCACCCCGCCCAGGAAGCTGACCTGGTCCTTTTCAAACTTCATGCGGGCCCCGCGGCCATAGCCAAGCCGCCGGCGCGCCAGCGCCGAACGGACGAGCTCACTGTCCACCGGGACCCCGGCGGGTAGACCTTCAAGAATTCCAACGAGTGCCGGGCCGTGCGATTCGCCCGCGGTTAACCAACGCAACATGCACTACATTTTGCCATGTGCCCGCGCTTTTACCGACCTCGATGAAGCGCCACGGCCGCAAACATGGTGTTTGTGACATTTTCGCGCTCCTCCTGCGCCAGATCCAGCCCGGTGAACAGGCGCACCTGCTCCACCGCCTGGTGCACCAGCATCGCCAGCCCGTTGATGACCGGCCCCCGCCAGGCGGCGGCCAGGGCCGAGGGCCACGGGTCGTAGGCCACATCCAGCAGCGTCCCGGTGCCCGCGCCCAGGGTGGGCACCCAGGCGTCGGCGGCGGAGGGGGGCAGGGTGGAAACCACCACCGGGTCCCCGGTGATCTCCTGCACCTCGCTGACCTCGGTGGCCATGCCCAGCGCGGCGGCCAGGGCGGTGACCCGCCCGGCGCGGGCCGGATCGCGCACCACGAAGCGCACCCGTTCGGCGCCCATCTGGTGCAGCGCCTGCACGGCGGCCAGCGCCGTGTTCCCGGCCCCCAGGATGGTGCCGGTGCCGGTGTGCCCGATCCCGGCGTCGGCGAAGGCCCGCACGATCCCGTACACGTCGGTGTTTTGCCCGTGCAGGGTCCCGTCCGGGTGCACCACGATGGTGTTCAGCGCCCCGGTGGTGGTGACCAGGTCGGTGACGCTGTCCATGTGGCCGATGAACACGTCCTTCAGCGGCATGGTGACCGAGCAGCCGGCCCAGCCGCCGGCGCGCAGCCCGGCGGCGAAGTCCGGCGCGTCGGCCGGGTCCAGTTCCAGGCGCTGGTAGTCCAGGTCCACGCCGAGCAGCCGGTAGGCGGCGCGGTGCAGCTGCGGGGACTTGGAGTGGCTGATGGGCTTGCCCAGGACTGCGGCCTTCACGGTTACCTCACTGTCGGTGGCTTGCGCGTTGTTCTTCGGTGGCGATGGAGCCTAGCACTGCCCCGGGTTGGCCTGGCACCAGTCGCGGAACTCCTGCTGGTAGCGCTGGTGCTCCTGGTAGGTGCGGGCGAACTTGGTTTCCCCGGTGGCGATGTTCACCGTCACCCAGTAGTAGAAGTCGTTCTCCTGCGGGTTCACGGCCGCGGCGATCGCCGAGTCGGCCGGGGAGCCGATCGGGGTGGGCGGCAGCCCGCGGTGCACATAGGTGTTGTACGGGTTGGACTTATCGGCCTTCTCCTGCTTGGAGAACTGCAGGGTGTAGCGGTCCAGCCCGTAGATCACCGCGGAGTCCACCTGCAGCAGCCCATGGGTCTGGTCGTTCTGCTCGGACAGCCGGTTGTTCAGTGCGCCGGCGACCACCGCGTAGTCCTTCGGCTGGGCCTCGGCCTGCAGGATCGAGGCGATCTTCAGCACCCGGTAGCCCTGGGCCGGGTCGTCCACCCCGTGCTCGGCCAGGGTGGCGGTGGTGGAGTCCACCAGCTGGCGCAGCACCTCTTCGGCGCTGGTGTCCAGGGCGAAGCGGTATTCGCCCGGGTGCAGGTAGCCCTCCAGGTTCTTCGCCTCCCCGGGCAGCCCGAAGCGTTCGGGGTCGTTGGCCAGCTCGGTCAGTTCCTTCAGCTCCAGCCCCGAGCCCTTGGCGATTTCCTCCAGGGCCGCGTTCAGGCGCATGTTCTGCTTCAGGCCCACGTAGAAGACCTTGTCCGGGCGGTTGTCCACCATCAGGTCCACGGCCTCGGCGGCCGGCAGCTGCTTTTGCAGCACATAGGTGCCCGGGTGGATGACCTTGTTCCCGGCCGCGGAGGCGTCCATGGCTTTGACGAACAGCTTGTCGTCGGAGACGACGTCCAGCTCCTCGAGCTTGCGGGAGATGATCCCCACTCCCCAGCCGTCCTCCACGACGAATTCGACCTGCGCCCCGCCGGGGCCGGGATAGTCATCGGGGTTGAACGCCTTGTAGATGCCGCGCACGGTGAACCCGGCGCCGGCCACGACCAGCGCGAAGATCAGCACGGTGGCGGCCATCACCAGGTTGCGCCGGCGCTTGCTGCGCTGGCGCCGGGCCCTCACCTGGGATTCGGGTTCCTCCTGGTACAGGTGCGCGGCCGCGACCGGTGCGCTGATCCCGGCGGCCGGCTCCCCGGCCGGCTGCGCCTCGTCCCGGCGCACGTGGTGCCCGTGGTGGGGGGTCTGCCACAGCGCCGGCTCGGCGGCGTCGAACTGGGTGGTGTTCGCCGCGGCCAGGGCCAGCTCGTCGGCGGAGGTGTGTTCCTCGCTCAGGGCGGGGGCGGGCAGGGAGGCGCCGATGATTTCCGGCTGCCCCGGGGTCGGCAGCCCGCCGTGGGCGCCGTCCAGGAACCGCTGGTGCAGTTCCTGGCGTGCCTGGCGTTGTGCTTCCCGTCGAGATTCGTCTCGCATTGGGCTCTCTCCTGCGTCGGATGGGGGCTCGGGCATCAGCGGATGACGACCCGGCTGGCCTGGATGGGCACCTGGTTGTGCTTGCGGTCCAGGACCTGTTGCAGTATTTCCACGGCGGCCGCCTGGTCCACCACCTCGCGGTGGCTGCGGGACTTGCGTCCGGCCTCATGCAGCGCCCGGTGCGCGCTGACCGTGCTCAGCCGTTCGTCGATCAGCCACACGCCGAGCTCGATCCCCGCCTCGTGGGCCTCCTCGGCCAGCGAGATGGCGTAGTCACGGGCCATTTTCGTGGATTCGGTGGCGTTGCCGGACAGCGACTTCGGCTCCCCAATGTACACGTCGGTAACTTGGCGATCAAGCACCATTTTCAGCAGGATCCGCCGATCCGAGTTCTTCTTCACATCCCGGCGCAGCGTGGACACCGGCAGCGCCAGCCCGGAATCGGCCTGGGCGACGGCCACCCCCACCCGGGCCGCGCCCACGTCCACGCCCAGCAGCGCGCCGGGGCAGGCCCCCGCCGGTTTCCCGGCGGGGGCCTGCTGGCCGGCGGCGTGCCCCGGCCCGGGCACCTGGTGCGGATCAGGCATTGGCCACGGCCGAACGGATCGCCTCCAGGGCCGGGCCGATCTTCGACGCGTCCTTGCCCCCGCCCTGGGCCATGTCGTCCTTGCCGCCGCCACCGCCGCCAAGTACCCCGGTCGCGGTGCGCACCAGCGCGCCGGCCTTGTGCCCGGCCGCGCGGGCGGCCTCATTCGTGGCGGCCAGCACCAGCGGGCGTCCGCCGGCCACGCCGATCAGCACGATCACCGCCGGCTCGCTGCCCAGCTTGCCGCGCAGATCCAGGGCCAGGGTGCGCAGCGCATCGGCCGAATCCACGGCGCCGGCGTCGTGGGCCAGCAGCTTCACGCCGCCCAGCTGCTGCACCGAGTCCAGCAGCCCCTGGGCCTGGGCCAGCAGCGCGGCGGCCTTCAGCTCGGAGATCTGCTTCTCGGCGGCCTTCAGCTTCGCCACGGTCTCGTTCACGCGCTCGGTGACCTGCCCGGAGGGCACCTTGAACATCGTGGACAGCTCGTTGACCAGGGCGCGCTCGGCGGCCCCGTGCTTGAACGCCTCCATGCCCACCAGCGCCTCGACGCGGCGGTTGCCCGAACCGACCGAGGCCTCCGAAAGCAGGGTCAGCTGCCCGATGGTGGCGGTGGAGCCCACGTGGGTGCCGCCGCACAGTTCGCGCGACCAGTCCCCGTTCATCTCCACCACGCGCACCTGATTGCCGTACTTCTCCCCGAACAGCCCGATCGCGCCGCGGGCCTTGGCCTCGGACAGGGCCATCTCGTTGGTGATCACGTTGTGGTTGGCCAGGATCGCCAGGTTCACCACTTCCTCGATCTCCAGGCGGGCCTCGGCCGAAAGCTGCTCGGCCCAGGAGAAGTCAAAGCGCAGGTAGCCGGCCTTGTTGAACGACCCGGCCTGGGTGGCTTCCTGACCCAGCAGCTGGCGCAGCGCGGCGTGCACCAGGTGGGTGGCCGAGTGGGCCTGCTCCCCGGAGTGGCGGCGGATCGCGTCGACCTGGGTGCGCACCAGCGCCTCGGCCGGCAGCTCGCCCTCGCGCACCACGGCCTTGTGCACGTTCAGGCCCTTGAGCGGGGCCTGCACGTCGGTGACCTCCAGCACGAAGCCGTCACCGGTGATCAGCCCCACGTCCCCGGCCTGGCCGCCGGCCTCGGCGTAGAACGGGGTCTCATCGAGCACCAGGTCGATCTGCTGGCCCTGCTCGGCGAACGGCACCAGCTGCCCGTCGCGCACGATCCCGCGGATCTTGGATTCACCCTCCAGGGTGTCGTAGCCGGTGAAGTGCACCGAACCGGCCTCGGCCAGCTTGTTGTACAGCGACAAATCCGCGTGCCCGGACTTCTTGGCCTTCGCGTCCTTCTGCGCCCGGGTGCGCTGTTCGCTCATCAGCTCGCGGAAACGGGACTCGTCCACCGCCAGCCCGGCCTCGGAGGCGATCTCCAGGGTCAAGTCGATCGGGAAGCCGTAGGTGTCGTGCAGCGCGAACGCCTCGTCCCCGGACAGGTTGGCGCCCTCGGCCTTGGCGTGGGCCAGGGCCTCATCCAGCCGGGTGGTGCCCGAGGCGATGGTGCGGCGGAAGGCGCGCTCCTCGGCGTAGGCGATCCGGGCGATGCGCTCGAAGTCGGCCTCCACCTCCGGGTAGACGCCCTTCATCGCGTCGCGGGAGACCGGCAGCAGCTGGGGCAGCACCTCGGATTCGACGCCCATCAGGCGCATGGCGCGCACCGCGCGGCGGATCAGGCGGCGCAGCACGTAGCCGCGGCCCTCGTTGCCCGGGGTGACCCCGTCGGAGATCAGCATCAGGGCGCTGCGGATGTGGTCGGCGATCATGCGCAGGCGCACGTCGTTGGCGTGGTTCGGGTCCGCCGGGTCCTCGGTGGAGGTGTAGCGCACCTGGGCCAGGGCGGCGGCGCGGTCCAGCACCGGGCGCACCTGGTCGGTCTCGTACATGTTCTCCACGCCCTGCAGGATCATCGCCAGGCGCTCCAGGCCCAGCCCGGTGTCGATGTTGCGCTTGGGCAGCTCACCGGCCACGTCGAAGTCGGTCTTTGAGCGCACCGCCGAAAGCCGGTACTGCATGAACACCAGGTTCCAGATCTCGATGTAGCGGGTCTCGTCGACCGCCGGGCCGCCCTCCATGCCGTATTCGGGGCCGCGGTCGTAGTAGATCTCCGAGCAGGGGCCGCCGGGGCCGGGCTGGCCGGTGTTCCAGTAGTTGTCTTCCTTGCCGGTGCCCACGACCCGCTCGCGCGGCAGGCCGATCTTCTCTTCCCAGATGCGCCGGGCTTCCTCGTCGCGCTCCTCGCCGTCCTCGTAGACGGTGACCCACAGCCGCTGCGGGTCCAGCCCGTAGCCGCCCTCGGCGACCGGGTTGGTCAGCAGCTCCCAGGCGAAGGTGATCGCCTCTTCCTTGAAGTAGTCCCCGAAGGAGAAGTTGCCGCACATCTGGAAGAAGGTGCCGTGGCGCACGGTCTTGCCGACCTCTTCGATGTCCGCGGTGCGGATGCACTTCTGCACGGAAGTGGCGCGGCTGTAGGGCGGTTCCTCAACGGCGGTCAGGTAGGGGATGAACGGGACCATGCCGGCCACCGTGAACAGCAGTGACGGGTCGGTGGAGACCAGCGAGGCGCTGGGAACCGCGGTGTGACCCTTCGAAACGAAAAAGTCGATCCAGCGGCGGGCAATTTCCTGCGTTTTCATCGTGCTGAGGACGATCCCTTCATAGTGTTCTCTTCCACGCCCAACGCGGAGCGCAGTTCCTGTTCGCGGCTGTGCATGCCCTCACGGAAGGCGGCGGCCACATCCGCGATGTTGTCGGCGTACTTGCCCACCTGCCGGTTCAGCGCGCTGCCGGAGGAGATGTCGGTGTACTTCCGGGTGGCCAGGATGCCCACGCCGACACCAATGGCGACCCACATCAGCTTCTTCATGCCTGACTCCTAACGGCTGCGGCGGCCGGTGCCGCGCGGCTTGGTGTTCATCGCGGCCTTCACCCCGGAGGTGAAGGCGGCGACCTTGATCAGCGGCTTGCCCAGGGTGGCGGCCGCCAGCGAGGACAGCGCCGAGGCGTTCGCGGTGGCGTCCGAAACGTTGGAGGTGATCGCGTCGACCTTCTTCAGCTGGTCGTTCGTGGTGGCCACGGTGTTGGCCACTTCCCCGATCAGCGGGGTGGTGCCGTCGGACAGGTCCTTGATCGAGTCGCGCAGCTCATCGAAAACCTTTCCCAACTTGATGATGGGGACCGCCAGCAACGCCACCAGGATGGCGAAGACGCCGGCGGCGATGAGACCTGCAATATCCGAACCCGACATGAGCTTCCTCTTCTGCTGTTGTTCTTCGGTGCCAGTCCACCTTATCGAACCGATTGGCCGAACAGGTAGTTAAGGACCGATGGCCCGCAACCGTGGACGGTTGCGGGCCATCGGCGCACACGTGGCGGGTGGCCTAGCGTGCGTAGTACTCGACCACGAGGTTCTCTTCGCAGGTCACCGGGATCTCCGAGCGCTCGGGCAGGCGCACGTAGGTGGCCTGCAGCGATTCCAGCTTCACGTCCAGGTAGCCCGGAACGGCCGGCAGCACCTGTGCGTGCTCGCCAGCGGCGGCCATCTGGAACGGAACCATCTTCTCGCTCTTCTCGTGAACGTGGATCACCTGACCCGGCTTCACCTTGAACGAGGGGCGGTCCACACGCTGGCCGTTGACCATGATGTGGCGGTGCACGACCAGCTGGCGGGCCTGCTGGATGGTGCGGGCGAAGCCGGCACGCAGCACCAGGGCGTCCAGGCGGGACTCGAGCAGGGCCAGCAGGTTGCCGCCGGTCTCCCCGCCAAGGCGCTTGGCTTCCTTGAAGGCGTTGAGCATCTGGACTTCGCGGATGCCGTACTGGGCGCGCAGACGCTGCTTCTCGCGCAGACGCACTGCGTAGTCGCTGTCCTGCTTCTTGCGGGCACGACCATGCTGACCGGGGCCGTACGGACGGCGCTCCATGTACTTCTCAGCCTTCGGGGTCAGTGCAATGCCAAGTGCGCGCGACAGGCGCACGGTACGGCGGGCACGGGCGTTAGCCATAAATGTGTCCTCTTCTGTTTAGCGACGGATGGTAACTGGCCTCCAGGGTGGAGAGTGGTGGGGCGTCGCATCCCGGTGAGCACTGCAACCACGCCCGGGGGCGCGGCTTGCCAGCCAAGGATCAAGTTTACACCCTTCACCCCGGCCCGTGGGCATCGCTGCGGATCGGGCCGACGGGGTGTAAGCAAGCTCGCATCCGCGCGCGGCCGGGACGCGGTTGGACTGCGGGCCCGGGGTTCGGTGGGCTCCGGGCCGGTTCAGCGCTTGCCGCGGATGATCGCCCGCAGCCGGGCCAGCCGGTCGGCGATCGGCTTCTCCGCGCCGTTGGCGGTGGGCGTGTAGTAGTTCACCCCGGCCAGGTCATCGGGGGCGTACTGCTGGGTGGCGATCGAATGCGGGGCGTCGTGGGAGTAGATGTAGCCCACCCCGTGCCCCAGCGCCTTGGCCCCCGGGTAGTGGGCGTCGCGCAGGTGGTCGGGCACCTTCGCGCCCTTGCCGGCCTGCACGTCGGCCAGCGCCTGGTTGATGGCCAGGTAGGAGGCGTTGGACTTCGGGGCGGTGGCCAGGTGCACGGTCGCCTGCCCGAGCATGATCCGCGCCTCGGGCATCCCGGTCAGCTGCACCGACTGGGCGGCGGCCACCGCCAGCGGCAGCGCGGTGGGATCGGCCATCCCGATGTCCTCGCTGGCGCTGATCATCAGCCGCCGGGCGATGAAGCGCGGGTCCTCTCCCGCATGCAGCATCCGGGCCAGGTAGTGCAGCGCCGCGTCCACGTCCGAGCCGCGGATCGACTTGATGAACGCGCTGATGATGTCGTAGTGCTGGTCCCCGTCCCGGTCGTAGCGGGCCACCGCCTGGTCCATGGCCAGGTGCACGTGCCCCTGCTCGATCACCACCGGCGGCTGCGGGTTCGGCCCGGCCGCGTTCCAGGCCACCGCGGCGGCCGCCTCCAGCACGGTCAGCGCGCGGCGGGCATCGCCCTGGGCCAGGCGCACGATCGTCTCCCGCTGCTCATCGGGCAGCGCCACCTCATTATTGAACCCGCGCTCATCGGCCACCGCGCGGGTGAGCAGGGCGGTGATGTCCCCCTCCTCCAGCGGACGCAGGGTCAGCAGCAGCGAGCGCGAAAGCAGCGGGGAAATCACCGAGAACGACGGGTTTTCGGTGGTCGCGGCCACCAGCACCACCTGGCGGTTCTCCACCCCGGGCAGCAGCGCATCCTGCTGGGCCTTGTTGAAGCGGTGGATCTCATCGAGGAACAGGACCGTGGTCATCCCGCGCAGGTCCCGGTCGTCCTTGGCCTGCTCCATCACCCGGCGCACATCCTTCACCCCGGCGGTGATCGCCGAAAGCTCCACGAACTTGCGGTCCGTGGCCCGGGCGATCACGTGCGCGATGGTGGTCTTGCCGATCCCCGGCGGGCCGTAGAGGATCACGCTGGCCGGACCGGAGGGCCCGGTGGACGGGGACTCGGCCAGCTGGCGCAGCGGGGAGCCGGGACCGAGCAGGTGCTGCTGGCCGACCAGCTCATCCAGGGTGCGCGGGCGCATCCGCACCGCCAGCGGGGGCCGCGGGCGTTTGACCGGTTCATCGTTCAGCCCATCGAGCAAATCGTTCACCACTCCACCCTACCGATACTCTGGTACGGGCAGCCACCGGGGCCCACCCGCCCCGGCCGCCGCGGATCACCCGCGCGGCCTGCCCGCAGCTCAGCCGCGGAATCAGCGGTGGAACCAGCCGTCAGAAGCAGTACCAAGCGAAGGGACAGTATGCGCGCCGTTGTGCAGGTAGCCAGCCAGGCCAAGGTCGAGGTGGAGGGGGCGGTGGTCGGTGAACTGGGCGCCCCGGGACTGGTGGTGCTGCTGGGCATCACCCACGAGGACGACCAGGCCACCGCGCGCAAGGTCGCCGAGAAAATCTACCGGCTGCGCATCCTGGAGGGGGAAACCAGCGCCGAGTCCCAGAACGCGCCGCTGCTGGTGATCAGCCAGTTCACGCTCTACGGCTCGGTGCGCAAGGGCCGGCGCCCATCCTGGACGCAGGCCGCCGGCGGGGCGCACAGCGAACCGCTGTACGACTACTTCGTCTCCTACCTGCGCGAGCTGGGCGCAGAGGTCGCCACCGGGCGCTTCGGGGCGATGATGGAGGTTTCGCTGACCAACTCCGGTCCGGTGACCCTGCTGGTGGATTCTGCCGACCTGCCCTAGCCTCCGGCTCCCGGCACTGCCCGGGCCATGTCCAGGCCTGGTTCGTGCAGCGCTGGACGGACCGTACGGGGCAGGCCTGCTCGGCCGACTCCAGTGGGCGGGCTCGTGTGGGCAGGTACCCAGGAACGGACTCATGGGGCGGGCACTCGTGGGTGGGTAGGCGGGGGACCCCACAAATAGTTGTCCACAATTTTCAGGCCACCACCCCGCAGCGTGCCCGCAGCGGGCACGCTGGGAGGCATGAACACGCAATCACTGGCCACGGCGCTTGCCACGCTGCGCCGCGCCTCCACCGAGCTGGGCAGCCGGCTCTCGGCGGGCATGATCCTGGAACTGGGTCGCCTGTGCCTTGCGCTGTTCACCGCCCTGGGCCGTCTGGTGCACTGCCACCACGATCCGCGCCTGGTGCTGGCCCACGCCAAGCTCGTTGAACAGTTCGCCTGGCTGATCCACGGTGAGCAGCTGGAAGTGGCGCTGGACGCCGAACTGGCCGGCGCGCACTCGCTGACTTTGCAGGAGTACGACGCCCTGGCCGCGGGCACCACCAACTTCCAGTCCCCGGCCCAACGGGTGCGCGGGCGCACCTGCTACAAGGACACCGCGAACCTGCTGGCCGCGTGGCTGAACATCGACTATCACGAGGCGGCCGGACGCATCGCCGACGCTCACCGGCTGGTGGGGCGGCGGACCATGGAGGGCACCCGCTGCAATCCGCGCTTCGAACGGCTGGCCGGGGTGTACCGCGACCCGTCGATCGACCGGCGGCAGGTGGCGCAGGCAGCCCGCGCTCTGGAGAGGCTTGAGGCCCCCGATGAAATCTTCAACGGGCACGCGGCCGCGATCCTGCGCGCTGAGGAGCAGCGCACCGCGAAGAAGAAGCTCGGCGCCCTGGTCACCGAGTACCGGGAAGCCAACGGGGAGAACATCCCGCCGGAGCTGGGCCTGTTTGTGCGGCCCACCCGCCACGGGGTGCAGGAGTTTGTGATCCGCGCCGTGGGAGCGGACGCCGAACGCATTCGCTCGCTGATCGCGCAGGCCGATAACTGGCGTACCCAGGCCGGAACCGCGGCCCGTATCGCCGCCGACGGTGCCGCCGCGCAGGCCAGCGGCACCGGTTCGGCCAAGGACCGGGGCATGACGGGGAAGGAACTGGATTCCTGCAACCAGCCGGCACCATCGGCCCCCGGTGGCCCCAGCGAGGCGAAAGGCAGTGCAGCATCCCCGGCGGCCACACCAGCCAATGGGTCAACCGGAGCGGACGGGGCAGCGGATCCTGCTCCCCTGGTCCCGGATCCGGACTGGCTGCGCGCCGACCAGCCACCGCCGCAGTGGGCCGTTGACCCCGACGCCGGTCCCCCAGCTGCAAGCGATCCGGCTCAAGCTCCCCCGGCACCGGCAGCAGCCCAAACACCGGAACCGGACTTCACGGCGCCGGAGGTCAGCGCCGCACGCCGCCGACTGAACGCCCTGGTGGCCCTGCTGTCGCAAAGCATGGACGGAACCGGCAAGACCAAGACCGTCACCCCCGAAGTGGTGGTGCACCTGGACTATGACAGCCTGCTGAATCTGGCTCAAGCCAAGGGCGTCACCGCCCACGGCCAGCGGATCGGGGCCACGGAACTGCGCCTCCTGTTGTGCCAGGCACGCCTGATCCCGATGATGTTCAACTCCCTGGGGCAGGTGCTGGACGTTGGCAGATCCCAAAGGCTGTACAACACGGTGCAGCGCAAGATCATCATCGCCAGGGACGGGGGCTGCATTGTGCCCGGATGCACGGTGCCCCCGGAACTGGTGGAGGCCCACCACTACGAGGATGGGGGCTGGGCCGGATGCTGTCCAACCAGTGTGGACAAGGGCGCCGGCGCCTGCAAGGGACACCACGCCGATGTGCATGCCGGATTGTTCAAGATCATCCGGTACAAGGGACTGCCCCATGTGCTGTATCCCAAGCACATCGACCCATTGCAGATTCCGCGGCGCAACACCTATTGGAAGGCTGCCTAAGCCGGCGTTCACCGTCCCCCCGGGCCGGTCACCAAGCCCCGCGCATCAGGCATCTATGGACCGGCCAGCCGCTCAGCCCGACTGCCCCTGTTCCTGCGCACGGTGTGCCTCTGGTACCTGCACCGCGACGATGCGGGTCAGGCGGTCGAAGGCCAGCAGGTAGTGCGCCAGCGCTTCGCGTCCCCGGGAGGTCAGCTCGTAGACCTTGCGGCCGGGCCCACCGCTGCCCTCCTCCCAGGAAGCCGCAACCTCCCCGCGCTCCTCGAGCTTGGCCAACGCCGGATACAGGGTGGCCCCCTTGACCGGATCCAGGCCACGCTGCTGCAGCGCCTTGCCCAGCGCGTAGCCGTGGCGTCGGCCCTGCTGCAGCTCGCTCAGCAGCAGCAGGGGCAGGACAGCGCGTTGCCAGGAGCCCGGCAGCTCGGGGCGCGCCTCAGTCATCGTGCCCGCCCAGTGCTCGTTCCTGGGCGGCGGCGTCCTGGCGTCGCCGCCTCGCCATGCTGGCAATGGCCTGCTGGCGGCGGTGCGGCATCAGGTCGCGCAGCATCAGGATCAACACCATCAGCCAGGCGGCGCTCATGACCCAGGCGCCAAAGCCGGGCCCCTCATCGAACCACGTGGTGAGGATGACCCAGCCGTAGAACACCAGCGTCACGATCAGCGCCAGGCTGCGCAGCCGCAGCTGCCGCACGATCGAGGACCGGCAGGTGGCTGCCAGGATCGTGGCGTAGCCGGCGACCGGCCCAAATTCCCGTCGCGCGCCGCCCTCGGCACGCCTGCTCATTGGCGGCTCGTCCTTACCCTCGGCATCCTGCTGCTGCAGGTGGGCGCGCAGCTGCGCCACTTCGGCGCGTGCCTGGGCGCGGGTGAAGAGGTAGCGTCCGCGCAGGATTCGCTCCAGGGCGGTGAACCACTGCTCGTCGCCGAGCACCGGATCGTCCTGCGCCGCCGGTTCGCGCCGCGGCAGCACGGCGGTGAGCACGATCATCCCGGCCGCCCCGAGGCCCACCACCAGGTTCGCCACGGGAAGGACCCGCTCGGTGTCCAGCACCGAGACCAGCCAGCCAAAGGCCACCAGGGCGATCGCCGCACCGGTCCAGCAGGCGGCGGCGGTGCGCAGCCTGCCCATCCGGAAACTGATCCACCCCCACAAGCCAAGCGCCGCACACCACGGGACAACCAGGAAGCACAAGCCCTGCCACAGCTGCCAACTGTGGTGCAGCCATCCGTCGCGGAACCCCAGGAACACCGCGGCCAGCACGAACAGCCCGAAGCACAGGTAGGAGATGATCCGCAGCAGCTGGCTCCCCCGGAAGACCGGCAGGTCGCGTTCCAGGCGCTGGGTCTGATCCAGCAGGCTCGCAGCCCGCTGCTGCCCGAACCGGTTCGGTTCCCCCAGCAGCCCCGCGGGGTCCTCACCGCTGTCGCGCACGGCCTGCAGCTGGCGCTCCAGCTCCGCGGCGGCCTGCGCGTCATCCAACCCGCCCCACACCAGCCGGAAGTGGAACTGGCTGACCCAGTCGCGGTAGGCCGCGGGCCATTGCTCCAACACCGCATCGCTGGCGGTGCGTCGAATCTTGCGGGCCACGGGCATCCTCCCTCAGTAGGTCAATTTCCAACCTAGTTGATAATTCGGAGTATGGCCAGCCCTCCACCCGGGAGCCGGCGGGCAGGTGCGGGGACAGGAAAACCCGGGGCGGCGGTCAGCGGGTCGAAGCCGCCACCGGTCTTCGGGAAGGCGATGACGTCGCGGATCGACTCCGAACCGGTCAGCAGCTGCAGCACGCGGTCCCAGCCGAAGGCGATGCCGCCGTGCGGCGGGGCGCCGTACTTGAAGCCCTCCAGCAGGAAGCCGAACTGGGTCTGCGCCTGCTCCTGGGAAACGCCCATGACCTTGAAGACGCGTTCCTGCACCTCGCGGTCGTGGATACGGATCGAACCGCCGCCGATCTCGTTGCCGTTGCAGACGATGTCGTAGGCGTAGGACAGGGCCGAACCCGGGTCGGTGTCGAAGGTGTCCATGAACTCGGGCTTCGGGCTGGTGAAGGCGTGGTGCACCGCAGTCCAGGCACCGGCGCCCACGGCCACATCCCCGGAGGCCACGGCGGCGGAGGCCGGCTCGAACATCGGCGCGTCCACGACCCACACGAACGCCCAGTCCCCGTCCTTGATCAGGCCGGTGCGGTGACCGATTTCCACGCGCACCGCGCCGAGCAGGGCGCGCGCTTCGGCCTTGTCCCCGGCGGAGAAGAAGATGCAGTCCCCGGCCTTCGCGCCGGTGGCCTCGGCCAGGCCCGCCTTCTCCTCATCGGACAGGTTCTTGGCCACCGGGCCGGCCAGCTCCCCGTCTTCCTTGATCAGCACGTAGGCCAGGCCCTTGGCGCCGCGCTGCTTGGCGAATTCCTGCCAGGCATCCAGGGTGCGGCGCGGCTGGGAGGCCCCGCCGGGCATGACCACGGCGCCGACGTAGTCCGCCTGGAACACCTTGAAGCTGGTGTTGGCGAAGTACTCGGTCATCTCGCTCAGCTCCAGGCCGAAACGCAGGTCCGGCTTGTCGCTGCCGTACTTGGCCATCGCCTCGGCGTAGGACATGCGGCGGATCGGGGTCGGGATCTGCACGTCGATCAGCGCCCACAGTTCCTTGACCAGCGCCTCACCCAGCGCGATGATGTCGTCTTCCTCGACGAACGAGGCCTCGATGTCCAGCTGGGTGAACTCCGGCTGGCGGTCCGCGCGGAAGTCCTCATCGCGGTAGCAGCGGGCGATCTGGTAGTACTTCTCAAAGCCGCCGACCTGCAGCAGCTGCTTGAACAGCTGCGGGGACTGCGGCAGGGCGTACCAGCTGCCCGGGGACAGGCGGGCCGGGACCACGAAGTCGCGGGCGCCTTCCGGGGTGGAGCGGGTCAGCGTCGGGGTTTCGATCTCCACATAGCCCTGGTCGTGCAGCAGGTTGCGGGCGATCCGGTTCGCTTCCGAACGCAGGCGCAGCGCCTTGGCCGGGCCCGGGCGGCGCAGGTCAAGGTAGCGGTGGCGCAGACGCGCCTCCTCGCCGACCTCGACGTGCTCGTCGATCTGGAACGGCAGCGGCGCGGAGGTGTTCAGCACCTCAACCTCATCGGCCAGGACTTCGATCTCACCGGTCGGGATGGCCGGGTTCTCATTGCCCTCGGGGCGGCGTTCGACCTTACCGGTCACCTTCAGCACGAACTCATTGCGCAGCGGGTGGAAGTCCTCCTCGTCGCGCACCACGACCTGGGCGATGCCCGAGGCGTCGCGCAGATCCAGGAACGCGACACCGCCGTGATCGCGACGACGTGCGACCCAGCCGGTGAGGGTGACCTGCTGTCCAATGTGCTCGGCGCTTAGTTCGCCCAGCTGATGAGTGCGTAGCACTACGGTCCTTTCAGTCGAAAAAGGGGAAATCCTGTGAAGCAGGGTGGCCGGCGGGGATATTGTCGCCAGCCACCCGTGGGGTTTTCTACGTGTGAGTTTAGTGCACGGCGCTAGCTGACAACATTTGTCAGGTCCTCGGCCGGCGGGGTCCAGCTGGCCGGGTCGGCGCTGAGCTGCTCGCCGGAGCGGATGTCCTTCACCTCGTGGGTGCCATCGGCGTGGGTGAACCACACGAAGGGAATCCCGCGGCGATCAGCGTACTTGATCTGCTTGCCGAACTTTTCGGCGCTGGCCGCCACCTCGCAGGCGATCCCGCGCTCACGCAGCGCCGCGGCCACGTCCTGGGCCTCGTGCCACGCCTCGTCGTTGGCCAAGGTCACATAAACCACCGACGGCACCGAGCGGGCCGCGGTGACCAGCTCCTCGGCCAGGATGCGCGAAACCAGGCGGGTCACCCCGATGGACAGGCCCACCCCCGGGTAGGTCTTCTTGCCCTTGGAGGCCAGCGACTCGTAGCGTCCGCCGGAGCAGATCGAGCCCAGGGACTCGTGGCCCACCAGCACGGTCTCGTACACGGTGCCGGTGTAGTAATCCAGGCCGCGGGCGATGGACAGGTCGGCGACGACGTTGCCCGGGGCGCGCCTGGAGGCGGCGGCAATCACCTGGGAGAGCTCGTCCAGCCCGGTTTCCAGCAGCTCGTGCTCCACGCCCAGGGCGCGCACCTGCTCCACGAAGGAGGTGTCCGCGGTGCAGATCCCGGCCAGGTCCAGGGCGGCCTGCGCCTGGGCCGCGGTGGCGCCCACCTCGGTGGTCAGGATTTCGGCGACCTTCTCGGCCCCGATCTTCTCCAGCTTGTCGATTGCCCGCAGCACCGCGTCCGGATCCTCCAGGCCCAGGCCGCGGTAGAAGCCCTCGGCCAGCTTGCGGTTGTTCACCCGCAGCCGGAAGTCCCCGATCGGCAGCGCGGAGAGGGCATCGGCGATCGTCAGCGCCAGCTCCACGTCGTAGCTGAACGGCAGCGACCCGTCGCCGACCACGTCAATGTCCGCCTGGGTGAACTCGCGGAAGCGTCCGTCCTGCGGGCGTTCCCCGCGCCAGACCTTCTGCATCTGGTAGCGGCGGAACGGGAAGGCCAGGTGGCCGGCGTTCTCCACCACGTAGCGGGCAAAGGGCACGGTCAAGTCGAAGTGCAGGGCCAGCGCGTTGGGGTCGTTCTTCTCCTCCTCCGGGTCCGCGGCCAGGCGGGAGAGGCCGTAGACCTCCTTGTCGATCTCGCCCTTGCGCAGCAGCTGCGCCCGGGTTTCGACCGCACGGGTCTCGATGTTCGCAAAACCGTGCAGTTCGAAAACCCGGCGCAGGGTGTCCAGCACATGCTGTTCAACCACGCGTTCGGCGGGAAGCCATTCGGGAAAACCGGACAATGAGGCCTTGCGTGCCATGAAACTCCTTAGTTCGTTTGCGGCCAAGTCCTATTTTAGGCCGCAATAGAACAGAATACTGCGCGTATCCGCTTACAAAGAAAGCGGGGCCACGGGTAGAGTTACTAGAAGCAAGTGCTCAGTTAGTGAAAGAGTTTCAGCGGTGACCACCAGTCAGAAATCCGACGACAACCAGATAACCCCGACCCCGCAGGCCGTGGCACCCGCCGCGAAGCCTGTCGGTGCGCCCGCGGCCAAGCCCGCCGTAGCCCCGGCGGCCCCGGCCCCGGCCCCGGCCCCGGCCCCGGCCCCGGCCGACCACTCCACTCCCCTGGATGAGGCGCGCAAGTTTGCCCGCGTCACCGAGGACGGCCACGTGTTCGTCATCATCGACGGCACCGAACACCCGGTGGGCCAGTACCCGGATGCCACCGAGGATGAGGCGCTGGCCTACTTCGTGCGCAAGTACGACGACGTGGTCTCGCAGATGATGCTGCTCGAGCAGCGCGTCGCGGCCAAGGCGCCCAGCGGCGACATGGCCAAGACCATCGACTCCATCGCCGCCCTGGTCTCCGAACGCGCCATGGTCGGCGACATCGCCGCCCTGGAGACCCGCCTGGAAACCCTGCGCACCGCCGTGGAGTCCCTGGGCAAGGAGCAGCGCCGCGCCACCGAGCAGGCCCGGGCCGAGCAGCAGAAGATCCGTGAGGGCATCGTCGTGCAGGCCGAGGAGCTGGCGGGGAAGAACCCGGAGCAGATCCAGTGGAAGACCGCCTCGCAGACCATGAACGGCCTGTTCGACGCGTGGAAGGAAGCCCAGCGCTCCTCCGTGCGCCTGCCGCGCTCCACCGAGGACGCGCTGTGGAAGCGCTTCCGTGCCGCCCGCACCACCTTTGACCGCCACCGCCGCGCCTACTTCTCGCAGCTTGATGCGCAGAACGCCGAGGCGAAGAAGGTCAAGGAGGCGCTGATCGAGCGCGCCGAGGCGCTGCAGAATTCCACCGACTGGGCCGGCACCGCCGCCGAGTACCGCAAGCTGATGGACGAGTGGAAGAAGTCGCGCCGCGCTTCGCGCAAGGACGACGACGCACTGTGGGGCCGCTTCCGCGCCGCGCAGGACGTGTTCTTCCAGGCCCGTGCCGAGCAGAACGCGAAGGTCGACGCCAGTTTCCGGGAGAACCTGGTGGTCAAGGAGGCGCTGCTGGAGGAAGCCCGCGCACTGCTGCCGATCAAGGACCTGAACGCCGCGAAGAAGTCCCTGGAATCCATCCGCGACCGCTGGGAAGCCGCCGGCAAGGTGCCGCGCGGGGACCTGCAGCGGGTGGAGGCGGCGCTGCGCCACGTGGAGGACGCGGTGCGCAATGCCGAGGACGAGCAGTGGCGCCGTTCCAACCCGGAAACCAAGGCCCGTTCCAACTCGATGCTCTCCCAGCTGCAGGACACCATTGCCCAGTTGGAGGAGGACCTGGAGCAGGCCAAGAAGAAGGGCAACGAGAAGAAGATCGCCGCGGCCCAGGAGGCGCTGGACGCCCGCCGCATGTGGCTGAACACCCTGGAGAAGTCGGCCGCCGACTTCCAGTAGGCTGCCAGCAGCCTTGAACCGCCCACCGCAGGCAGCACCTGCGGTGGGCGGTTCGCGTTTACTCCCCTTGTTCTTTCCGGCGCGCTGCGCTGGCCTGTCCCGGTAATCCACAGCCGGGCACTTCACCTGCCACAGCGGCGGGCAATCTGTTTCAGTAGCAGCATGGAAAAAACTACTAGGCAGCGCCCGGCGGCGCTGCGCATCCCCGAAGACCTGTTCGTTATTGGCCAGCCCTTTACCCGCAACGAGCTGGGGGCGATGGTCTCACGCGGCTACCTGCGCGAAACCCTGCCCGGGCACTACCTGGATGTCAGCCACCGCTACGACGCGAGCGTTCGGGCGCAGATCGCCCACTTTGTCGCCGGGCGGCGGCTGCGGCCCGGGGAGGTGTTCTGCCGCTCCGCGGCCGGGTGGATCCATGGCCTGGTTCCCTCCCCGACCAGCATGGGCATCAGCAGCCCGGTCTACCGCCGGCCGGTGCCCTCCAGTTTCGGGTTGCCCTATGAGTTCATGCAGCTGCAGCTGGAGCCCGATGAGGTGCTGGTGCGCGGCCCGGTCCCGGTGACCAGCCTGCTGCGCACCGTGTGCGACATGGCCTGCCACGACCCGCTGCCGATCGTGGTCGAGGCGCTGGATCGCATCCAGCGCCTGCAGGACCCGTACCTGCACCTTCAGGCGGTGCTGCAGCGCCTGAACCGCATGCCGGGCAGTTCCCCGGTGCAGCGCGGGCTGCGCCTGGTGGAGTCGATGCAGCCCCAGGCCGCCTGAGGGCCGGTGTGTGGGCTGCAGCGGCCCGTGGCGGGGCCCTTTAGCGCCGGGAGCTGGCAGTGGTGCGGTACACGTCGTACACCCCGTCGATGCGCCGCACCTGGTTCAGCACGTGGGTGAGGAACTTGGGGTCGCCCATTTCGAAGGAGAAGCGGGAGATCGCCACCCGCTCCCGCGTGGTCTGCACGCTGGCCGAGAGGATGCTCAGGTGGTTTTCGGCCAGGATCCGGGTGACGTCGGAAAGCAGCGACTTGCGGTCCAGCGCCTCCACGATGATCTCCACCCGGAACACCCCCGAATGCTTGTCCGCCCAGGACACCGCCACGATCCGGTCGGTCTGCTCCTTCAGCTGCGCCAGGTTCAGGCAGTCGGAGCGGTGCACGGAGATTCCCGAGCCGCGGGTGACGAACCCGGTGATCTCATCCGGTGGGACCGGTGAGCAGCAGCGGGCCAGCTTGACCAGCACATCGCCCAGCCCTTCGACCACCACGCCGGCATCGTTGCCGGTGGTGGGTTTGGAGACCACGGGGGCGACCGGGGCCTCCTCCTCCACCTGCTCGGACTCCGGCGGGCCGATCAGCGCGGTGAGGTGCTCGATGACGTTCTGGGCGCTGGTGTGCCCGTCGCCCACCGACTGGTAGAGCGCCGAGATGTCCTGGTGGTGCAGCCCGGTGGCCACCGCGGTGAGCAGCTCGTGGGTCATCATCTTCTGCAGCGGCAGCTGGTTGCGCCGCAGCTCCTTGGTCAGCAGCTCCTTGCCCTTTTCGATGGCCTCCTCACGCCGTTCCTTGGAGAAGAACTGGCGGATCTTGGCCTTGGCGCGGGCGGACTGCACGAAGTTCTGCCAGTCCTGGGAGGGTCCGGCCCCCTCGGCCTTGGAGGTGAACACCTCCACCACGTCCCCCTGCTTCAGCTCGGTGTGCAGCGGCACGAGTTTGCCGTTGACCCGGGAGCCGATGGTGCGGTGCCCGACGTCGGTGTGCACCGAGTAGGCGAAGTCCACCGGGGTGGATCCGGCTGGCAGCGACATGATGTCGCCCTTGGGGGTGAAGACGTAGACCTCGTTGGAGGAGATCGAATAGCGCAGCCCGTCCAGGAACTCCTCGGAGTCCTCGGTGTCGGCCTGCCACTCCATGAGCGAACGCAGCCAGTCCATGTTCTGCTCGGGTGAGAGTGCGGAGTTGTCGGCGTTGCCGTGCTTGTACTGGAAGTGGGCGGCCACACCGTATTCGGCGCGCACGTGCATCTGGTGGGTGCGGATCTGGATCTCCACCGGCTTGCCGTCCGGGCCCATCACCGTGGTGTGCAGCGACTGGTAGAGGTTCAGCTTGGGCATCGCGATGTAGTCCTTGAAGCGGCCCGGCAGTGGGTTCCACTCGGTGTGCACCACGCCCAGCGCCCCGTAGCAGTCCTTGACCGAGTCCACCAGGATGCGCACGCCCATCAGGTCGTGGATGTCATCGAAGTCCTTGCCGCGCACGATCATCTTCTGGTAGATCGAGTAGTAGTGCTTCGGACGGCCCGAGACCTCGGCCTGGATGCCCTGGGTGGTCAGCTCGTTGGCCAGCATGGCGCGCACGTTGCCCAGGTACTTCTCCCGCTCCGGGGTGCGGTCCCCCACCATCCGCACGATCTCCTGGTACACCTTGGGGTGCAGCGCGGCGAAGGAGAGGTCCTCCAGCTCCCACTTCACGGTGTTCATGCCCAGCCGGTGGGCCAGCGGGGCGAAGATCTCCAGGGTTTCCTTCGCCTTGCGCGAGCTGGACTCCGGGGAGACGTAGCGCCAGGTGCGCGCGTTGTGCAGCCGGTCGGCCAGCTTGATCAGCAGCACCCGGATGTCGCGGGACATGGCGATGACCATCTTGCGCACCGTTTCGGCCGGGGCGGCCTCCCCGTAGGTGACCTTGTCCAGCTTGGTGACCCCGTCGACCAGCATCGCGATTTCCTCGGAGAAGTCCTTGGTGACCTGCTCCAGGGAGTAGTCGGTGTCCTCCACCGTGTCGTGCAGCAGCGCCGCGGCCAGGATCGCCCCGGTCATGCCCATTTCGGCCAGGATGGTGGCCACCGCCACCGGGTGGGTGATGTACGGGTCCCCGCTCTTGCGTTTCTGGCCCTCGTGGTATTTCTCGGCGACCTGGTAGGCGCGCACCAGCAGGTCCAGGTCCGCCTTGGGGTGCTTGGACTTGACCGTGCGCAGCAGCGGTTCCAGGGTTGGTGAGGTGTTCGCGGTGGTGCCCCGTCCCGGGAAGCGCACCAGACGTGAGATGGAACGTCGCCTTGAATTGTTGAGGTTAGCTGATGCCATGCCCAACTCCTTCCCGTCCGGTAGCGGCCCTGCCCGGGAAGCGTCCGGCCGGCAGGTGGTTAACCGCGAGTGCGCCAGTGCGGGGTCTTGCACCGGCGTGACACGTTGTGCTTAATCCATTGTTTATAGCACGTTCGCGCGGTGACAACTAATTATGCTCCCCTTGCCTGGAAACGCGAAACGCCGCCGATTCACGCGAATCGGCGGCGTTTCTTACGGGTGCGGGGTTAGCGGGAGGCCAGCAGCCGTTCGCGCTGGGCGATGACTTCGGGCTCGTTGCGCCGCAGCCAGGAGTACATCGGGGCCTGCACGAACAGCGTGGACAGCGCCGAGACGATCAGGCCGATGAACAGCGCCAGCGACAGGTCCTTGAGCGTACCGGCACCCAGCAGGTAGGAGCCGATGAACAGGATCGCCGCGACCGGCAGCACCGCCACCACCGAGGTGTTGATCGAACGCACCAGGGTCTGGTTTACCGCCAGGTTCACCAGCTCGTTGAACGTGCGCTGGTCCTCCTTGGCGAAGTTCAGCGTGTTTTCCCTAACCTTGTCGAAGACCACCACCGTGTCATAGAGGCAGTAGCTCATGATGGTCAGGAAGCCGATGATCGCGCTCGGGGTGATCTCAAAGCCGGAGAGCCCGTAGATCCCGGCGGTCACCACAATCACGGTCATCAGCCCGATCACCGCGGCGATCGACATCTTCCAGGTGCGGAAGTACGCGGCCATCAGCAGCGTCACCAGCACCACGAACGCGACCAGCCCGAACAGGGCCTGGCGTGAGACGTCCTGGCCCCAGGTGGGGCCGATGAACGTGCTGGTCACGTGGTCCGCGTTCACCCCGTAGGCCTCGGCCAGCTGCCCGCCGATGGCCAGGGTCTGGTCATCGCTGAGCCGGTCGGTCTGCACCCGGATGGTGCCCGGGGCGATGTTGGTGACCGTCGCCTCCTGGCCCGGGACGGCGGCGGAGACCGCGTCCTCCCCGAGCTTCACGTCGGTGTTCTGCACCGCCGAGACGGTGAACTCCGAACCACCGCGGAAGTCGATGCCCAGGTTGAACCCGCCCTTGACCACGGGCACCAGGATGGAGAGCACCATCAGCACGACGGCGATGGAGAACCACAGCTTGCGCTTGGCCACGAACGGGTAGGAGCGCTTGCCGGTGTAGAGTTCGTTGCCCCATTGAGCGAGCTTATTCATTGTTCTCCTCCCGGTTCGCTTCGGCGGCCCGGCGTTCGGCGATCGTCATCCTGCGGGTGGCCTCGGCGGCGGCCTTCGTGTTCTTCTTGCCGCGCGCCGTGGTGACGTTCTCGTTGAACCGGCGGACCTGCCCGGCCCCGCGGTACAGCGGCACCGCGCCCAGCAGCGACGGGTCCAGCCCGGACCAGCGGTGGCCCTCGGCGAAGAACTTGGTGCGCGAGAGCACCACCAGCAGCGGGTGGGTCAGCCCGTAGACGATGATCAGGTCGATCACCGCGGTCAGGCCCAGGGTGAACGCGAAGCCGCGCACGTTGCCCACCGCCACGATGTACAGCACCACCGCGGCCAGCAGGTTTACGGCCTTGGAGACCAGGATGGTGCGCCGGGCCCGTCCCCAGCCCACGTCGATGGCCCCCGCCAGCGGACGGCCCTCGCGCAGCTCATCGCGCACGCGTTCGAAGTAGACGATGAACGAGTCGGCGATCAAGCCGATCGCCACGATCAAGCCGGCCACGCCGGCCAGCGAGAGCCGGTAGTTCATCGTCCAGCCCAGCAGCAGCAGCGCCAGGTAGGTCAGCACACCGGAGGCCAGCAGCGACAGGATGGTGACCAGGCCCAGGGCGCGGTACTGGAAGAGCGAGTAGATGAACACCAGCACCAGGCCGATGACGCCGGCGATCAACCCGCCGCGCAGCTGATCAGCGCCCAGGGTGGCGGAGATCTGCTGTTCGGACTGGATCTCGAAGCTGATTGGCAGTGCGCCGTACTTCAGCTGCTCGGCCAGCGCCTGGGCGGACTCCTCGGTGAAGCCGCCGGTGATCTGCGGGCGCCCGTCGCTGATGACGGCGTTGGTGGTCGGCGCGGAGATCACGGTGCCGTCCAGCACGATCGCGAACTGGTTGCGCGAACCCTGCAGCGAGACCAGACGCTGGGTGGTGTCCGAGAAGGTCTTGGTGCCTTCGCTGTTGAACTCGATGACCACGGCCCAGTCGCCGGTCACCGCGCCCTGTGCGCCGCGGGTCATCTGCGCGTAGGCGTCGGAGATGTCCTGGCCGGGGATTTCCACCGGGCCCAGGATGTACTTCGCGCCCATCCGGGGGTCGCACGAAATCATCGGCTCATCCGGGTCGTGGGTGGTCGATTCGCGCTTGTCCAGCTCGCTGGGGCAGTCGTAGGCCTCGAAGTCCTTGTAGAGCTGCGGGCTGATCCAGTTGGTGTCCGAGGCGTTCTCCGGCTTGCCCTCGGGCTTGGGGATCTCCGCTTCCGGGGTGCGTTCTTCCTTCGGGGTGGCCTCGAAGGCGCCGGTGATCAGCACCGGGCGGAACTCCATGTTGGCCGAGGCCTGGATCAGTTCGCGGGTCTTGGTGTCCGGCACGCCGGGCATCGAGACGACCACGTTGCTGCCGGACTGGGTGGTGATCTCCGCCTCGGAGACGCCGCTGCCGTCCACGCGCTGGCGGATGATCTCCACCGCCTGGTCCAGCTGGTCCTGGTCGATGCTTTCATCGCCCTGGACCCGCGGGGCCAGGATCATCTGGGTGCCGCCTTCCAGGTCCAGTGCGAGTTTGGGGGCGAAGCTGGTCTTGCCGGTGGCGACGCCGGCGACAAGGATGCCGGTGGCGATGATCGTCAACGCCAGCAGCCAGATCAACGCCCGGTGCGCCTGTTTTACAGGTCCAATTGATGACATCTAGAGTGCTTTCTCATCGAGGAGACTTCGGTGAGCCCACAAAACGGGGCCAAGGGGATTAGGCGTTGCGCTCGTCCTTGCCCTCGTCGTCCAGGCGACGCAGGGTCTCTTCCGCGGTCTCGGTGCCGGCGGCCGGGGCCTCGGTCTGCACCTCGGGCTCGATGAACTGGGCGATGGCCTGGCGGTGCACGGTCAGCACGGTGCCCGGGGCGACCTCTAGTTCAACCCGGTCCTGCTCGTCGATGCGCACAACGGTGCCGAAGATCCCGGAGTTGGTCATCACCTTGGCGCCGGGAACGGTCTTCTCCTTCAGCGTCTCCTGCTGCTTGCTGACCTTTTTGCGTCCACGGATCATCATGATGATCAGCACGGCGAACAGGCCGACCATCAGGATCATCGAAGGGTTGAAACCGCCCGCGGCGGCCGTTGCAAACGTCACGGAGTACACGAATATACCTGCTAACAAATCGACAAAAAGAGCGTGTGGCCCGGCATACCGCGGTTTCGCGGTCATGGCACGGGCCACTTCAGTCTAGTCGCTGAAGCCAGCGGGGTAACACATTTACGCCTGCAGAGGACTAATCCTCATCGGATTCATAGTTTTGCGCCCCGGCGAACAGGGCGTCCTTCGGCACGGCCAGGCCCAGGTGCTCCCACGCCTCGGGCATTGCGATGCGTCCGCGCGGGGTGCGTCCCATCAGGCCCTCGCGCACCAGGTAGGGTTCGGCCACGGTTTCCACCGTTTCGGTTTCCTCCCCCACCGCGATCGCCAGCGTGGACAGGCCCACCGGTCCCCCGCCGAACTTCTGGCACAGGGCCTGCAGCACGGAGCGGTCCAGCCGGTCCAGGCCCTTGACGTCGACCTCGTACATGTCCAGCGCCGCGGCCGCGGCCCGCTGGTCGATCTGCTCCAGGCGGTTGACCAGCGCCCAGTCCCGCACCCGGCGCAGCAGCCGGTTGGCGATGCGCGGGGTGCCGCGCGAGCGGGAGGCGATTTCGGTGAACGCGGTGGAGGTGACGGCCAAATCCAGCATCATCGCCGAGCGGCGCAGCACCAGTTCCAGTTCGTCGACCGCGTAGAACTCCAGGTGCCCGGTGAACCCGAACCGGTCGCGCAGCGGCCCGGGCAGCAGCCCGGCGCGGGTGGTCGCCCCCACCAGGGTGAACGGCGGCAGCTCCAGCGGAATGGAGGTGGCCCCGGCCCCCTTGCCCACGATGATGTCCACGCGGAAGTCCTCCATGGCCATGTACAGCATTTCCTCGGCCGGGCGGGACATGCGGTGGATCTCGTCCAGGAACAGCACCTCCCCCTCGGTCAGCGAGGAGAGGATCGCGGCCAGATCCCCGGCGTGCTGGATGGCCGGGCCGGAGGAGATGCGCAGCGGGGCGTTCATTTCCGAGGCGATGATCATCGACAAGGTGGTCTTGCCCAGCCCCGGGGGGCCGGAGAGCAGCACGTGGTCTGCGGTGCGTTCGCGGATGCGGGCGGCCTCCAGCACCATGGACAGCTGCTGGCGCACCCGCGACTGCCCGACGAAGTCGTCGAAGTTGCGCGGGCGCAGTGCCGCCTCCAGGGTGCGTTCCTCGGCACCGCTGGAGGCGTCGGTGAGTTTGGTGGAATCGTTCACGCCATGTTCCTAGCTGTATTCCTATCGGGCGCGGGCGCCGGTGGACATGCTGCGCAGGGCCGCGCGCAGGATTTCGGGCACGTTGCCGGTTTCCACGATTTCCGGGGAGGCCTTGGCCAGCTTGCCCAGGGTGTTCTTCGCGTCCTTCTCGGTCCAGCCCAGACCGGTGAGCGCCTCGATGACCTGCGGTTCCCACACCCCGGCGGTGCCCGGTGCGGCGCCGTTGGCCGCGGCCGCGCCGGTGGGCACCAGTTTCCCGTTCAGCTCCAGCACGATCCGGCTGGCACCCTTGGGGCCGATGCCCGAGACCTTGGTGAACGCGGCGGTGTCCTTCGTGTTGGCCGCCACGCGCACCTGCTCGGGGCTGTGCACGGCCAGGATCGCCAATCCGGTGCGCGGGCCGATCCCGGACACGGAGGTGAGCACCTCGAAGACCTCGCGCTCCTCGGCCGAGGCGAAGCCGTAGAGGGTCATCGAGTCCTCACGGACCACCAGGGAGGTGTAGACGGTGGCCTGGCTGCCGACCTGCAGGCCCGAGAGCGTTTGGGGGGTGGCGTTGATGAGCATCCCGAACCCGTTGACGTTGATGACCGCGTTGTTCAGGGCCACGGCCTCAACCCGGCCGGACAGTGAGCTGATCATGCCACTCCTTTGCATACCTTGTCGACATCCCCAGCATATCGAAGATATGTACGAATATCGATTAGCGTCCGGTGCCGCGGCGCTTGGCCGAGGCCTCCGCGGCGATCCAGGCCTGCTGGGCGGTGGTCAGCTGGGTGGAGCCGACCCGCCCGGCGGAGGCCGAGGCGTTGGAGCCGACCGCCGCGCCGCGCCAGGCGTGGGCGATGGCCAGGGCCACCGCGTCCGCCGCGTCGGCGGGCTTGGGCGGGGAATCCAGCCGGCAGATCTTCGCGACCATCTTGCCCACCGAGTTCTTGTTCGCCTGCCCGCTGCCGGTGACCGCGGCCTTGACCTCGGTCGGGGTGTGCATCGCCACCGGAATCCCGCGCCGGGCGGCAGCGGTGATCACCACCCCAGAGGCCTGGGCGGTGCCGATCACGGTGGTCACGCTGACCGCGGAGAACACCCGTTCGATGGCCAGCACGTCCGGGCGGTGCTGTTCCAGCCAGGCGTCGATCGCCTCAGCGATCGTCAGCAGCCGGCGGTCCAGCGGGGTGCCCGGCGGGGTGCCGGCGACCGACACGTCCACCAGGGTGACCTTGCGGTTGGGTTCGACGTCGACCACGGCCAGCCCGCAACGGGTCAGGCCGGGGTCGATGCCGACTACGCGGAGCGTCAAGTGACTGCCGGCCCCTACTCGTCCTCGGCCAGGGCGGCCTGGACCTCGTCGGACAGGTCCGCGTTGGTGTATACGTTCTGCACGTCGTCCAGTTCCTCCAGGGCGTCGAACAGGCGCACGAACTTCTTCGCGGCCTCCACGTCCAGCTCCACCTTCATGGAGGGCAGGAACTCAACCTCGTCGGACTCGTACTCGATCTCGGCCTCGTCTAGGGCGGTGGCCACCGCACGCAGGTCCGCGGCCTCGGAGATCACCTCAAAGTTGCCGTCGGCCTCCTGCACCTCTTCGGCGCCGGCGTCCAGCACGGCCATCAGCACGTCGTCCTCGCTCAGCTCCCCGACCGGCAGGCGCACTACGCCCTTGCGGGAGAACAGGTAGTTCACGCTGCCCGGGTCGGCGATGGTCCCGCCGTTGCGGGTGATCGCCACGCGCACCTCGGAGGCGGCGCGGTTCTTGTTGTCGGTCAGGCATTCGACCAGCAGCGCCGAACCCTGCGGGCCGCGCGCTTCGTAGATGATCTCGGTGTAGTCGATGACCTCACCGGTCAGCCCGGCACCACGCTTGATGGCGCGGTCGATGTTGTCATTGGGCACGGAGTTCTTCTTGGCCTTGGAGACGGCCAGTTCCAGCGCCGGGTTGCCGGCGGGGTCGGGGCCACCAGTGCGGGCTGCAACTTCGATGCCCTTGATGTACTTGGCGAAGGCCTTGGCGCGCTTGGCGTCAATCGCAGCCTTCTTGTGCTTGGTGGTTGCCCATTTGGAGTGGCCTGCCATGGTGTTAAGCGTCTCCTTGCGTCATGTGGATGAAAAACTCGTGGATGGCATTGCTGCCGGTGACCTCGGGATGAAATGAGGTCGCCAATAAATTTTCCTGTCGTACCGCAACAATTCTATCGTGAACTGCCCGATTCTGGCCGGGGACGGTGGACAGGACCTGCACGGCGGGGCCGACCTGCACCGCTTCGGGGGCGCGGATGAACACCGCCTCGAAGCTGTGTCCGGCAAATTCCAGCACCGACTCGAAGGAGTCGACCTGGCGGCCAAACGCGTTGCGCCGCACCGTCATGTCGATCCCGCCAAAGCTGCGCTGCGCCTGCCCGGTGGCCGAGATGGCCGGGTTCTCGATCCGGTCGGCCAGCATGATCATCCCGGCGCAGGAGCCGTACACGGGCAGGCCGGAGGAAATCAGCGTCCGGATCGGCTCGGCCAGGCCGTAGTTGCGCGAGAGCCGGTCGATGACCGAGGACTCTCCGCCGGGGATGACCAGCCCGTCCAGGTGCTCCAGGTCCTGCGGGGTGCGCACCGGCAGCGCCGCGGCTCCCAGCCGGATCAGCGCCTGCAGGTGTTCGCGGAAATCGCCTTGCAGCGCCAGTACCCCAATGCGGGTCATCTGCCTGCCTTCCTGCGGTGGTGTGGTGCGCGCACCGGCGGGTGCGCGCACATCAGGTTAAGCCCGCGCCGGGGCGGCAGGCGTTTTTTCCTCGGCGTGTCGCACCGGGTTTCCGCCCCATTTGCCCTGCATTTCGGGGCGCTTGGGCGCCGGCTGGTTGCTGATTGGCGCGGGCCGGCAATCTTGGTAGGTTCGCAGGGACAGCTACGCCCAGGTGAGAAGAGCGGGGAGTTTTGACCATGACCGATGCCACGAACCATTCCACAACCCATTTCCAGCTGCCCGGCGACGTGATGATGCCGGCGATCGCCCTGGGCACCTACCCGATGCAGGGCGCGGAGGCCGCCCACGCGGTGGAGGGGGCGCTGCGGCTGGGCTACCGGCACGTGGACACCGCGGAGAACTACCACAACGAGGAGGGGGTCGGCGAGGGGATCCGGCGCTCCGGGCTGCCGCGCGAGGAGGTGTTCATCACCACCAAGTTCAACAGGCAATGGCACAGCATCGATGGGGTGCGTCAGGCGTTCGAGAACTCGGTGCAGCGTCTGGGGGTGGACTACCTGGACCTGTTCCTGATCCATTGGCCCAACCCGGAGCAGGGCACGTTCGTGGAGGCGTTCGAAGGCCTGGCCCGGCTGCAGACCGAGGGGAAGGTGCGGGCGATCGGCGTGTCGAACTTCAAGCCGAAGCACCTGCAGCAGCTGTTCGACGCCGGCCTGGCCCCGGCGGTGAACCAGATCCAGCTGGACCCGGAATACCGCAACTCGCAGGCCCAGCAGTTCCACCGGGAGCACGGGATCCGCACCGAGGCGTACACGCCGCTGGGACGCGGCGGCGCGTTCCTGCACAACCCGGCCCTGACCGAGCCGGCGCAGAAGTACGGCAAGACCCCGGCCCAGGTGACGCTGCGCTGGCACGTACAGCAGGGCATCGCCGCCGCCCCGAAGTCCGCGCACCCCCAGCGGCAGCAGCAGAACCTGGACATCTTCGACTTCGAGCTGACTGGCGCGGAGATCGCGCGGATCAATTCGCTGGACACCGGCAAGCACGCCCGCCAGGATTCGGAGAGCTTCGGGCACTAGGGTCCACCAGGGCCCACCAACGCCCACCTGGGCCATGCGGGCCGACGAGGGCAACGCCGCGGATCGGATAGTCCCCCGCCCGGTGAGTGCCGCTGGCGGGATGGGGCGCAGTTCCCTGGCGCCGCCGGGTTGCTACCTGGTGCCGGCCGGTTCCCAGGGCACCAGTCCGTCCTTGAACGCCCCGTAGGCGTCCACGGTCTTGGTGCTGCGTTCCCGGCTGGCTTCGGCCTGCCCGTCCCCCACGCACCGGTTGGCCTCGGCGACCTGGCACCAGCGCACCGGGTCCTCGGTCAAGAAGTGCGGCACCCAGGCCAGTTCGCTCACCGACCAGTCATCGTCCTGCTGCCGGGTGAACGTGGCCTTGACGCTGATGCCCTCCCGGTTCAGCACGGTCGGGGTGGCGTGCTTGGCCACCGAGTTGCCCAGCCCATACACGATCCAGGTGCCCTTGTGCTTTTCGATGGGCAGCACCGAGTGGGTGTGGTGCATGTAGATGAAGTCGAACTCACCGGAGGCGGCCAACGCCCGGCCGAGCTTGCGCTGCTCGGCGGTGGGGCGGTTGGTGTACTCCGCGCCGTCGTGCACGGCGGCCACCACGACCTGCGCCCCCGCCTCGCGGGCATCCTTGGCCCGCTGGATCAGGGAAGCCGCGGAGATGTCGGTGTCCACCCGCCAGTCGGTGTCCGCACTCATCCCGTTCAGCGAATAGGTGCCGGCGATGACCCCGAGCTTGACCCCGTCGACCTCCATGATCGGCGGGGCCTCGGCCTCCGCGGCGGTGCGGTAGGAGCCGGTGGAGAACATCCCGGCCTGCTCCAGGGTGTCGATGGTGCGCTTGACCCCGGCGGTGCCGGCGTCCACCGTGTGGTTGGTGGCGGTGGTGCACCCGTCATAGCCGACCTGCTTCAGGTCGGTGACGATCTGCGCCGGGACGGTGAACATTGGATAGCCGCTGTAGGGCGGGACCCCGATCGGGGTTTCCAGGTTGCACAGCGCCGCGTCCGCGTCCTGGATGTACGGCTCCAGCCCGGCCAGCAGCGGGGAGAAATCGTACTTTTGCCCTCCGGTGTTCGCCTCGCGCAGCAGCCGCGGGTGCAGCAGCACGTCGCCGGTCAACGCCAGGGAGAAGGACTGCGGTTCGGCGCTGGGCTCCGGCTCGGTTTCCTGCGGCGTCCCGGTTGCGGTGGTGGGGGCAGGCGCCGTGCCGGCACCGGAGGGGGCGGGGGTGCCGGGATCGGGAACGGTGGCGCAACCGGCCAGCAGGGCCGCGCCGGCCAGCAGGCTCAGGGCTCGAAGCTTCATGCCTCTTAGCGTACGCAATCAGCCAGGACGCCTTGGACCGCTTCGCGTAAATGCCCGCGAATGGGCGGTGAATATGACAACCTTTGATTATGGTGAACCCCCTCTTGCAACGCAGCGAACTGCCCTACCAGTGGCCTGACTTTTCCGCGCTGGGCGCCGACGACTACCTGGAGGCGGCCAGGATCGGCGCTACCGTCCAGATCGAGGAGATCGAGGTGATCCTGTCCAACGCGGACCCGGCAACCTTCGAGAACACCTTCCTGGCCCTGGAGCGCAGCGGGCAGATCCTGCGCCGGGCCCTGATGACCTACTTCAGCGTGCTCTCGGCCCACGGCACCGAGGAAATCCGTGCCGTCCAGCAGGAAATCACCGGACTCTACACCCGCCAAGAGGACGAGATCCAGCTCAACGGCCCCCTCTACGAACGGCTGAACCAGCTCGATGTTGAACAGCTGGAGGGTGAGGACCGGCGTCTGGCCACCGAAACCCTGACCCGCTTCCGATTGGCCGGGGCCACCCTGTCCGGGACGGACAAGGAACGGCTCAAGCAGCTGAACGCCCAGATCTCCGATCTGTCCACCCGGTTCTCCGCCGCCGCCCTGGAGGCGCAGAACGCCCACGCCGTGCTGTTCGAGGACGCCGCCGAGCTGGCCGGGCTGGATGAGGCCGCGATCGCCGCCGCCCGGCAGGCGGCCACCGAGGCCGGACACGAGCAGGGGTACCTGATCCCGCTGCTCTCCCCCACCCAGCAGCCGGTGATGGCGCAGCTGCAACTCGCCGCCTCCCGGCGCAAGGTCTTTGAAGCCTCGCTCACCCGCGGGCTGGACACCCCCTACACCCTGGAACTGGCCCGGGACATGGCGGTGCTGCGTGCCGAGCGGGCCCAACTGCTGGGCTTTGCCACGCACGCGGACGCGGTGCTGGCCGACGCGACCGCACCGAGCACCGCCGCAGTCAGCGAGCGGCTGGCCGACCTGAGCGCGGCGGCCACCGCCAACGCCCGCCGCGAGGCCCAGGCCCTGGCCGAGGTCGCCGGGGTGGATCGCATCGACGCGTGGGACTGGAGCTACTACTCGCAGGCCGTGCTGCGCGAACGCTACGCGCTGGATTCGGCCGCGCTGCGCCCCTACTTTGAGCTGGAGCGGGTGCTGCGCGACGGCGTGTTCGCCACCGCCACGAAGCTGTACGGCATCACGTTCGCCGAACGCACCGATTTGCCGGCCTACCACCCGGACCTGCGGGTGTGGGAGGTTTCCAACGCCGACGGCAGCGCGCTGGGACTGTTCACCGGGGACTTCTTCGCCCGGGAGACGAAGAAGGGCGGGGCGTGGATGACCTCGCTGCGCGATGCGGCCAGCGACCTGGACGAGCTGCCGGTGGTGACCAACACGCTGAACATCACCAAGCCGGCCGCCGGGCAGCCGGCCCTGCTGACCCTGGATGAGACCCGCACCCTCTTCCACGAGTTCGGCCACGCGCTGCACGGGCTGTTCTCCAACGGCAAGTACGCCTCGCTCTCAGGCACCTCGGTGCCCCGCGACTTCGTCGAATTCCCCTCCCAGGTCAACGAAATGTGGGTGCTGCACCCGGAGGTGATCAGCAACTACGCCCGGCACCACGAAACCGGGCAGCCGCTGCCGGCGGAGCTGATCGAGAAGATCCGCGCCGCCGAGCTGTGGGGCGAGGGCTTTGCCACCACCGAGTACCTGGCCGCCAGTGTCCTGGACTGGGCCTGGCACACCCTGCCGGCCGGCCAGCAGGTGGGCGACCCGCAGGAATTTGAGCGCCAGGCGCTCACCAACGCCGGCTTCGACCCGGATTTGATCCCGCCGCGCTACCGCACCGGGTACTTCCAGCACATTTTCGCCAACGGCTACTCCGCCGGGTACTACTCCTACATCTGGAGCGAGGTGCTCGATGCCGACACCGTGGAGTGGTTCACCGAAAATGGCGGGCTCATGCGCGAAAATGGAGAGAGGTTCCGCGCCGAGCTGCTCAGCCGGGGAAACACGCGCGAACCGCTTGAATCCTACGAAAACTTCCGTGGCCGCGCCGCGCGGGTTGAGCCGCTGCTGCGCCGTCGAGGCTTGGTGAACGCATAAATATGACGACAATTGCTTCCGCCCAGGACGCTCTGACCCACTGGCACCAGGCGTTGGCCGTTGCCACCGGGGGAAAGATCTTTACCACCCATGGCTGTTCATGGGTGTGGCAGCCGGTGCGCAAGCGCCTGCTGCTGCTCTTCCCCGAACACCCTGAACCGGCGGGCCTGCGTCCGGGATTGGCCGAGGGGCGCCGGCTTGGTGCCCGCCGCGTGGAGGCCTGGCTGAATTCCGGGGCCCCGTCCGAGCACCTGCTCGACGCCGGGTTCACCGACAACGCGCAGGTTTCCTGGCACGCCGGCTACCTGGCAATCCCCCACGAACAATGGAAGGGCAAGATCCGCCTGGGTCCGAACGTACCCGAGGCCAGCGGCGCCGACGCCAAGGAACTGGAGGTAACCAGCCTATGGCGGAACCTGGAAACCGGGCTGAGCTCCGGGCACCCGGCGTTGCGCCGCATCGAACACGCGGTGGCGCGCACCGAGGAGAATGAGATCGTTGGCCGCGGTTTCGTCCAGCAGGGCCTGGAGGGCCAGCTGATGGTGCATTCGCTGGCGGTGGCGCCCAGCCACCAGCGCCAGGGGGTGGGCACCGCGCTGCTGCACGGGCTCTCCCGGTCGATGATCAACCCGCTGAACCCGATGGACGACACCGAACCGGTGGAGCTGCTGGCCGCCGCGACCCCGCGCAGCGCCGAGTTCTTCACCCACAACGGGTTGCGGCTGCTGGGCCGCGGTCGCCACCTGATCATGCGCACCTGGTAACCAGCCAGGATGGCCTGCCGCGGTGCCTGGTGCCCCGCGGCAGGCCGAGACCCGCTAAGCGGAACGGACCTCGTAGACGAGCCGCGCGAATGGGCCGGCCGGTTTCGCCTCCATGAGGCGCAACCGGTCGGCCTTGATGTTTCTGGGCAGCACCGGGGCGCCTGCGGCCAGCGCTGCCGGGGCAATGGTCAACGCGATCCGGTCCAGGGCGCCGGCATCGAAAAATTGTCCGGCCAGCTCCCCGCCGCCAAGCACCCAGATGTCCCCGCCGTTCGCGGCGGCCCGGATCTGCTCCAGGTGCTCCTGCACCGGGCCATTGACCAGCCGCACATCGGCCCCCTCGGGAATTGGTAGCTGACGGCTGGTGAAGACGAAGGTCGGCTTCTGCCCGTAGAGCTGTTGCCAGCGTTCGGGGTTCTCCAGCAGTTCCTCCTGCTCCAGCATCCATAGGTAGGTGCTTGATCCCTCGACGTGGAGTGCCGCATCCGAGGGGAACAGTGAGGGGTCCGGCTCCTGGGCACCAGGCACCTCAAAGAGCCACTGCAGGGAATGATGACGGTCGGCGATATACCCGTTCAGGCTCATGGCCAGGTCGTAAATGATCGATGACATGTTCTCAGCGTAGACAGGCAGAGCGTTGACGGCCAACGGGGCCGAAGGAGCCGGCCGCGCGCCTGGAGGCATTAAATTGGGAGATCTTGAGCGGATTCTACTACTTTCGTAGTGGCTCGCGGCGTACACTTGGCCTACTACATCGCTTGCCGCCAAGGGAGGCGCGTCATGGCCCTGACAATAACATCCAGACCGGCCCTGCCGGAAGTTTCCGGGGTGGAGCACCAGTACGTGGATCTGCCTGACGGCCGAATGCATATCGCAAGCGCCGGGCACGGGCAGCCGGTACTGCTGCTCTCCGGGTTCGGACAGTCCTGGTGGGAATGGCGCGAGGTCATGCCGGCGTTGGCCGCGAACGGGTACCAGGCGATTGCGCCGGATCTGCGGGGAGAAGGCTGGAGTGAGCTGCCCACCAAGTCAATGAACCGCACTCGGCGCGCCGAGGACATCCTGTTCCTGCTAGATCGGCTGGGTCTGGACCCAGTCAGGCTGGTCAGCCACGACCTGGGGGCCATCAGCGCATATCATCTGACGCTGGATCACCCCGAACGCTTCTGCGCCCAGATTCTCTTCTCAGTTCCGCCGCCGCAGATGCGGTTCACCGCCGACCTGCTGCCGGGCATGCGGCATCTGTGGCACCAGGAAGTCCTGGCGATACCGGGCCTGGGGCCAGCCCTGCTACGTGGAAACTACTTGCCGCGATGGCTGTTCTCGCATTTTGCCGCTCAGCCCTTGGCGCCGGAAGTCGTTGAATTCTATGTATCGCTGCTGCGTGATTCAGAATTCTCGCGGGGCGCACTCCCCTGTGCCAGAGAATCGTGTTGCCCGAGCTGGCGCGGATTACCCGCGGGGCATACCGCCAGCAGCGCTTTGCCATGCCAACACTCTTTGTGTTCGGCACCAAAGATGTCGGCTTCCCGCCGCACGTCGTCGACAAGCTCTTCGCGGATCCAAGCACGCTTGGTCGGGACGTACGTGTGGCGGCTGTTCCAAACGCCGGTCACTACGTGGTGGATGAGGCGCCCAACGCGACCATCAAACTCATCATGGACTTCTTCGGAGAATAGGCACCGTGAACCGTTGCCATGTAGGCGGTGTCGAGGCGTGATGGGTAAGAGGTTAGCTGTCCTTGTTGCGCTTTCGCCCCGTTACCGAAAATTGCCAGCTCGAAAAAACAATGGCGATCATCAGTCCGAGCATTGACAATAAGACCATATATAGACCCCACGGATCAGGTATACGCTCGTTCCACGCAAGGACCATGGAAAGTACGAGCGCGATACCCATTACTAATGTCCAGGTTTGATTCTTCTTCATCCCGAACCACGCTACCCCATCACTTCCGCTCACGAGGATTATCAGGTGGCTGCTAGAAATGAACTGCCCTTCAGTTCAATGACTCCGAAGGCCAGACGCGAAGGACATGGCCCGTAGCGGTCTCAGCTCCTACCCCGCCGTAACGATAGCGACGCGCCGCTTGCATTTTGCCACTACCGGCGTCCGACAAAACATGCTCATAGAAGGCTAAAGCTCGCAGTAATTCCAACAACTTTTACGAAATGGACCATAGTGCCCTGCACCGTCTCCTCCCCGCTAAAGATGTTGTACAGGCGATTCCGGATCTCCCGTCAAAAGGAAAGACTTCCGGTCGTTTTCATTCCGGACGCGTCGAATGGTGCCACCATGGTGAGGAGCGATGAGCACATTACCTCAGCCCTTTAAATTATCAAATAAGTACCTGGGTCAAAATACGCCACGGAGCCCATACTTTCCGGTTTCGGCAGCGTGGGCTCCGTGGCGTCGTTGTTGGTGCTTACCAACCGCGCTCGGAGAGGCGGTGCGGTACCGGCACGTCGGCAACGTTGATGCCGACCATGGCCTCGCCCAGACCGCGGGAGATCTTGGCCAGTTCATCCGGGTTGTCGTAGAAGGTGGTGGCCTTCACGATGGCCTCGGCACGCTGGGCCGGGTTGCCGGACTTGAAGATGCCCGAGCCGACGAACACGCCGTCCGCGCCCAGCTGCATCATCATCGCGGCGTCGGCCGGGGTGGCGATGCCACCGGCGGTGAACAGCACGACCGGCAGCTTGCCGGTGGTGGCCACCTCCTTGACCAGGTCGTAGGGGGCCTGCAGCTCCTTGGCGGCCACGTACAGCTCGTCCTCCGGCAGCGCGCGCAGCTTGGCGATCTCGGTGCGGATCTTGCGCATGTGCCCGGTGGCGTTGGAGACATCGCCGGTGCCGGCCTCACCCTTGGAGCGGATCATGGCAGCGCCCTCGTTGATCCGGCGCAGCGCCTCCCCCAGGTTGGTGGCGCCGCAGACGAACGGCACGGTGAAGGGCCACTTGTCGATGTGGTTCTCGTAGTCGGCCGGGGACAGCACCTCGGACTCGTCGATGTAGTCAACGCCCAGGGACTGCAGGATCTGCGCCTCGACGAAGTGGCCGATGCGGGCCTTGGCCATCACCGGGATCGAAACGGTTTCGATGATCCCGTCGATCATGTCCGGGTCGCTCATGCGCGAGACCCCGCCCTGGGCGCGGATGTCGGCCGGAACGCGTTCCAGTGCCATGACGGCCACGGCGCCTGCGTCCTCGGCGATGCGGGCCTGCTCGGGGGTGACTACGTCCATGATGACCCCGCCCTTGAGCATTTCGGCCATGCCGCGCTTCACGCGGTCCGAACCGGTCTGGGCCGACGGGGTCTGATCTGGGTTAGACATTCTGGCGTTTTCCTTTCCAACACTGAACGCACTTCTGAGCTACGCCAGTAATCGTAGGATGACGCGTAACATTTCCCTCCGGTGTTGCGTCACATTCGCCAACCCGTAGATTTATCTCCCGATTCGCCTAGGTGACGTAACAATTCACTCGTGGAAAAAACGCAGGTCAGATTCGCTTTGCCGCCTGGCGCGGGAAAGGGCGCAGAAGCAAGTCCAGATCCCCTTCGCAGGTTCCGCGGGGCGTCGATCGTGCGCCGGGAACACCGCGGGCCCGGAACCGCCAACTGGTGGTTGGTGGCTCCGGGCCCGCGGGTATGCGTTCGCGTGTGAGGCGGTCTGCGCGGCGCGGTGCGTCTAGACCTGGTCCCAGGCGTTGGCGACCTCGCTGCGCACCTCGCCCAGGGTGGCGGAGATGGCCTTGGAGTTGGCGATGATCGGGAAGAAGTTCCCGTCCCCGCCCCAGCGCGGCACCACGTGCTGGTGCAGGTGCGCGCTGATGCCCGCTCCCCCGGCCAGGCCCTGGTTCATGCCCAGGTTGAAGCCCTTGGCGTTGGAGACCTGACGCAGCACCCGCATCGAATGCTGGGCCAGGGCGCCCATTTCCGCGGTCTCCTCGGCGGTGATGTCATCGTAGTTCGGCACGTGGCGGTACGGGCAGATCAGCAGGTGCCCGGGGTTGTACGGGTAGAGGTTCAGCAGCACGAAGCAGCCCTGGCCGCGGTGCACGATCAGGGACTGCTCGTCGCTGCGGGTCGGGGCGGCGCAGAACGGGCAGTCGTCCTTGTCCTGGAACTGGTGCTGCCCGCCCTTGACGTAGGCCATCCGGTAGGGGGTCCACAGCCGCTGGAACGAATCCGGCACCCCGGCCAGCTCGAAATCGTCGGTGACCTTTTCATCGTCCGGATACTGCATCCCGTGGGACCCCTTCCCTCACCCGGCTGGCAGCGCTGCCCGGGCGGCAGGCACGGTGGCCTGCCAGCGCCCGGGCAACGTGGCCCGCACGGGTTGCGTGCGTGTTGAAACGGCGTGCTAGTTGTTGTTCTCGCGGTTGGCGATGGCGTTGACGATGCGGGAGACCGCCTCATCGACGGACACCCCGTTGTCCTGGCTGCCGTCGCGGAAGCGGAAGGAGACCGCCCCGGCCTCGGCGTCCTCGCCGCCGGCGATGAGCACGAACGGGATCTTTTCCTTGGACGCGTTGCGGATCTTCTTCGGGAAGCGGTCCGAGGAGTCATCCAGTTCCACGCGCACGCCATGGGACTTCAGCTTGGCCACGACCTCACCCAGGTAGTCGTTGAACGCCTCGGCGACCGGGATCGCGCGCACCTGCACCGGCGCCAGCCAGGCCGGGAAGGCGCCGGCGTAGTGCTCGGTGAGCACGCCCAGGAAGCGTTCGATGGAGCCGAACTTCGCGGCGTGGATCATCACCGGTTCCTGGCGCGAGCCGTCGGCGGCCTGGTACTCCAGCCCGAAGCGGGCCGGCTGGTTGAAGTCGTACTGCACGGTGCCCATCTGCCAGGTGCGCCCGATGGCGTCCTTGGCCTGGACCGAGATCTTCGGCCCGTAGTAGGCCGCGCCGCCCGGGTCCGGGACCAGCTCGACGCCGGTGGCGGTGGCGACCTTCTCCAGCACGGCGGTCGCCTCGGCCCACTGTTCGTCGGAGCCGATGAACTTGTCGCTGTCATCGCGGGTGGACAGCTCCAGGTAGAAGTCCTCCATCCCGAAATCGCGCAGCAGCGAGAGCATGAAGTTCAGCAGGTGCTCGACCTCGGCCGGGGCCTGCTCCTTGGTGACGTAGGAGTGCGAGTCGTCCTGCGCGAAGCCGCGCACGCGGGTCAGCCCGTGCACCACGCCGGACTTCTCGTAGCGGTAGACGTGCCCGAACTCGAACAAACGCAGCGGCAGTTCGCGGTAGCTGCGTCCGCGGGAGCGGAAGATCAGGTTGTGCATCGGGCAGTTCATCGCCTTCAGGCGGTACTCCTGGCCCTGGCGGGTGATGTTGCCGTCCTCGTCGCGCTCCTCGTCGATCTGCAGCGGCGGGAACATGGTGTCGGCGTAGTACGGCAGGTGCCCGGAGGTGTGGAACAGCCCGTCCTTGGAGATGTGCGGGGTGCCCACGTACTGGAAGCCCTCTTCGATGTGGCGGTCGCGCACGTAGTCTTCCATCTCGCGCTTGATGATCCCGCCCTTGGGGTGGAAGACCGGCAGGCCCGAGCCTAGCTCATCGGGGAAGGAGAACAGGTCCAGTTCGGCGCCCAGCTTGCGGTGGTCGCGGCGCTCGGCCTCGGCCAGGCGCTCCTGGTAGGCCTTCAGGTCCTCCTTGGTGGGCCAGGCGGTGCCGTAGATGCGCTGCAGCTGCTTGTTCTTCTCGCTGCCCAGCCAGTAGGCGGCGGCCGAGCGGGTCAGCGCGAACGCGTTCTTGATCAGCTTGGTGTTCGGCAGGTGCGGGCCGCGGCACAGGTCCTTCCAGAGCGTTTCCCCGCTCTTGCGGTCCACGTTGTCGTAGATGGTGGTTTCCCCGGCGCCGACCTCCACCGAGACCCCTTCGCCGGTGGTGTCATCGGCGTCGGCCTTGGCCAGCAGCTCGCACTTGTAGGGCTCGTCGGCCATTTCGGCCTTGGCCTCCGCGGGGGTGACCACGCGGCGTTCGAAGCGCTGGTTCTGGTTGACGATCTTGAGCATCATCTTTTCCAGCTGCTTCAGGTCCTCGGGGGTGAAGGGCTCCTCCACGTCGAAGTCGAAGTAGAACCCGTCGGTGATGTAGGGCCCGATGCCCAGCTTGGCGTCGGGGCGCAGCTGCTGCACGGCCTGGGCCATCACGTGGGCGGTGGAGTGGCGCAGCACCTCCAGGCCTTCGGGATCGGCGATGGTCACGCGGGTGACGGTGGTGCCTTCGTGCAGTTCGCGGGACAGGTCGCGCAGTTCGCCGTCGACGTGCATGACCACCACGTCTTTTTGGTCGGCGTAGTACTGGGCACCGGTCGTCCCCGCGTCCACCTGTACCTGCTCGCCGTCGATGGTGAGAGTCAGCTGCTCGCTCATGAGATCGGGTTCTACCTTTCGTAACGAAAATGGCTTCATAGCTTGCGGCATACCTTGGCCACAGCCAGCCACGACCCAGTTTAGTTCAGCCGGCCGGCGGCGTCCTGCTCACTTCGGGGTTTGTGGCGAATCGGGGCCCTGATGTGACTTGTTCAACAGTTCATCGGCCGAGAGCAGGGCGGAGAAGTGCCACAGTTCGCGCGTCGGCTCGGGTTGGGCGCTGGGGATCCTGCCGGTCTTCAGATCCTGGCGGAAGGCCGGGATCAGCGCCTCGATGCGGCGCACCAGCTCATCGGCCTCGTCGCGGGTGAGCATCAGGTTGCTGGTGCTCAGCAGCGCCTTGGCCTCGATGTCGCCGTCGGAGGCGTAGTGCTGCTGGGCGTGGGCCAGCGCGGCGGCCAGGCGGCGCTGCTCGTCGTGGGCGATCTGGCCGAGGTAGGCGTTCATGGCGCTGGTGGATCCGGTGCCCGCATGCTCGGCGGGTTCGCCGGTGGTGTAGGCGTCCCCCGCCGGGCGCCAGACCCGGTCGCGTTTGTCGCGGGCCAGCTCCGGGGCCTCGGCGATCATCCCGGCCTTGGCCAGTTCGCGCAGGTGGAAGCTGATCTTGTTGGCGGCCACCCCCAGCGCCTCGGCCAGGTCGGCGGCGCGGGCCGATTCCATGGCGGCCAGCGTGTCGAAGATCTGCCGGCGCAGCGGGTTGGCCATGGCCTTGAGCATCGGGGTGGTCAGGGTGACGTTGCGTGGGGCCTCGCTCATGGCAACAGCATAGCAATCCCCCAAATAATATTGCGCAAATTCTATTGCGCAATATTATTTGCGAGCCTATGGTGGTGTCATGACCTCGACCCCAGCCCCGGCCGCCGGCACCACCGCCGGTGAGCCACTGCCCCCTTCCCCGGACCCCGGCGCGCGGCCCGGGACCGTGCGGGCGCCGGAGAACGCCGCGCCGGCCCTGCCGCCGCTGCGCCGCCAGGGCCCCTACCGCCACTGGTGGGCGGCGGACACCTCCGCCCTGCTGGCCGGATCGGTGTACCAGTTCGTGATCCCGCTGCTGCTGCTGGCCGTGACCGGCTCCCCCGCCCAGGCCGGACTGCTGGCCGCCCTGGGCATGGCCGCCCGGGTGGGGCTGACCCTGTGGGGCGGGTCCCTGGCCGACCGGATGAACCGGGCCACGCTGATCGTGCTCGGCGGGTTGACCGGGGCCGGGCTGACCGCCGCGCTGGGCCTGCTGGCCGCGGGCGAATCACTGGGCGTCGCGGCACTGTGCATCGGGCACATCGTGCTGGAACTGCGCGGCGGGCTCTTTGGCACCGCCACCAACGCGGCGCTGAAGGACGTGGTCCATCCGCTGCAGCTGGGCCGGGCGATGGCCGCGAACCAGGGCCGGGATGCGGCGCTGAGCCTGGGCGGGGCGCCGCTGGGCGGGCTGCTGCTGGGGCTCGGGGCCGGGCCGGCGCTTGGATTCGTCGCCGTGTTCCAGCTGCTCTCGGCCGGCTTCGGGCGGCTGATCGCCCCCAGCGTGAAGGCCGCCGAAGAGCACGCCGCCGCCGATCCGGCCCAGGCGCCCAGCACGCAGGGGGTGCTGGGGGGTCTGCGCTGGTGCTTTGCCCGCCCGCAGTTGCGGATCATGCTCTGGCTGATCGTGGCGGTGAACCTGGGCACGAACGGTTCGGTGACCACCCTGGTCTACGGGTTGCGCGACCGCGGGCAGTCCCCGGTGAGCATCGGGCTGGTCAGCGCCTGCATGGGGGTGGGGCTGCTGCTGGGGTCGGTGTTCGCCACCTGGCTGATCGACCGGGTGCCCACCGGGTGGCTCTCCTGCCTGTCGCTCAGCGCCCTGGGACTGTTCCTGGCGCTCATCTCCGCCCACGCCGGCCTGTGGTGGATCGGCGGGATGCTGGCGGCCGCGTTCGTGGGGGTGCCGGCCCTGAACGCGGCGGTTGGCGGCTACTTCATGGCGATCGCCCCGCGGGACATGGCCGGGCGGGCGAACGCGGTGATGCTGTTCATGGCGCTGCTGGCCATGCCGCTGGGGCCGCTGCTGGCCGGGGCCGGGGTGCAGCTGGCCGGGATGGCGCCCACGATCCGCTTCTTCGCCGCCATCGTGCTGCTGGCCGCCCTTGGCGCCTGGCTCAGCCCGCACATCCGCTCCATCCCCGGGCCCGAGCACTGGCAGCACTCGGGCCAGGACACCGCACCGACCGGCGCCTCGGCGAGCGCGAAGGCCAAGCGTCCTGCATCGGGTGGGCGGCCGGCGAGCGCCGCTGGGCGCGGACGCGGCCTGGATCCCCATGGACAGTGGATCTACCTCTAGATCCCCAGGGGGCGTTCGGCGCTGCGGCGCAGGATAGAAGCCTCATCGGATCGAAAGCGCAGGGAGCCAGCGATGCCCCGGCCTCGGGTTCCCCCCAGGGGAGATGCCGGCACCGGGCCTCACCGGTGGATGTGCGCCACCGGGTTTGGTGCGCCGATCCAGCGGCGCTCCAGCGGGTTCTGGTCGCTAGCCGTCGGCAATGTCGGGACCTGCGGTGCGACCCTTCCCCGGCAGGGGTCAGTGGCTCTTCCGCCCCGGGGTTCGCTTGCCTACTGTGGGGGTATGAACAAGCCTGCCCCGCCAACCATCAGCGCCATTACCCTCGGGGTGCGTGATGTGGGTGTCTCCCTGAAGTTCTACACCGAGGGCCTGGGCTTTGAGCTGGTGCAGCCGGCCCATGAGCAGATCGCGTTCGTGCGGGCCGGGCACGGGCTGATGCTGGCGCTGTGGGATGTGGCGCAAATGCCCAGCGAGTACGGGCAGGTGGGGCATTCGCAGTTGGCTCCCCCGGTGTCGCTGGGTCACAACGTGGGGTCGGACCGGGAGGTGGAGGCGCATTACCGGCGAGCGCTAAAGGCCGGGGCCAGCCCGGTCAATGCCCCGGCGAAGCAGCCCTGGGGTGGGATGAGCGCCTGCGTGGCGGACCCGGACGGGTTCCGCTGGGACTTCGTGCACAACCCGACGTTCGTGGTGGAGGCCGACGGGCGGATCTCCGCGGTGTAATAGCGATTATGCCTGTCTGCTCATCTGGGTGGTTTCACCGGTCACCACAGGTACTCAAATAAGAAGAGCACGCGACTAGGAAGTCTAAACTCGCCCCCTAGAGATCCCAAGGCATCCGATCCCCCTATCGGCGGAAAGTATTGTGCGTCGACTTAACTTGTCGAATCCAGAATTCCTCCTTCGAGTCTCCCTTACGCAGTAGGCCCTTCTGCTTAGCGAGGTTGTAGAAGCCCATTCCGGCGTTGTTTTCATTTAGATAGACGACGAGTGAAGAGATCATTAAGTTTGGGTGATCCTCCTGGTCTAGGTCCACAATACGACCCAAGAGATATCCCATAGCTGCTCGTTCCATCTCTTGACTAAAGTCGAAACCATGTAGTCCTGTACGTCGTTGTAGGACGGCATTCATTTCCGTATAGCTCGTGGTTTTGCCTTGTCGCGCTACTGCTTTAAGAAACTCATAGCCAGATGCAATGAGTTCATCCCATTCTTCGACACTGCGACCGTACATTGACTCTCCTTTGTTCAGACGCTATAGGCTTAGAACTCACTTAATCACAGGCCACGCTGAAACACAGCGGTTCTTCCGATTGGTAACGGCAGCTTTGTCTCTCGCTATGCTCTAGCAGGCAACTGTCATCTCAAAGATAATCTCGCGGGCCCTACAAAGTTGCTCAATCTAGTTATCAGGGTTTGAAATAGTGCCATGTGCGTACCACGAGTGGTCGTGCGAAAGAGCGCCGATGCTCTTCTTCGCGCGGCGCCCTGCTGCAGTTCCCTATGTCCCAGAATGGGCGCTTGGTTGCATACGCAAATCAACTTCGCTGGTCATGGTTAGCGTTTCCATGAGCAGCTGGCTCCTCTAGTGTCGTAGAGTCACACGTGGCTCCGGGGCCAGCCCGGTCAATGCCCCGGCGAAGCAGCCCTGGGGTGGGATGAGCGCCTGTGTGGCGGACCCGGATGGGTTCCGCTGGGACTTCGTGCACAACCCGACGTTCGTGGTGGAGGCCGGCGGGCGGATCTCCGCGGTCTGAGCGGCAGCTGGCCTATGCTGGGGGTTTAGCCCCGTGTGCCCACTCCCTGCCCGGGGCCTCCCGTGGGGGCGGGAGCACGGCTTTGCAGGAAGGACCCATGCCCTCCCACGTCTACTTCGACTTCTTTGGCACCCTGGTCGACTATGACCCCTCCATCCACCCGGCCGGGTACAACGCGCCGTTCGAGTTCGCGCGGCGGGCCGGGGCCGGGGTCAACGCCCGGGACTGTGACCGGCTGTGGGACCGGGCCTGGGCGGAGCTGGACGGGCAGGCCCAGCGCAGCGAACGCGAATGCTCAATGCAGCAGATCGCCACCCGCTACTGGCAGCTGCTCGGCACCCCGGGGATTGCCGAGGGTGAGATCTCCCGCCTGGTCGAGGAGTACCTGCAGGCCTGGAGCGCGCGGATCGTCCCGGCGCCCGCGGTGGGCGAGTGCCTGGCGCAGCTGAGCACCGCAGGGCATCACCTGGCGGTGGTCAGCAACACCCACCACCGCCCGCTGGTGCCCCGCCTGCTGGCCCGGTTCGGGCTGGATGAGCACATCAGCGACGTGTTCACCTCCATCGAGCTGGGCTGGCGCAAGCCCAATGCGCGGATTTTCCAGGCGGCGCTGGACCGGCATGGCATCACCCCGGCCGAGGCGGCGTTCGTCGGGGACAACTGGGTGGCGGACATCGAAGGTCCCCGCAGACTGGGGATGGCCGCGTTCTATGTGGGCCCGGCCACGGCCCGGCGTCCGGCCATCACCCTGGCGCAGCTGCCCAGGCTGCTGCGCCACAGCTAGGCGCCCGGTCCCCTTCGGGGGGATCGCCGGGCGGTTCCTCCCCTAGGCTCCGCGCTGGTCCAGCCCCTCGGCCTGCATGCGCCGGGCCAGCTGCCCCACGGTTTCGGTGACCGGTTCGGCCGGTCGCATCCCGCGGGCGCGGGGCCGCTGCGGGTCCTGCAGGTAGCCGGCCGGAGGCCAGGTGTCCGGCTGGTGCAGGTCCCAGGCGTTCAGGGCCTGCACGGAGATGCCGCGCGGGCCGGTGCGCCGGGTGGTGCCGTGGATCAGCAGCATCCGGGTGTTGAACAGCAGCGGGCCGGTGCGCTGCTGCACGTCGTCGAAGAAGGTCGCGTCGATGCAGCCGGTGCCGTCGTCCACCGAGATGAACACCACCCGCTTGCTCCCGCGCATCGGCGGGGTCTGGGTGGCCACGCGCACCCCGGCGACCAGCACCTCCGACCCGTTGCGCAGCTCCAGCAGCTCCACCGCCCGGGTCATCGGCAGGTGGGCCAGGGCCTGGTTGTAGGAGTCGATGAGGTGTTCGCTCACGTCCAGGTGCATCAGGTCCAGTTCGGTGCGCACCTTCTGGCTGGGGCTCAGCTCGGTGCCGGTGGCGCGGATCGGCTCCAGCTCCCCCAGCGGCAGGGCCAGCTGCCCGGGGCCGGGACGGTACTTGGCCGGCAGGGTGCTGTGCGCCATGGACTGGGTGTGGGCGATGGTGTCGGCCCGGGTGGTGCCAGCCAGCAGGGAGTCGAACACCCCCAGCGCGGCCAGGTTCTGGTAGGTGCGCCGGGAAAGCCCGGCCCGGTGGCGCACATCGGCCAGCGACTCGTAGGGCTGGCCGGCGACCAGGCGCTGCACCTCGCGTTCGCTCATCTGGTGGATGTCGCGGAAGGCCAGGCGCACCCCGTACTGTCCGGGGCGCACCGTGCCGGCGGCGCGCGGAACCACCGGGGCGGTGCGCGCACCCCCGTCGTAGATGCGTTCGACCCGGTAGTGCCCGGTGGAGCGGTTCACGTCCAGCGGCAGGATCGGGATGTTCATCCGCCGGGCCTCGGAGACCAGCAGCCGCTTGGGGTACATGCCCGGGTCGTGTTCCCAGATGCCGGCCAGGAACGCCTCGGGGTGATGCGCCTTCAGCCAGGCCGAATGGTAGGTGGGCACCGCGAACGCGGCCCCGTGCGCCTTGCAGAAGCCGAAGGAGCCGAACCCGGCCAGCACCGCCCACACCTCGTCGATGGTCTGCTGGCCGTAGCCGCGCTGGGTGGCCGCGGTGCGGAAGAAGCGTTCGACCTCCGGTTCGCGCTGCGGGTTGCCCAGGTGGCGGCGGTAGACGTCGGCCATCCCCAGGTCGCAGCCGGTCATCACGTTCAGGATGCGCAGCACCTGTTCGTGGAAGACGGTCACCCCGTGGGTTTCGGCCAGCGCCGGCACCAGGTCCGGGTGCAGGTACTGGGCCGGGGCGAAGCCGTGGCGGTGCTCCAGGTAGGGCTTGACCATGTTCGACTGCATCGGCCCGGGCCGGAAGAGCGAGATGTCGATGATCAGGTCGTTGAATTCGCGCGGGGCCAGCTTGCCGATCAGTTCGCGCTGGCCCGGGGATTCGATCTGGAAGCAGCCCAGGGTGTGGGTGGAGCGGATCAGCTCGAAGGTGATCTCATCATCCAGGGGCACCTTGGTGAAGTCGATGTGCCCGTCCTGCTGGATGTACTCCTCGTTCCGGTGCCCGCCGGCGCGGGCCACGGCCTGCCGGTTGGGGTGCAGGCGCTTGATCTCCTCCAGGGTGTAGGCGATCGCCGACTGCATGCGCACCCCGAGCACGTCGAGCTTGATCAGCCCCATCAAATCCATGTCGTGCTTGTCGAACTGGCTCATCGGCAGCCCGATGCCCGAGGGCTGCACGGCGGTGCGTTCCAGCAGCGTGGCATCGGAGAGGATCACCCCGCACGGGTGCATGGAAATGTGCCGTGGCAGCCTGTCCAGCCGTTCGGTGACGTCCACCAGCTGGTCCAGCTGCCGGTTGCCGCTGATTCGCCCGGCCAGGGCCGCCAGTTCGGGTTTCTCGGCCAGCGCCTCGCGGAAGGAGGAGGCGGAAAAGCGCCACAGCTGCTTGGCGATCTCATCGACCTGCTCCTGCTCAATGCCCAGCGCCGCCCCGGCATCACGCACCGCACCGCGGGCGCGGTAGGCGTTTTGCATGCTCATCAGGCTCACCCGTTCGGCGCCGAAGGTGTCAAAGATCTTGTGGTAGATCTCGTGGCGGCGCGCGGATTCCACGTCGATGTCGATATCGGGCAGGGTGGTGCGGGTATCGGAGAGGAAGCGCTCAAAGACCAGGTCGTGCTGCAGCGGGTTGACGTGGCTGATGCCCAGCAGGAAGTTCACCAGCGAGGAGGCCCCGGAGCCGCGGGCCGAGACCCGCACCCCCATGTCGGTGATCAGCCGCACGGTCTCGGCGACGGTCAGGAAGTAGCCGGCGAACCCCAGCCGGGAGATCACCCCCAGCTCCAATTCCAGCCGGGACTCGATGACCCCTTGATCGGTGTGCGGCAGCATCCGGGGCACCGCGGCGTGCACCCGCTGGCGCAGCTGGTGCTGGGCGTCCCCGGTGATCCCGATGATCCGGTGCTCGGGGATCACCGGCCGCTTCCATCCCAGGTCCTGGCCGGGATCCAGGGCGGCCCAGGCGGCCACCTGCTCGGTGGCGTGCAGCAGCCGGGAAGCCCAGCCGCGCTCGGTGGCCCGGGCGATGTCCCCGGCCAGGCGGTGCATCTCCTGCGGGGTTTTCAGCCAGCCCTGCCCGGTGGGCTGCAGGTCATCAAGCGCATCCAGGCTGTGCAGCACCCGGGCCGAATCCAGGATGTCGGCGGTGACCGCCCCGTCCGGGCCGGCATAGCGCACGGCATTGCTCAGCACCGGGGTGATGCCCAGCTCCCCGGCCAGGCGCACCAGCTTGCTGGCATGGCCCAGGCAGTAGCGCTGCCCCTCGGCCGACAGGTGGGTGGTGACCTCCACGCGCAGCAGCCTGCCGGCCAGTTTCCGCCACTGGGCCAGCAGCTGGCGGGCGGCGGTGTAGTTGCGGGCCTCGATGGCCTTGCCCACCTCGGATTCGGCGCCCAGCAGCACCATCAGGTTGCCGCCGGCCAGGTGCTCGCGCAGCTGGGTGCGGTTCAGTCCCACGCTCTTGCGGTGGGTGTGGGCGGCGCTGACCGCCCGGCACAGGGCCGCGTACCCGGCGCCCCGGCTGTTGCCCCGCGCCAGCAGCAGGATGCGTCCACTGGCGCGTCCCTGCCGGTCAAGAACCGCCAGGTTGACCCCCAGGATCGGCCTCAGCCCGTGCTCCAGGCAGGCGCCCACGTGCTTCACCGCGCCATAGAGCCCGTCCCGGTCGCACAACCCCAGCGCCCAGGCGCCATCGGCCTTGGCCTGGGCGGCCAGCAGCGCCGGGGTGTCGACCCCGTAGTGGGCGCTGTAGGCCGAGACGACGTTCAGGTGGGTGAAACTCATGGGCGGGCATTCCTTCAAAACTTTCCAGACCCCTATTAGAACAAAGTTTCGAACAGTTGGCACACGCCCTACTCAGCCGCCCCTCCCGAAGGCGCCACGACCCCTAAGCGCTCAGCGGCAGCTCCTGGTGCACCCGGATCAATCGCCAGCGCGCCGATTGCGGGTCAAAGCTGACATCGATGGTCCGCCCCTGGCTGCGGGAGGAGCCCAGTGCGATCTGCAGCCGCCAAATCTCGTAGTCAACCACCCCGGCGCCGGTGCCGCGCGGAACGCGCATACCCTCGTCCCACCACTTGCGGCGCTCGAACCAGCGATGCGGTTCGGCCACCAGGCGATACTCATGCCCCTTCCAGCGCACCCGCAACGGCACCCCGGCCGGAGTGCACGCAACCTCGATCGCCTCGGTGAACATGCCCACGGTTGACTCCTAACTGCTGCTCCATCAATTGTATTCGAACACGTGTTCGATCAGTAGCGACAGTAGTCAGCGCCCCGGACAGTTTGGGTCGGCCGCCCATGCTCACACAAAAAGCCGGCCTGCGCCCATCCAAAGGCTCAGGCCGGCTTCATGCCCCTCAACGATTAATCCACGGGGTTGCCCAGTTCGCTCAATGGCGTCTTGTAGGTTTCCCGCGCCCAGATCGCGCCGATGGCCGCGACGATGGACGAACCAGCCACAATCCATGCCGCGGGGCCATAGTTGGAGGGAACCTGACCAACCAGCGCGGTGGCGAGCATTGGAGTAAATCCCGCGCAGAGGATGCCAACCTGCAGACCAATTGCCACTCCCGAGTAGCGCACCTTGACGTTGAACAACTCGGAGAACCAGGCCGGGTAGACGGCATTGGACACTGCGTAGCTACCAGCGGTGATCGCGATACTGGTCACAAAGATCAACGCAATATTGGCGGTGGAAATCGACCAGAAGTACACCCAGATCAACAGCCCCGAAGCCATAATGCCGGCAATGAAGATCGGCCGACGACCAAAGCGATCCGAAAGATACGCACTAAAGGGCTGGGAGAAGATGGCAATGATATTTCCCGCGATGCTTACCACCAGCATGGTGGCCGCGGGAATACCAACACTCACCGCATAGGCCAGACCGAAAGCCTGCATCAAAGTATTGGTCACACACTGGAAGGACATCAGGGAGATCTGCACGAACTGCGCCGGGTGGGTCTTAAGCATGACCAGGAAGGGAGCCTTTTCCTTCTCTTTCCCTGAGGCCTGAGCCTTGACTTCATCCTCAAAGACTTCCGGCTCCTCCAAGGAGCGGCGCACGAGCATCGCCACGACCATGACAACCACCGACAGCAAGAAGGGGATACGCCAGCCCCATGCAAAGCGGGCCGCCTCATCCATGGCAGCCACCGGGATGAACACCAAGGAAGCCAGCACGATCCCCGCAGAAATGCCGCTCATCGCGAACGAAGGGAAAAATCCGCGCCGTCCCACCGGAGATTCCTCCATGGTCAGCGTCGACGACCCAGCAGTTTCGGCACCCGCCGACAGTCCCTGCAGGAGGCGAAGAAGCACCAGCAACCCCGGCGCGATATAACCCACCTGACCGAATGTAGGCAGTAGACCAATGCTGAAGGTCGCCCCGCCCATCAGCATCAAGGTCAGCACCAAGGTGTTTTTGCGCCCCAGGCGATCCCCGAGATGACCGAAGACCACAGCACCAAAGGGCCGAGCGACATAGGCCACGCCAAAGGTGGCAAATGAAGCCATCAGTGACACAGTCGCGTTTCCCTCGGGGAAGAAGATATGCGAGAAAACCAGCGATGCGGCCGTGGCATAGATAAAGAAGTCGTAGTACTCCAGCATGCCTCCCAAGAATGCCGCCAGCGCAGCTTTCTTGGCACGCTTCAGGCGGTAACTCTCATCTAGCCGCGCGCCCTGCGGGACCTTGGTGAGGTTAGGGATATCGGTCGCCATTTGAACCCTCCGTGATGCGAAAATCAATTTGTGCGCATTGCGTACAGTAGTACGTATTGCGCACGGTTAAAGCATAAGCGATGTGAGCCGCGACACCAATAGTTTTTAGCGGGTCATATTTTCTGTAACCAACTACTCACGGAAATGGCCCGCTAACCCCCACGTCAGTGAGGGTTAGCGGACAAAGGAGAGACGCGAAAAGCGTGATAACAGTTTGGAAACATGACCAACGCTGGTAGAAAGTGGCATTCTTCTTCGGCAGCTACCTTCGTCCTGGTCGTTACAAATTCGTTCTACTCGGCGTTACCCGCCGGCAACGGCAGTTCACCCAATTCGTCTTCGTATTCCGTGACCTCAGCTGCATCGCGAGCGGCAACATAACCAAACGTCAGTGCCGGGCCGAGATTGATGCCTCCGGCAGGATAGTGTCCACCCATGACGCTCACCTGGTCATTGCCTACCGCATAAAGCCCCTGGATCACCGCGCCATCCTCTGAAAGCACACGTGCTCGGGCGTCCACGTCAATTCCGGCAAAGGTTCCGAAAGACCCCGGAACCACCTTCACTGCATAGAAGGGGCCCTTTTCAAGTGGAGCCAAAGAGGGATTGGGGGTTACAGCTGCATCGCCGCCGTACCGGTTAAAAGATGTCTCACCGCGTCCAAATTCTGGGTCCAGACCCTCGCGGGCGTTCGCGTTGAACTCAGCTACGGTTCGCTCTAGGTTTGTTGCATCAATTCCACACTTTTCGGCCAGCTCCGAGAGGGTTCTTCCCTTCACGAGGTAACCCGTGCGCAAGTATGGAGTTAGCGGTACCGGAAGAGGTTTGGCCATCCCCAAGGGGTAGCGGCGCACATAACGGGCATCGGCAATCTGCCAGGAAGCAACTTCCGCACCTTCCGGTGTCGCCTTAATCATGGCATCAACATAGTCGTAGTATCCGTTGGCTTCATTGACGAATCGTCTGCCGTTGGCCAGAACACCGATGCTGCCGGGCTTAGCTCGGTCCATAATGTGCGGGAAAGTGCCGGTGGTGCCGTTGGGGTAGCGCACCAACGAGACTGGACACCAGGCGGCGGGAGAAGCCACGGCAGTATTAAACTTCGCTCCTACGGCTAAGGCCATGTCCAGTCCCGAACCATTACATTCCGGCGGGGTCAGGGTCCAGTGTTCCGTGCCGTGCGGAGTCTTGGGAAACAACTCAGCCCGGCGAGCAATATTCTGCGGGAAACCGCCCGTGGCCAGGATAACTCCACGGCGAGCGCTGACCTCATACTCACCGTTTGTTCCTTTTAGCCTTGCTCCCGTCACTCGTCCGTCGTCGTCGGTCAGCAGTTCTTCAGCAGCGGTGTCCACTTGGATCTGAACTCCCAGGTTATCGGCGGATGCCAACAGGCGGGCCGTCAATGCGGTGCCGTTGACTAGTTGCATGTTGCGCCGGTGGATCGCCAGGTCGAAAAGGTGAGTTGTGAAGCGCTTGGCAGCATGTAGCAACCCCGGGATTGAGCCTTGAGATGCGGCTAGGAACTTCCCTAGATCGTCCCCCGCCATGATCCCCATGCCAAGGAAACTGGTGGCATACAGTTGATGGCGCATCTTCGCCCGCAGTTCTGGACGAACCTTGCGTGCATCAAAGGGGGCTGGTCCCACTGAACGGTGGCCTGTCCCTGCTCCGGGCGTATCACCGTAAATATCATTGATCTTCTTACCGGGGGTGAACTGCAGCGAAGTGTGTTCCTGGAAGAAACCGACCATGTGCGGTACTGCTTCCAGGAAGGCTTCGACTCTTTCGGAATCGTAATTATCCCCCAGACGCCCGCGCAGATAACTACGGAACAACTCACGGTCTTCGTCCACTCCGTCGGCCTTCGCTAAGGGGTTACCCGGCGTCCAAGCCCAGCCTCCCGAAAAGGAGGTCGCACCACCGCAGACTGTAGCTTTCTCCACAACTAACACTTTTAGCCCGTGGTAGGCGGCAGTCACTGCCGCTGCCATCCCACCCGCACCAGAGCCAATAACCAACACATCAACTTGTTGCTCAGGACTGGTAGGGATAGAGGAAACGTTGTTCATCGTGTTGCGTTCCATTTCGTGCTTGGTTCCGTTTCTTACTAATCGTTGCCCGGTACATGTATCCAGCTGACGGGAGCTAATGCCCGTATTCGTCAGAGTCCAGACGCGGCCCGGCACCGGTATCCAGGGAATCGATTCCCCGCAGTTCTGTTTGACTGAGCGCAAAGTCGAAAACGTTCAGGTTCTCTCGTTGACGGGTCTCATTGGCGGATTTGGGGAGGGCAATGCGTCCGGAGTCTAGGTGCCATCGCAGCACAATTTGTGCCGGGGTCTTTCCGTGCCGGGCAGCAGGTATGGTAATTGCCGGATGCTCCAAGAAACTTCCGCCCCGGCCCAGCGGGCTGTACGCCGCGGTGAGAAGGTTCAGTTCGTCATGATGGGCCAGCAATCCAGCCTGCAAGTGATGCGGATCGACCTGCACCTGGTTCAGTACGGGACGAAGACCGGCCCCATAAACAGCCTGCAAGTGACTAGCCTTAAAGTTCGATACTCCCCATGCGCGTAGCTGCCCGCTATCCACCAGCTCCTGCAGTTCTTGACAAGCCTCGACGTAGTGCCCGAGATCAGGATTGGGCCAATGCACCAGAAACAAATCGAGGTAATCCAACCGGAGGCGGCCCAGTGCGTGCTCGTATGCCTGCCTTACTCCGGCGCGCGAGTGGTTAGCACGGTTGAATTTGCTCGTCACCCACAGTTCATCGCGAGGGAGCCCGGCATCGGCAATTCCCTGTCCGACGGCTTCTTCATTCTCGTAGTTCCGCGCTGTATCTACGTGCCGGTACCCATTACTCAGTGCCCTGCTCACCGTTTCGCTAGCGGTCTTACCAGTCAGTGGCCAAGTGCCCAGGCCAATGGCTGGAACGTGCAGATCGTTGGCAAGTCTCACAGTAGTTTGCATATCGTTACTAGGCACCATTGCTCCTCTCCCCTTCACTTAGTGCTGTAATTGCGTGGCAGTCCGAAGTGCTGCAGCTTCTCGTACCACTTGCTGGGCTCCCCGTAGCAACTGTCGAACCCACGCTGCTTCTCCGATGCTGGCTACGGCGGCTTGGGAAGGAGCTTCGACGCTCAATGGCATGGTTGGCGGCAGAGCTGACACCAGGGACGCGAGGGCAAATTCTCCGCTGCCTGGCGCCCCGCGGTCACTGCGGGATTCGTGGACCAATCCTTCACGATCCCGAGGTGCCGCGGCCGGCCCATCACACAGCTGCATCATTGGAATCAGAGCAGCATGTTCGTAAAGCTGCTCTGGAGTCGCTTGCACCCGGCTCAGGTGCAAGGTGTCGGCAACGATCTGGCATCCTGCTTCCCGGGCAATACGAGCGGCTTGCGGCAGTGAATTCACTTTTTGGTAGGAAATAACTTCTAACGTGGGCACGATTCCAAACTCGGCACCGTCTTGGGTCATCTGTCCGAGCAGGTCGGTGAGCTGGTTTTCCTCCGCTACGGCAGAGGCCACTGTGAGAGTACCGGCACCCAATGCTTGACCAGCACGCATCATTTCTAGCCAGACGCTGCGCTGGTCCGTGCCATCGAGCAACAGGAATTCAACATCGCGAACATTCAGTCCGGTTTCGTTCATCGCCTGCAAGGTTTCGGCCAGTAGCAAGGAGCCGGGTTGCAGATCAAAGGCTCGCTCTGTGGAAGTAACTGGTCGCACCCGCGCACCGATGAAATCAAAGCCTGCTTCAGCAGCCAAACGGATGAGTTGTGGCGCTGGGGTTCCAACAAGGGAAAGCTGGGCGAGACCTAGCGGGGTAACAGTAGATGGCATTGTGCTCCTCGAGATAAGAATAAGTTTGCAGGCTAGGCCAAGGCAGGATTGCCAAGACGGGCGACGACCTCGTCACTGGCCATGGGGGCAGTATGCGGAAACTCTGCAAAACGCACCGGAACCCCGGTACGAGCCGAGGAGTAGACTGCCAGCAAAATCCGCAAAGCATTACTCGCATCCGCGCCGCTAACCAACGGCTCCTTGTCCGCACGCACTGCATGAACAAATTGTTCGATTTGCGCCCGATGGTGCGGCATCAGCCCTTGATTAATCATGGACAACTGCACATTCGGTGCTGTCTGAGGAGAATAAACCTCATCGACGCTAATCTGCTCCCCCTGAGCCAGCAGCGTTAGTCGCCCATCGCTGCCTTCCGGAAATTCACTAAGTTCTGCCGTGACCCCAGTGTTCCCCATAAGCCGGATCTGAACACCAAGTGAAGGATTAGCCGCGGTGGAGGCATTTAGTGTGGCCATGGCGCCGCTAGTGAACTTCAACAGGACGCTGGCTGAGTCCTCGACCTCGATGTTTTCACTGTGCTTGAACGTGTTAATGCTTCCGTACACCTCGGCCACCGGCCCCATGTACCACTGCAGTAGGTCGAGGTAGTGAATAGCCTGAGTCATCAAAACTCCGCCTCCATCGGTGTTCCACGTTCCACGCCATGCATCGGCCGAATAGTATTCGGGCTCACGGTGCAAAAGAACGCTCGCCTGGCCGAGCACTGGAGTTCCCAGGGTTCCGTCGTCAACCAATTCGCGCAGTTTCTGGGCTGCAGGCCAAAAGCGTCGTTGGAAGAGTACACCTAGCTTTACTCTGGCCACATCGCAGGCATGAATCATGCGCTCGGCACTGCTAACATCTACCGCAATCGGTTTTTCGCACAGGACATGTACGCCTGCAGCAGCTGCCTGGAGTACCACCTGTTCATGAGTGGGATGTGGAGTGCAAACCGAAACGATATCCAGATCTAGTTCCAGCAACTGTTGGACCGACTGAACGGCGTGGGGCACCTGCCATTGTCTGGCACTGGTCTTAGCACGGGCCAAATCCACGTCGCAAACACCGACTACTCGCACTCCCTCAATTCCGGCATAGGCTCTGGCGTGGTTGTTGCTAATGTTTCCACAGCCGACAATGCCGACCCGCAGTGACTTGTTCTCGTAGCTCATTTGGCTCACTTTCAATCTCTTGCTCTGCGAGGCGCTAGCGTTTACCTTGCCCCGCCCGTCCTTTGTTTTCTACGAACAGCAGCTAGAAGGCCTGCGTCGTCAACAGCACGTCAAGCTGCCGACGCATGCGCTCGCTGTCGGGCCGGATGTTGGTGAGCAGTTCGAACGTGTGCGCAGCTTGTTCAATGAACATTGCTGTTCCAGGTACGGTTTGGCATCCCAACGAACGAGCAGCGTTGAGCAGTTCAGTCTGTACAGGCCGGTAAATCACTTCAGCGACCCACTGCTCCGCGCGAAGCAGCGCGGTCTTAACCGCGCTCCCCGGCAGGTGTGCCATGCCCACCGGTGTAGCATTCACGACTCCATCGGCCTCCGAAACCCAGCTTTCTGCCTCGGAGGAAGCACCTATCTGAACGCTGGCTTGTGGGGCATTTGCCTTCAGCAATTTCTGCAACATGCTGAGCTTGGAATAGTCCGGATCGATGATGAAGAGGTTTTCAACACCGTAGTCGCACAGGGCATGCGCAACTGCTGCCCCGGCACCGCCAGCACCAAATTGCACAACACGCCTACGTGCCGAATCAACCGGCAATGTGCGGCGCAGTCCACCCAGGAACCCAGTGTGGTCCGTGTTATGCCCAATCCGTCGTCCCTCTTTGATGCTGACCACGTTGACAGCGCCCAAGGCCGAAGCCACCGGAGAGAGCTCATCGAGAAACGGAATGATCATCTGTTTATAGGGCTGAGTGACGTTGAATCCCGTGTACCCCTGGTTTTGCAGGTCACGCATGATTTCGCCTAGTTTCCGGTTGACGTCCTCAACGTCACCCAGATCTAAGCATTCATACGAAAAGTCATTCAGATTCAAGGCTGCGGCTTCAGCCTGATGAACGGCGGGGGAAAAAGAACTGCCGATCTGCTCGCCCAGTAGGGCCAAGCGGTGCCGCGTGATTTTCTGGGTCTTCGAGGAAGTCAACATTACTTCTGCTCCAATTTCTGATCCATCGCCGCGCGTTCAGCTTTGGTCAAACCCAGTAGCGCCGTCGGAATCTTATAGGTTTCGGGCCCAGTGGCGAAGGCGAGCGCCGAAATGGTGGCGAACGAGGCGCACATGATTGCTACCGGCAACCAGTTCGAAGTATCGCCAGCGGTCATCATGGTGCCGATCGCCGGAGTGAACCCTGAGACCAGGAGCCCAAGCATGAGTCCGATCGCCATTCCCGAATAGCGCACTCGTGCGGGAAACTGTTCGGGGAAGGAAGCCATATAGGAACCGTTCGGCGCAGCGTACAGGCCACCCATGAGGATGATCGAGCAGATGAAGATCAAGGTGACATTGCCAGTGCTGATGGCGTTGAAGAATGCGAACATCATTGCGCCGGCTCCCAGCGCGCCGCCGATGAAGACCGGTTTGCGCCCGATCTTATCCGCTAACAAACCGTAGAGCGGTTGAGTGAGCACCGCGGCGAAGTTGGCCACGGCAATGGCGGCGAGCATCGTGGCTCTTTCGATTCCGTTATGTTCTACAGCGTAGGCCAACGCGAATACATTGACGATGGTGTTGATCATCGCAAAGGTTGAAGAGAACATCACCCGTAGGACCGAAGCCCAGTGGTTCCGGAACAGCTCCACTAGGGGAACTTTAACCACTTCTTCTGCTTCCTGAACTTCTTGAAATGCCTCAGGCTCTTCCAGGCGACGCCGAATCCAGAATGCGACAAAGGTCAGCAGCACACTCACCAGGAAGGGAATGCGCCACCCCCAGCTCATGAGTTGATCGTCGGGAAGCGCTGATACCGGGATAAAGACCAAGGTAGCCAGCACGATCCCGAACATGATGCCACTCATGGTGAAGCTAGCAAAGAAGGAGCGACGATGCTCGGGAGCATGTTCCATGGACAAGGAGGCGGCACCAGGTGATTCTCCGCCCGCCGACAGTCCCTGGAAGAGACGCAGGACTACGAGCAGGATCGGTGCTGTCACCCCTGCCTGCTCGTAATTTGGCAGACACCCGATGAGGAAAGTGGAGACACCCATCAACAACAGACACGCCATCAATGTGTTTCGCCGTCCAAAGCGATCACCCAAATGACCCCACAACACGGCGCCCAGGGGCCGGGCTACATAAGCGACTCCCAGAGTGGAAATTGACAGCAGCACTGAGTTGGCGCCGTCGCCTGGGAAGAATACATGGGAGAAAACCAACGCTGCGGCAGAACCGTAGATGAAAAAGTCATAGTACTCCAGCGTGCTTCCCAAAAAACCTGAGATGGCAGCGCGCCGGGCCTGTTGAGACGCTTTGACCCGGGGCACCATTGGGGTTGTGGTCGAGGGGTTCATGGATGATCCTTTCTATCCTCAAGGAGGAACTTCATCCAGTGTGATACCCCACACTTATTATGTCCACGACCTAATTAGTCTTTGACAATGTGCATTTCGCACATAATCTACTCGGGTGTCGGCAATACTTCTTGGCTCAACTCCAAGAAAGCTTCACGAGCTTTGGAACCAGGCCTTTTTGACCAAGCCAGACCGTGATTCATGTAGTATTGCTTGCCATCAAGATGAACAAAACTCGTGCCGGGAGGCAGTACTGCAGCAATTCCCTCAGGAAGGAATGCCACACCCATTCCCGCAGTTACAAGCATCATGGTCATATAGGGATCGGTAATTTGTTGGGAAATGATCGGATGAAAACCCGCATCCGAGCAGGCTCGCATGGTGGAATCCAGCAAGGCAGAACCCGCGCCCAGCGGTGGGGTAATAAAGGGCTCCTGGGCGAAGTCTGCCAGTCGACGCGCCCCTCCTTGTGCCAGCGGATGGTCCTCAGGAACCACCATTCCAAAGGCTTCGCGAACCAACAATCGGGAATTCACACGTGTTGAATCCACTGGTAACCCAACGAAGGCTAGGTCGAGCGCTCCTGAATCAAGTTGTTGGACCGCATCCTGTGTCATAACGCGCCCCACCAGCGTGAGCTGGATATCGGGATAAACTCTGCGCAAGGCTCCGCTGAGCTGTGGAAGCGCCACGCCATTCAAGACCCCAGTGAACCCCATAACCAGGTTTCCATAGACCTTGCCTTGCGGTACGCGAACCGCCTGTGCTGCAGCATCAAGCTCTGCTAGGATTTGGCGTGCGTGGGGCAGGAAAGCATGACCGGCAGCAGTCAGCTCCACCGAGCGGGTGCTGCGAATGAACAGCTCTGTTCCTAGTGAGCGCTCCAATTTGCGGATGGTTTGGCTCAGCGGGGATTGCGCCATGCGCAACCTCACTGCCGCATTTCCGAAATGCAGCTCCTCGGCCACAGCTATGAACGCTTCCAGCCACCTGATTTCCATATTGATGAGTGATCCTACCTAGTTCGGCTATTCCACCCCCAGAGTACCGGCAGGAGAATTTATGGCGGCGGTCTCCCTTAATGCATGACGGGCAGCAGCCCACCCGAAGGTCAATCCCGAAGCCACTTGGACTCCCGCTCCGGGATACTCCGAGGCCATGACCGAAGTGGCGTCGTTGCCCGCTGCATACAATCCTGGCAGGGGCTCCCCCGATTCCGTCAGGGCCTGGCCGTGCTCATTTGTCTTCACGCCGTAGGCTGTGGCCAGTGGAGTGGGAACTACCGCAATCGCGTAATACGGCGATTTTTCTATTGGGCCGATAGTGGGGTTCGGTCCATGAGATGGATCCCCTGCTACTTGACCAAAGAGCAAGTTCCCTTTGCCAAAGTCTTCATCAACACCAGAGCGGGCAAAGCCGTTGTACCGTTCAATGGTCGCCTGCAGTCCTTTTGGACTCACGCCGATCTTTGAAGCGAGTTCCGCAACAGTTGCGCCTTCTTGCAAATAGCCGTTTTCAATGTAAGGACGCAGGGCGAATCGCGGCAGATGCGGCATGGTGATCATGCCCAATCCATATTTAGCCAAGGTTCTGGAGTCAACAATCAGCCAGGCTGGAATCGTACCGCTATCCTGCTTCGCAAACATTGCTCGAACGAACCGATGATAGGAGCACGATTCATCAACGAAGCGCCGACCATGACCATCAATCGCAATGACGCCCGGACGCGCCCGGTCCCAGATGTGTGGAAATACAGCTTGAGATCCGTCTTTTCGTCTCCCAATCGAGCTAGGGAACCACAAGGCATTCTCGCCATTGTCATTACCCAGGGCAGCACCAGCGTTTGCCGCCAGAGTTAATGTGTCACCCGTTGCCCCCTCAGCAGCACGTGAAAACTGCGGAGTCGGTTCTGGCATCAATTCGCGACGCATCTGCGGGCTCTGCGAGAAGCCACCTCCTGCAAGCACAACCCCGCTACGAGTCCTTACTCTTAGTATGCGGCCCTGATGTGACACGAGCGCGCCGGTGACTTTGCCACACTCGGTTATCAGGTCCGTCGTCTCGGCACCGAATAGGAATTGTGCACCTCGTTGCTGAGATTCATGAAAGAGCCGGGCGACCAACCCGTTACCCATGACTAACCGCGTGCCGCGCGGATACGACAGTCGATCGCAAGCCCAGCGCAAGCCCAATTTCGCTGCGAGCCCCAACGCTGATAGCCGCTCAAGAACAGTACCGGAGAAGACTTTTAGAAGACGGGCAACCTCAGGTCGACGTAACATGAGAGTACCGCCCATAAGCGCAAATTCAGGAACCGGTGGACGGACGCGGGCAAAATCGCTACGGCTTAGCAGACGCCCATCAAATGGCTCCGGTTCCAAAGCGCGGCCAGTTTGTCCCGTCTCCGGCAATTCTGAGTGGTAGTCGACTACGGCCGGTGACCGCTGAAACTTCACACCGAGCTCATGCATTTCGTTCAGCATCCGAGGTGCTGCGTCAAGATAGGCCAAACGTCCCGAACGCTCGGCCTTGTCACCGACAACAGCATCTAAATATCTGACAGCACGCTCGTAGTCATCGACGTTTCCGTCCTCAACCTGAAATCGGTTGTTGGGAACCCAGCACGTACCTGCGGAGTAGGCAGTAGTGCCACCAAGGTATTCCGTTTTCTCCAATGCCAGCACACGAGCCCCACGACTCGCGGCGGTCAGGGTGGCAGATAGCCCGGCCGCGCCCGTGCCCAGGACCAGCAGATCCACCGTTCGGTCCCACTGCTGTATTTGCACTTCACTCATGACGCTCCTTCGCATCGACCTTTTCACCTCAAGAGTTCTGCCCTCATTATGTGCCGCCCAACAATGTAGAGTCCACGATCAATCCAGTCATTAATTATGCCGAAAAGACACATAGTGGCAGTTGGCCTCTTCCCTACCCTCCCCGTTGCCAGACGTCCCGCAGAGATCCCTTGACGCCACCTGCTGGCAGGAAGACCGGGCGATTGCGCTTTCATCGTCGTGAAGATCTGCGCCTGGCCGTCAAGATGCTGGTCTGCAAACAGGAACTGTAGAGTCATTCTGAGACCACGGCGGGCTCGCCGCCTGGAGCAGAACATTCGAAAGGCCCCATGGGATTATTTGGACGCAAGAGCCGCACCGCGGCTGAGGAGCAACAGCAGCAGCAACTGGCCCAGGGTGAACCCCTGCTCGGCGACGGCTACACGCTGCGCGCCACCGGGCAGCTGGGCGGGGTGAGGAAACGCACCCCCATCACCGTCATGGAGCTGAGCACCCAGAGTCTCACCGGCTGGTTCCACATGGATGAGGCGCGCAGCTTCTTCACCGAACGCAGCGCCATCCTCGAATCCTGGAACAACAGCCCGGCGGAACTCTATCTGGCGACCGCCAAGGCGGCGGGCAATGGTTCCCCGGCCGCCGCTGCTCTAGCGGGCCTGGGCGAGGGCCAGGCGGCGCTGCTTCAGCCCACCGGCAGCGGGATGCAGGTTGCGCTGCTGCTGGAGCAGGGCGAACTGCAAAGGATCCGCGGCTGGATCGAGCAATTGCCCTAACCCTGCGCGCGGTCGTAACACTCTTACGCCCTGAACGGACAAGCACACCGCAGCTCTCGCGGCACCCCACGCCGGGACGCGGCAAACCTGGGCGCAATGGACACATCCTAGAAACCCGGGCGCGCGACCGATAGCATCGAGAAGACCTGCAACTTTTCAATCTAAGGGGACCAAAACACATGCCTCATAAGGTTAAAGCCGTTATTTCCCGCGTCAAGGATGCCCCTGTCGAGGTCGTGGACATCATCGTCCCGGATCCGGGGCCCGGTGAAGTCGTCGTCGACGTTCTGACCACCGGGGTGTGCCACACCGACCTGCACTACAAGTTGGGCGGGATTGGCGACGATTACCCGTACCTGCTGGGTCACGAATCCACTGCGGTGGTTTCCCAGATCGGGCAGAACGTCACCAACGTCAAGGTTGGCGACCGGGTCATCCTGAACTGGCGCGCGGTGTGCGGCCAGTGCCGCGCCTGCGAAAAGGGCGAACCGCAATACTGCTTCAACACCCACAACGCCACCCAGAAGATGACCCTGGAGGACGGCACCGAGCTGAGCGCCGCGCTGGGCATCGGCTCGTTCGCCGAGAAGACCCTGGTGGCTGCCGGGCAGTGCACCAAGGTCGACGAGGATGCCGACGCCGCCGCGGTGGGCCTGCTCGGCTGCGGGGTCATGGCCGGCATTGGCGCGGCCATCAACACCGGTGAGGTCAAGCGCGGTGAGTCCGTGGCCGTGATCGGCTGCGGCGGGGTGGGAGCCGCGGCCATCGCCGGCGCCCAGCTGGCCGGGGCGACCACCATCATCGCGGTGGACGTCAACCCGGACAAGCTCAAGACCGCTCAGAAGCTGGGTGCCACCCACACCGTGGACTCCAGCAAGCAGGACGCCGTGCAGGCGATCCAGGAACTGACCGGGGGCTTCGGCGCCGATGTAGTCATCGACGCGGTGGGCCGGCCCGAAACCTACAAGCAGGCCTTCTACGCCCGCGATCTGGCCGGACGCGTGGTGCTGGTGGGCGTGCCGACCCCGGAGATGACCCTGGAGCTGCCGCTGCTGGACGTGTTCGGCCGCGGCGGGGCGCTGAAGAGCTCCTGGTACGGGGACTGTCTGCCCAGCCGGGACTTCCCGATGCTGGTGGACCAGTACAAGCTCGGCCGCCTGGACTTGGACACCTTTGTCTCCGAACGCATCAAGCTGGACGAGATTGAGGCGGCCTTTGACAAGATGCACGAAGGAACCGTGCTGCGATCGGTGGTGGAACTCTAATGAACGCACAGATTGAAAACGTGATCACCTCGGGGACCTTCAGCCTCGATGGCGGAACCTGGGATGTGGACAACAACGTCTGGATCATCGGCGACGCCAAGGAGGTGCTGGTCATCGACCCGGCCCACGAGCCGGAGAAGATCCTCACCGCCCTGGGCGAGCGCAAGGTCAAGGCGGTGCTGCTCACCCACGGCCACGATGACCACATCCGCGCCGCCGGGGAGTTCGCCGACAAGGTCGGCGCCCCGCTGTACCTGAACCCGGAGGACTCGATGCTCTGGGACGCGGTCTACCCGGAGCGCAAGCCAGACGCGGAGATCAAGGACGGGGACCAGTTCTCCATCGCCGGGGTCACCCTGCATGCGATGCATACCCCCGGGCACTCGCCGGGCTCCACGTGCTTCCACGTGCCGGAGCTGGATGTGGTGTTCAGTGGTGACACCCTGTTCAGCGGGGGCCCTGGCGCCACCGGGCGCAGCTACTCCAGCTTCGAGACGATCATCGAATCGATCCGCGAACGCCTGCTGAACCTGCCGGAGAAGACCGTGGTCTACACCGGGCACGGGCCGAGCACCAGCATCGCGGCCGAGGCCCCGAACCTGGATGAGTGGATCGCCCGCGGCCACTAGGTCCTGGGGCAACCTTCCGCGCTAAACCTGCCGTCGCGCCATGGCTGACCCGCCATCGCCCGACGGCAGGTTTTTGCTTTGGTGACTCCCCAGTGGGTCCGGCCCGCGCGCCCGGCGCTGAAAGTGCGCGGGACCCGGTCATAATGACAATATGTCAACGAACCTTCCCGGTACGAAACCGCGGCCTCGCGGGGCCGCCATCCTGATGCTGAGCGGAGTCCTGTGCCTGATCGCCGGGCTGGTCATGAAGTGGTGGGATGCCCGCCAGCTGCGCGAATTCGGCTGGTTCGCCTACGCGCCGCTGAGTGAGACCACGTATTTTCCCGGCCCCACGCCGATGGCGGTGGCCGCCATGGTGCTGCTCTTTGCCGGGGTGGCGACATTCTTCCTGGGGCTGGGCATCCGGCTGGGCCGGCGCCGGCGCTAGCCACGGCCGCTGCCTCGGGCGCCCGCCGGGCCGGAATGGGCTAGAACAGCTGGGAGGTATTGGGTTCGACCAGTTCCGGTGAGTTGTTGCGGACGTTGCCCACGGCGGAGTCCACCTCATGCATGGCCCACTGGGAGGCAACGTCGAAGGCCTGCTCGCGCAGCTGCTCAATCAGCCCCGCCCCGTCCTCGTCCATGGGGGCCAGCCACCGGGCCATCATGTCCTTGTCCATGGGAATCGGCAGGCGGTCGTGCAGGCCAGCCAGTTCCCCCAGCACCCCGGGCTCCGATTCCTCGGGCGATTCCATGGTGAGGATGGAGGTGGACAGGATCCAGCTGCCGTCCTCGTCCTTCCACCACTCATACAGGCCGGCAAAGAAGATCAGGCTTCCGTCCCCGGTGTGCACGAAGTACGGTCGTTTCTTGCCCCCGGGCTCCTTCTTCCACTCGTAGTAGCCTTCCACGGGCACCGCGGCCCGGCGTTTCTTCACCGCGGCCCGAAAGGTCGGTTTGCTTTCGGCGGTCTCGCTGCGGGCGTTGAAGGCCCGCACCCCGACCGACAGGTCCTTGGCCCAGCCGGGAACCAGGCCCCACCGGGCCACGTGGACTTGTCGATGCAACTGCCCGTCGATCAGCCGCTCCAGGACGATCGGCACATCGGTGGTCGGCGCAACATTCCAGGACTGGCGCAATTCCAGGTTCGCATCCGCTTCGGCTTCCGCTTCGGCCACCAGATCCCCGATGGCCTTGGCCATGACGTATCTTCCGCACATGGGAACTTCCCTTCTTCGTGCCGTCCTAAAAGGTTCTACAGCCCCAGAATATCGGCTAAGTCGATGCCTGCCCGCACGAAGTCAGCAGTCGCTAGTGTAGCCACTGGTGTAGCCGCTTGCCTATTGGTGACCGACTGCGCCCAGCTGTAACTGTGACTACCCTAGCGCGACACCATCAAGTAGCGAACTAGGAGCAATTCGCGTCCGTCTTTGGGGGGGCCCTAGACTCAAATACAATCACTTGCACCACCGGAGCCACCATGAAGAAATCAATCATCACCACAGCCACCGCTGTGCTGGCTTCTCTCGCGCTCGCGGGCTGCTCCGCGGGCAATCAGTCAGCAGACCCTGCACCAAGGGTCACAGCGACGTCCAGCGCCCCAAAGGCAACGCCTACTCCAAATGCTTCCAGCTCGACAAGTGCGAGTCCGTCAAAAAGTCCGGTAGCCTACCCCACTGATTCGGATGGCGTGCAAGTCTTGCCGCCGGAGATTAGGGCGCAGAATGGGTACCTCGATAATAACGGTGCCAATAGCTTTGAAGGGTGGGCTAAAGGTACACCGCAACGCGCCACAATCACATGGGAGTCGGACGGGACAAACAGGATTAGGATCTCTGTTGCCGATGGTGATTGGAGCAAAACAGAACTGCCATCTTACGCGGATTCCGTGATGTCCGCCTATGGATGCAAAGAGGGAATCGATCGGGTAACGGTTCAGACGGAAGATTCCAGCCTGAGCGCGTCAAGCTCGGCCTGTTAACGCAAAGAACCGCCTCACCCTTTCATGAGGTGAGGCGGTTTTGTTGCTCCTGCACTTTCGCCCATAAATATACCCGCTAAGTTCTTATATCTGGAATCTTAGCGTATGTAATATTCATGTAAGGCAAACAAAGAAAGAAGGTAGCAACTATGGGAGACTTCGGAAAGCTGCTAACGGGGATAGGAACTCTATTAGTAGGAATCGCGGCACTCATAGCCGCATTCAAGCAGTCCGAAAGAGACAAGCTTGAACCGACTCTCAGCCCCGGCAAGGGCTGAAGGCTAGCCTCCCTCCTACTATTGCACACCATCATGAAATTGAAAACGCTAGTAGCCGTAACCGTGATTATCGCCCTCGTAAGCGTGCTCGTTCGACTGCCGCCACTCGCCCGGCTGCTGTTCGGAGTTGGCGCTCTCGCTTTCGGTAACGCGGCCATCGTTACGGCGGTTAGGAAACCCCGAAAGTGACTATCCGTTACTTGACCATCGCGGGCATCGCGAGCCGGCTCGGCATCTCACCCACGTCAGCGAAGAAGTATGCGGACGATGGACGGTTGCCTGAACCGGACGCGGTGACCGGCGACGGCCCCCGCGCAGTTCGCGGGTGGCTCCCCGAAACCATCGACGCTTGGAACGCCACCCGACCAGGCCACGGCGGCAGACCCCGCAAGACCGATCGCGAAGACTGACCAACTCGCGAACCGTCCACCGCGCCCCATACACTGGCCGCAAACCCACTTGGAGGAACCTGTGAAGAAACTCGTTACTGTGGGCACGCTGGTGGCCGCTCTCGCACTCGCCGGATGCACGGCAGGGAACGAGTCGGCAGAGTCTACGCCAAGCCCCACCGCTACGATCAGCGCGTCCGATACAACGTCGGCATCGCCTGATGAATCGTTTGAGGCTAGCGCAAAAAAGACTGCCACCCCTAACGATGGCAAAGCATGGGCTGACAAGATGATCAATCTGTTCTTGAACGGCAATAGCAAATCGAAGTTCTCAGACTTCAGCAAAGAAATTCCGCATCACTACATCACCGAATGGGGGCAGGAATCCAAGGGTGTTATGTCGGTGACTGTTTCCGGCAAGAACTGGAATCAGTGTGATCTGGATGAACTAGCGGTTACCGTCATGAGCACGGCAGGGCATGAAACCCCCGAGATGAAAAAAGTTGTTACTTACTCTGGAACAAAGGGGCTAGTCGGCGCTACAGGCCGCGACGGGATGAACTTCGGAACGCCTTCAAGTTGCTAGCTACTTAAGCGCGAAAATCGTCCCGCATGACCTAAAGATTATGCGGGGCGATTCCGGTTTTCTAGCGGCGCTTGTTCAGGTACTCCTGCCAAGCAGGGCTGGATGTTGATTTGGGGCATGACAGATATAGGTTCCCTCTGACGGAGCGGAGTTCGTAATCGTCCCGTGCCGCTTCGATGGCCACCTTGTTGAAGCCTTGCAGCTGCCATGACAGGCCAGCCGCGTACCCAACCTCACTGAAGACTAGACCTAGTAACGGTATGAGGTACGACTTCACGTGGTTCACTTGCCCGCTATAGGTGTTTGGGGCTACAATGCGCGGCACGATCTTTTCGAGCCACTAGGTGAGCCACTTTTCGACTGTCATGCTGGAGCTGGCAACGTCACCGTATTTGGCTACGGTGCCTTTCCATTCTTGCAGTTCTTGTCGTGCCCGCGTTTTGTTTTTGCAACGGACTTCTTTGCGTCTGCGTTTTCCGTCCAGCCCAGGCGGGAGTTCTACTGTAGCCGTCCAGAATCCTCGACCGTCCTAATATAGGCCGCCTTCACCTTTACCTTTACCTTTACCTCTAGCCATTTTTCCCCTATTGCAGGTGTGGCCATAGTGTAGCCATACCTAGTCATTATTAGTCATTTCCAGTCATGACACTAAGCGTTTTCCCGCATGATTATGCGGAAGTTCTGTTCTCCACCATTTTTTGACGTATCTTCCGCACATGGGAACAAGTCTGCCAGCAAAATGGTTCAATGAGGTATGAGCAACCCAGTAAATTATGACCAGTACATCCCGGAATCCGGGTCGGTAACCATGTTCACCACCAGCTGGTGCGGTTACTGCCGCAACCTCAAGCGCATGATGGACCAGAAGGGTGTGAAGTACACCGAGGTGAACATCGAAGAGGTGGAAGGCACCGCCCAGATCGTCGAGTCCTTCAATGGCGGCAACCAGACCGTGCCGACCCTGGTGTTCTCCGACGGCAGCGCAGCCACCAATCCGCGCATCGAAGAGGTCCTGGAACGCGCCTAACGGCGTCGGTGATTGATCAGAGAACTTAGCGCAATGCCCAGCAGCCCGCACCGCGGCCTGCTGGGCATTGCGTTATCCGACCGTAGCTGGCTGACCCCGGGTCGGCGTTGCTAACTAAGTGTCTTCTCCCCCACCTGGTCCAACTGGTATCTGGTGGAGTACTCCTTTAGTAGAGCTCGGGTGAAGTCCTCGACACTGAGCCCGGGAACCAGGTCATCAGCCGCCCCAATGGTCGATGGATCCATGGGGATCTGCATCCGCTGGTAGACCTCGTCGAGCACGGCACGGATGGGAGCCGATTCGCTGATGACGAAGACCGATGAAAAAAGCCACGCCCCGGCCACCACCCGTTGGGCCGTTCCGATGAGTTTCACCGGGGCGTCGACTCGTGCGCCTGGGCCGGGCACCCCGTGCACGGAGTGCTCTCCGGCACAGTATTCGCCAGCCAGTTCCCCCATTCGCGCCTGGACTCCCAGCCGCTGCAGCGCCCTGGCATACAGTTCCCCGAAATCGGTGAACCGGGCCTGGTGTCCCATCATTGCCTCGGCTTCGGCCTCAATGTGATCCACAATCAGCGTGCCGCGGTGGTAGGCCGCCGCCCGCCCACCGGCCTGGCGCACCACGGGCGTGAACCCATGACGTTGCGCCGCTTCCACGGCCGCCTGATAGCCCTCGAGCCGGACATCACGCTGCCCGAAGGCCAGGGTCGGATCGGGACGGTAGATGCGCAGCAGTGCGGGCATCTGACCGGCGCGCACCTCACGCAGCAGCTGCACCCCGCGCTCCAGGTCCGCAGCCGGATCCCCGCTCGGTTCCTCGATGAGCACACGCAGCCGTGCCGGCTGACCTTCGCTAGCTAAACCCATGATGTCGATTCTACTGCCAGCCCGCACTACCGATCCGGAGGTGACAAGGAATGCCCCGACCAGGACCGCATCGTTTACCGGTCGGTACGGTTCTGCGCGATAATGGTCAGCGTGCCTCTTTCAACAACCCCGGTGATACTTATTGGCGGAGCCTCCGGCTCGGGCAAGTCCTATCTGGCTTCCCGCTACGGCAGGCCGCACCTGCCCCTGGATTCCTTCTACCGCCAGATCAGCGAAGACGGCCAACCGGAAATCTTCCCCCGCACCCAGTACGGCGAAATCGACTGGGACCATCCGGGAACCTGGAACCGCGCAGCGGCACTGGAGGCGATCGGCGAGCTGCTGGAAACCGGGTCAACGAACGTGCCGGACTATTCGATCGCCACCTCCAGCTACAGCGGGTACCTGCGGATCACCGGGGCCGGACCAATTGTTGCCGAGGGGATCTTCCTGGCTGAACTACTGCAGCCGCTGCGGGAGATGGGGGTAAACGTACAGGCCTACTACGTAGATGAGCCGGCCCTGGTCACCGCCCTGCGCCGCTTCGTCCGCGACGTCTCCGAACGTCGAAAACCGGTGGGTTTCCTCATCAAGCGCGGCTACGCCCTTTACCGCTCCCACAGCGCCAACCGTGAGGCCTACCGGGCCCAGGGATTCACCCTGCTGCCCAAGCCCACGATCAAGCAGCTGCTAGCCGACCTGGCGCAGGACCCCTCACGCAGCTAAAGCGGGCGAACCGTGAGGATCTGTTCGCTGTGCCCGAAAGGGCCCTGCTCGTCATGCAGGACCGCGGAGGTCAGCCCGATCCCGTCGGCGCCGTAGCTCTGCTGAGCCTGCAGCCCCAGCCACTGGCCCACCGGTTCACGGTACATGTGGATCTGCAGGTCCACGTTCGGGAACATCCAGCTGTTCGGGCCGGGTTCGGATCGTGGCGCCACACCGTTGGCGGTGTCCACCATTCCCAGCAGCCGCACCATGTCCGGGGAGCTGACCCCGTCCACCAGGCTGAACGGATTGCGCAGCCAGACGATGCCCTTGCCCGGCCGGTGCCCGGCCGCCGCACGCATTTCAACTCCACGAATGTAGCCGCCAGGCCACTGGGATACCGCGTCGTAGGGCTCGCACTCCTGCGGGCCGGGCACCCGCGCGTCCTCGCTCCCGGCCACTGCCGAGGAATCCCCGGTAGCCAGGCGCCAGGCCCGGGCAACGATGCTGGTCCGCCCGTTGGTCACCATCTCGGCTTCAATCAGCTCAATCGTGCGTCCAGGACGAATCATGCGGGTATTGATTTCGAACTCACCGGCGTGGATCAGGCCGTGGATCTCCAGGCTCACCCGGGCCAGTCGCATGTCATCCCGGGGCTGGAAGTTCAGCATTTCATGCACCAGGACACCGGTGGCCGGGGCCATATGCTGCTCATGTTCATTCCAGGCGCCCTGGGCATGAATCGTAGAGCGGTATCGCCCCTCCCCCAGCGGTTCGTAGTAGAAGTCACCGGTAGCCAGGATTTGTTCGAGCTCTTCGCCGACCTGATGAGTCATCGCATTACCTCATTGAAATGTTCCGATACGTGCTGCAACTCACCCTACCCGAACCGGCTTCGGCGCTAGGCATCACCATGTGAGCAGTGAATTTGCTGCCCAGTGGTGTCAAGAATGCTCAGCAGCTCGGCCACCCCGCCCACCGCCCAAAACGAATGCGGCGTCATCGTGTCGAACTGGGCGGCCTGTCCCGCCTTGACGTGGTAAACGCGCTCGCCGAGTCGCAGCTTCACTTCGCCGCGCAGCACCGTGAACCAGTCCTTGCCCGGGTGAACGCGTGGTTCGGGTTCACTGCCGCCTTCTCGCGGGTCGATGCGCATCTTGACGACCATGGACCCGTGCAGGCCGTCGGGTTCGGACAAGCGCCAGGTTGTCAGGCCCGGAACACTGACCGGTTCGGGGCGAATGAGCGCGTCCTGCTCCGCCGGGGGCGCCACCAATTCATCAAGGGTGGTGTCCAGGGCCTGGGCAAGCGGCACCAACTGATCAAGGGCCATGCGGCGATTGCCGGTCTCCAGGCGGCTGAGGGTCGAGACGCTCATTTGTGCCCGGGTCGCCAAGGACTCCAGGGACCACCCCTTGGCTTTGCGGAGTCCCCGAATCCGAAGCCTGACGACAGAATCCACATCCATTTCTTGCGTCATAGGCAAAACTATATCCGATGAGAGCAAAAAATGGTTAGCGTGGCATTGTCCCGCTCCCCCACCTATAGAACGGATCAAACCATGGAACATTTCGATGTAGTGGTGATCGGCGGCGGAGCCGCCGGCTTGGCCGCCGCTTCAACCCTGGCCCGCTCACTACGCTCGGTGCTCGTCTGTGACGCCGGTGAACCGCGCAATGCAACATCGGCAGCAGCACACAACATCCTCGGACACGACGGCGCTTCACCGCAGCAGGTGCTGCAGCTGGCGCGAGACCAAGCGATCAATTATGGAGTGAAACTGAGCGGCTTAGCGGTCACGGGCCTGGAAGGATCCCTGAACCAGGGATTTACGGTACGCACCGAGTCCGAACACTTTGGCGCCCGCCGCATCGTCCTTGCCACCGGGCTACGGGACACTCTGCCAAAAATCCCGGGACTTGGGCAGGGCTGGGGAAGGAGCGTACTGCATTGCCCGTACTGCCATGGCTGGGAAGTGCGCGGACAACGGATCGCGATACTGGGTGTCAGCGTGATGAGCTCACATCAGGCCCAGCTCTTCTCCCAGCTCAGCAAGCACGTCACTTACTTGAATCATGATCCCTCGACACTCGCTGAAGATCAGCGGACCACGCTGGAAGCCTTGGGCATTGAGGTCGTCGATTCGGCGGTCCAGGCATTGGACGTCCACGATGATGGCGCGCTGCATGGGATTACGTTGTCCAACGGGATGGTTCTTGACGTAGATGCGGCGGTGGTGGCCAGCAGTATGCACGCAAATGCGGAACTCTACTTGAGGCTGGGCGGCCATTTGGCCCAGAATCCAATGGGCGAATACATTGCCACCGACCAGATGGGCGCCACTGATATTCCCGGCGTTTATGCCGCAGGCAATGTTGCCAACCTGGGCGCCATGATCCTGGCTTCAGCCGCCGCCGGAGTCAGTGCGGGCGCCGCAATCAATTTTGCGTTCATCCAGGAGGCCGCGGAAAAGGCACTCATTGAGCGCGGCCAGCTCTCAGGTTGAGCATGTTGAGCCTCACCCGCTGTTCGCCGGGCGACGAACAGCGGGCGAAGGCCAGCGGATCCCCTTCTCCAGCTACAGTCAGGCACTTCACAGCCTGCGTCGCGTAAGGCGCTGGCTTGGGGGTTCGCTGCTGACAACGCGCAAAGAAAGGTCCTTGAGGACTGCGGAATAACATCTGTGAAGAAATTACTGCTAAGCTTGGATGGTTATCCCGTGCATCGAGACTGTTCGACAGCTTCGAAGCACATGCGACTCGGCCCGGGGCACACCGCGGGTCAGGTACAGCAGCAGTTCAGTCCAACGTGTTCCACACATGTTCGGACCCTTAATTGAATCGAATCTTTAATCTCTTTTTCACCACTGTCTTTCGGGCCACCTCCTGCTAGTTCCCTGAACAAGGGTATTTCCGCGCAGCCCGCACCCTCTCACTTCGTGGTGGCAGACTACTTCAGAACCCAGATCAGATTCGGCAACCTCGCTTTCAAACGCGCTCCCCTGCGGTCATTGCTTCGTCCAAAGATCAGCAATCGATTACCGATGTTGGTGCCCTATGCACTATCTGCCGGGGTCGAGTCCAGGGATAATCCCCAAGTTTCGTGTCGCGGTCGCGGCACGGTTTCATCGGCCACGTTGGTGGCCAAAACACCTAAGGAAACAACATGGCCACTGGCACTGTGAAATGGTTCAACGCCGAAAAGGGCTTCGGCTTCATCGCTCCGGCTGACGGCTCCGCCGACGTCTTCGCCCACTACAGCGCAATCCAGAGCTTCGGTTTCCGCGCTCTGGAAGAAGGCCAGACCGTAGAGTACAGCGTTGAGCAGGGCCCGAAGGGCCTGCAGGCAACCAACATTCAGGCTCGCTAAAGCTTGAGCCGTGTGGGAGCCAGGAGTTCATCCTGGCTCCCACACTCATTTAAGTCTGCTGTCGTCCTGAAACGAGCGCAGGCTCCGGCGGTTTTTCGCGCAACAGACCAACGCCGATCAGACGCGCCGGAATCCTCGCCAACTGTGGAATTCTGCGCAGCACCCATCCTATGGCGCTTGGCAGTTCGACCTCGGAGTCACTGTCCAGGATCTGTACCAGGCCCCGGTGCAGAATACGCTGAACCGACTGCACCACCATCGTCGGCAGTTCTCGTCGGCGCTGAACTGCAGCCACGTCGCGATCGGTAATCCGGCCCGTTGCCAGCGGAACAGCAAGCCGCCGTGCGGCGCATACCGCATCCTGCACTGCCAAGTTCACCCCCACGCCTCCAACCGGACTCATCGCATGAGCTGAATCCCCGATGCACAATAATCCGCGCCTCCACCATTTATTGGCCCGGTTCAGCAGCACCTCCAACAGCTTCAGATCTTCAAGTTCCAGGTCCTGGACTGCGGATTCCAGGTCTGGAACGGCCGCAGTGACCTGACGACGGAACTCCTCAATGCCTTGACGCCGCAGCTTGGTGTCATCCCCCTTTTTGAGCAGCATCGCCGTTTGGACATAGTTTCCCCGGGGTATGAGCACGAAGACGCGATTGGGTGAGAACACTGGCAACAGCGTGTTGCTGGCCTGCATTGACCCCTTGATGCGGAACCACCAGACATCGACCGGTACTCGATATTCCCTTAAAGACAGTCCCGCTTGACGGCGCACGATAGACCAGCGTCCATCCGCGGCGATCGTGAGCAGCGCCCTGAGCTGCCCCTCCCCGGTCTCGCTGCGGTACTGGACTCCGACAACTTGGCCGGATTCAATCACCACGTCGGTCACTTCGCAATTCATACGCAGCTCGAAGTTCTCCTCCTGCTCCCCCGCACGGGCCAACAGGCTCAAAAAATCCCACTGCGGCGCCATGGCGATAAATGGGTAGGGATGCTTCAGCCCGGCAAGGTCAACCACCCTGACGTCGTGCCCCCGGCGATCCGGGATGCTGGCACCAAGGACCTTCGAATAGGGAATCTTCTCGAATTCGCCCATCAGACCCAGCTGATCCAGAAGTTCCAGGGTCGAGGGATGAATCGTGTCCCCCCGGAAGTCGCGCAGGAAATCACCGTGCTTCTCCAAAACGACGACCTTCACTCCGCAACGCGCCAGCAGGAGTCCGGCAACCATTCCCGCCGGACCGCCACCGACAATGATGCAGTCGGGATTTTCTGCCATAACCACTCCCTCGCCTCGCAGCCTGTTTCAACTCTCGCACCGAAAAGTGGCTCGCGGAAGCCCGGAAAGGTGCTTCCCTCCAGGGGAAGGTCAGCTCAGGGTCTGGCTGAAATGGCGGGGAATGTTAACCAGCAGCACTACCGCGACCAGGCCCAGCAACACGAGCCCCAGGCCGCCGAAACCGAGCCACACGAGGATGGGGCCTGCGACCAGTCCCCCGGCCGCACCGCTGAGGTTCATCAGCAAATCCGAGGTGCCCTGCAGCTGCGGGCGATGGGCAATGTCAACCGCCCCGCTTACCATGGCCGCGCCGGCCACGGTGGAAGCGCTCCATCCCAGGCCCAGGCAGACCAAAGCCGCGGTGATCAGCGCATAGCTCTCCATGCCGAACCACACCAGGATGCTCGCGGTAATGAAAAGCAGTTGGCCGGCATACACGACGGGGCGTGCGCCGACCCGGTCGGTCAACCAGCCGAAGACTGGGGAGAGCGCGTACATTCCGGCAACGTGGGCTGAAATGGTGACTCCTATCAGGGTCAGCGTTGAGCCGTGGTGCTGCAGGTGGATCGGGGTCATCGACATCAACGCAACCATGTGGGCATGGCTCATCGCGACCGTGATGACTGCTCCCCGGGCGGCCAGGGAGGTGCGCAGAATGGAGAACCCACTGGTTCGCGATACCGCTCCGGTTCCGGGGTTCCCCTCCCGGTGCTGGGCCACGAGCATCGGGTCGGGGCGCAGGCCAAACCAGTAGATCCCCAATCCCACCCCTTGGGCCACCATGGCGATGAGGAAGCCGCCGGTGAACTGCGGCAGATTCAGGGCCCGGGAGATCACTTCGCCCGGCTCAAACAAGTTCGGCCCGGTAACGGCACCAATCGTCGTCGCCCAGACAACCAGGGAGAGATCCCGTCCCCGAGTCCTGTCACTGGACAGGTCGGTGGCGGCGAACCGGGATTGCAGGTTGAGGGCGCTTCCGGTTCCCAGCACTCCCATCCCCAGTAACACCACCGGCCACCAGGCAAGAAGCGTTCCGGCCAGGATGGTCAGCACTCCCACGATGGCGATCAGTGCCCCGGTGGCCAATGAAACCCTGCGTCCCCGACGCTGGGCAAGAATGGCCAGGGGTATGGCCATCACAGCAGCCCCGATGGTGTTCATGGTTGCTGCCATGCCCGCCAGGGCGTCGGTTCCGGCAACGTCCACGATCAGCAGGGAACCGAGAGTCAGGGTGGCTCCGGCACCCAGACCGCCCAAGACCTGCCCCAGCGCGAGGACCGAGATTGAGCGGCGGCGCACAGCCTGAACCTGCTGTTCGGTCCATGTGATGCTCATAAGCCTCATTTCAGCACTGATGGTTCGGGGCCGATAGTAATACCTGTCATGATCCTAGCGGCCCCGGCGCCACCAGGAACACCGCTGTCGTTGTTGCGGGCGCATCGGTCGCGGTTGAAGCAGCCGTCCATGGACCTGTCCGGCTACACGGTGGCAGATCAGCCTGGGGGCCGTGCTATTGGCGGGCCCATTAAGCTGGGTTCGTCCTCCGCCCCTTTGAAAGCCAATGGCGTCGGTACACGCAAGGCCCGAAACCTCCCGATATTTTCGGGGGCCTCGGGCCCTGTTGCCGGTGCAGCTAGCCGCTGATCAGCTGGCTCGTTGTCTGGCTCCTAGAAGTCCCAGTCCTCATCCTCGGTGTTGACGGCCTTGCCGATCACATAGGAGGAACCGGAGCCGGAGAAGAAGTCGTGGTTCTCATCGGCGTTCGGGCTCAGTGCCGAGAGGATTGCCGGAGATACGCCGGTGACGGTGGCCGGGAACATGGCCTCGTAGCCCAGGTTCATCAGCGCCTTGTTCGCGTTGTAGTGCAGGAACTTCTTCACGTCCTCACTCAGACCGACCGGGTCGTAGAGGTCGTGGGTGTACTGCACTTCGTTTTCGTAGAGTTCGAAGAGCAGGTCGAAGGTGTAGTCCTTCAGTTCCTGGCGGCGCTGCTCGGTCTGCTGTTCCAAGCCCTTCTGGTACTTGTAGCCAATGTAGTAGCCGTGCACGGCTTCATCGCGGATGATGAGTCGGATCAAGTCCGCGGTGTTCGTCAGCTTTGCACGAGATGACCAGTGCATCGGCAGGTAGAAGCCCGAGTAGAACAGGAAGGACTCCAGCAGGGTCGAAGCGACCTTGCGCTTGAGCGGGTCATCACCGTGGTAGTAGCTCTCGATGATCCGCGCCTTCTTCTGCAGGTTCTGGTTCTCCGTGGACCAGCGGAAGGCCTCGTCAATTTCCTTGGTCGAAGCCAGGGTGGAGAAGATCGAGGAGTAGCTCTTGGCGTGCACCGACTCCATGAAGGCGATGTTGGTGTACACCGCTTCCTCGTGCGGGGTCAGCGCATCGGGAATCAGTGAGACCGCGCCGACGGTTCCCTGCAGGGTGTCCAGCAGGGTGAGCCCGGTGAACACCCGCATGGTCAGCAGTTTTTCGTCTTCGTTGAGGGTGGCCCAGGACTGGATGTCGTTGGACAGCGGCACCTTCTCGGGCAACCAGAAGTTGTTGACCAGCCGGTTCCAGACTTCAACGTCCTTCTCGTCCTGGATGCGGTTCCAGTTAATGGCTTCGACCTTGTTGGTGAGCTGAATCTTCTCGGTCATGGTTCCTCGTTGAAGAGTCGTGGTTTGGTGGTTTAAGTCTACCGCCGCAGGCGGATTCCGGTCTGGCTGGAGGGGGCACCTGTGGGTTCTCCGGTACTGTCTGGAAGCAAACGAGGCATCTGAAAACATTGCGGTCTTCAGATGCCTCGTTTGTTGCGCCCCTCGCGTTGCGAGTCGGGCCAGCTCAGGTTAGAGCATGCACGAGACGCAGTTGTCGACCTCGGTGCCTTCCAGGGCCAGCTGGCGCAGGCGGATGTAGTACAGGGTCTTGATGCCCTTGCGCCATGCGTAGATCTGGGCCTTGTTGATGTCGCGGGTGGTGATCGTGTCCTTGAAGAACAGGGTCAGCGACAGGCCCTGGTCCACGTGCTGGGTGGCAGCGGCGTAGGTGTCGATGATCTTCTCGTAGCCGATCTCATACGCGTCCTGGTAGTACTCCAAGTTCTCGTTGTTCATGAACGGCGCCGGGTAGTAGACGCGGCCGATCTTGCCTTCCTTGCGGATCTCGATCTTCGAGGCCACCGGATGGATGGAGGAAGTCGAGTTGTTGATGTAGGAGATCGATCCGGTCGGCGGGATCGCCTGCAGGTTCTGGTTGTAGATGCCGTGCTCCATGATGGAGGCCTTCAGCTTCTTCCAGTCTTCCTGGGTAGGGATCTGGATGTCGGCGAACAGCTCACGAACACGCTCGGTAGCCGGCTCCCACACCTGGTCGGTGTACTTGTCGAAGAACTCTCCCGAGGCGTACTTCGAGTTCTCGAAGCCGTCGAAGGTCTCGCCGCGCTCGATCGCGATTTTGTTCGAGGCGCTCAGGGCGTGGAACACCACGGTGTAGAAGTAGATGTTGGTGAAGTCCAAGCCTTCTTCGGAACCGTAGTGCACGTGCTCACGGGCCAGGTAGCCGTGCAGGTTCATCTGTCCCAGGCCGATGGCGTGAGAACGCGAGTTGCCGTCGGCAATGGAGGGAACCGAGTTGATGTCGGACATGTCCGAGACCGCGGTCAGCGCACGGATGGCGATGTCCACCGAGCCGGCCAAGTCCTTGCCGTCCATGGCCTTGGCGATGTTCATCGAGCCCAGGTTGCAGGAGATGTCCTTGCCGACACGGGCGTAGCTCAGGTCATCGTTGTATTCCGACGGCGAGGAGACCTGCAGGATTTCCGAGCACAGGTTGGACATGGTAATCCGTCCGGCGATCGGGTTGGCCCGGTTCACGGTGTCTTCGAACATCAGGTACGGGTACCCGGATTCGAACTGGATCTCGGCGATGGTGGTGAAGAAGTCGCGGGCGTTGATCTTCGTCTTCTTGATGCGCGAGTCATCAATCATCTCGTAGTACTTCTCGGTCACCGAGATTTCGCTGAACGGCACCCCGTAGACGCGCTGCACGTCGTAGGGGCTGAACAGGTACATGTCCTCGTTCTTGCGTGCCAGCTCAAAGGTGATGTCCGGAACGACCACGCCGAGCGAGAGGGTCTTGATGCGGATCTTCTCGTCCGCGTTCTCGCGCTTGGTGTCCAGGAAGCGCAGGATGTCCGGGTGGTGCGCGTTCAGGTAGACGGCACCGGCACCCTGGCGGGCACCGAGCTGGTTGGCGTAGGAGAAGGAGTCTTCCAGCAGCTTCATGACTGGAATGACGCCGGAGGACTGGTTCTCGATCTGCTTGATCGGGGCCCCGTACTCACGCAGGTTGGTCAGCGCCAGGGCGACACCGCCGCCGCGCTTGGACAGCTGCAGCGAAGAGTTCACCGCGCGGGCGATGGACTCCATGTTGTCTTCAATGCGCAGCAGGAAGCAGGAGACCAGTTCGCCGCGTTGCGCCTTGCCGGCGTTCAGGAAGGTGGGGGTTGCCGGCTGGAAACGGCCGGAGATGATCTCATCGACCAGCTTTTCGGCCAGCTGCTCATCCCCGCGGGCCAGATGCAGGGCCACCATGCACACGCGGTCTTCGTAGCGTTCCAGGTAACGCTTGCCGTCAAAGGTCTTCAGCGTGTAGGAGGTGTAGAACTTGAAAGCGCCCAGGAAGGTCTGGAAGCGGAACTTGTGGTTGTAGGCGCGCTTGTAGAGACCGCGGATGAAGTTCATCGAATACTGGTCGAGGGTTTCCCGCTCGTAGTAATCGTTCTTCACCAGGTATTCGAGCTTCTCATCCAGGTCGTGGAAGAACACGGTGTTGTTGTTGACGTGGTCCAGGAAGTACTGGCGCGCCGCGTAACGGTCGACCTCGAACTGGATCTTGCCATCGGGACCGTAGAGGTTCAGCATGGCGTTCAGGTCGTTGTAGCTCAGTCCCTGCAGGTTCGCAGGAAGCTCCTTGGCATCCTTCATCAGGTCCGCTTCTGAGACTTTAGTGTCCAAAAGGTATCAAGCCCTTCTTTGACTTTGTGGACGTCTTCCGATGTCCCCATCAATTCAAATGTGTATAGAACCGGCACCTGGCATTTGGCTGCGACGCGTTTAGCCGCCAGACAATATGTGGTGCCGAAGTTGGTGTTGCCCGAGCCGATGACTCCCTGAAGAAGCCGGCGGTTCTGTTCATTCCTCAAGAAATTCAGAATTTGCGGTAGAACTGCCCGTTTTCCGTTCTCTCCCCCATAAGTGGGAATCACCAGAACGTAGGGCTTGGTGGCAATGAGTTCTGGTTCGCGCGCAAACAAGGGGATGCGCGCCGAACCGATATTCAGTTTTTGAACAAACCGGTGCGTGTACTCCGACGCAGAAGAGAAGTAAATCAACTTCTGGTCGGTGTACTGCACGGCGTGGCTAGCCTCATCCAACTGCTGATTCTCGGCCAGCGCTGATGGTGGCAAGTCGATCGCCTCCGCTTACTAGTTGAGACGAGTAAAACCCGTGGTTGTTTCGAGTGGCTGAGCCTAGTTTGCCTGGGCCAGAGTCTCGATCTTGTCCGGGCGGAAGCCGGACCAGTGGTCGTTGTCGGTGATGACGACAGGGGCCTGCATGTAGCCCAGGTTGCGCACACGCTCCAGCGCCGCGGCGTCCTGGGAGATGTCGACCTTGTTGTACACGATGCCCTTCTTATCCAGGGCTCGATAAGTGGCGTTGCACTGCACGCAGGATGGCTTGGTGTATACCGTGACGGTCATGTCCCTGTTCCCCTTTGGAAAGTCCCTTTTTGGCTCTGCGACACCCTTCAAGGGTTCGTCACGCGGCCGCCTCTCAAATGCCCCGAAACCGTGTTATCGAGGTGTTTCCGGCGCCTAACGCGCCATCGGGTTCAATGCTACATCTTGTGTTGGCCCGTGCAAGCAGCCACAACATGATGTATTACAAGTATGTCATTCGGCCATTGTCAAGTCCACACGTCTTGTGGATAAGAGGCCCGGTTTAAACCGCGATTTCTCGGGGTCGGCCCCATCTTGTCCACAGCCGGTGGACGGCTCGATGTGCGTTAAAAATTCTTTGTGTGAGCCTCCTTTCGGCGTGTTGGGCGAGCCTGCGGCGGACACACTATCTAGTGCCGGGCGACGGCTGCCGGACCTATCCCTAGTGTCATCCCCGGCACCGACGTTTAGGCTTCGATATCGCCGAATGTGGGAAACTATTCCGCATCCGTTTTCGCCGCCGCAGACCGCCCGCCACCGACTGATCGGAGCCAACCTCCCTTGCCTGACACAGACTGATACCAGTGCACGAGAGTGTGCGGGCATGCGGAAGGCCGCGGGGCTCGAGACAAGTGTCCCCAGCCCGCGCGACCGCTAGAACAGCGGATGGTTACCGGAGAGCGCGCTCGAGGTTCCCAGCACCGCCTGTTCCACTGCCGGCAGCAGCTCGCTGCCGCGCAGCAGTTCACCGATCATCAACCCGGCGAAGCAGTCTCCCGCGCCCTTGGCGGTGCTGGTGACCCTGGCGGTGTCCACCTGCTCGAAATGCTCCTCGTCCAGGGCGATCAGGCACCCGATGAGGGACGGATCATCGGTGGGCGCGGAGGTGAGCACCACGTAGCGGCAGCCGGCCTCCATCAAGTCCAGGCAGGCGTTCGCCGCGTCCTGCTCGTCGTAGATCGGCTCCCCGCTGAACAGCGCCAGCTCAAAGCGGTTCGGGGTGCTCAGCCAGGCGATCGGCAGCAGGTGTTCCCGGTAGCCGTCGGCAACGTCCTGGTGGGTGTAGAGCCCCACATCGTCATCACCCATGGCCGGGTCCAGGATCAGCTTCAGCTGCGGGTAGAGCTCACGGGCCCGGAGATACCAGGCGGCGATGATCTCGGCCTGCCGGGCCTCACCCAGGTAGCCGACGAACACGTACTGGGTGTCATCGAGCACCTGGCGGGCCAGCAGGTCGTCAAGGAACCCGGTCAGCCAGGTCTCGGGCACCGGGCCCCCGGCCAGGCTCGGGTAGTGCGGCAGGTTGCTGAGCACCACGGTGGGCACCTGCACGCAGCGGTGCCCGGCCGCCTCGATCATCCGGGCCACGGTGTTGTTTCCCACCGCGCCGTAGGCCAGCTGGGATCCGATCACCACGGCCTTGACCGGGCGCCGGTCCAGTTCCAGCCCGCTCACTGCGCGGGCCGGTCCGGATAGTGGCGGGCGCCGAAGATTCCCTGGCCCACGCGCACCACGGTGGCGCCTTCGGCGATGGCCAGCTCGAAGTCCCCGCTCATGCCCATGGACAGCTGTGTGAAGCGTTCCGGGTTGGGCGCGGCATCGCGCACCGACTCGGCGCACTCGCGCAGCCGCCGGAAACTGGCCCGCACCATCGCCTGGTCGGTGGAGTGGGCCGCCATCGTCATCAGACCGCGCAGTTCCAGGCGGTCCAGGGGCTTTAGCGCGGCGGCCAGTTCGGCGGCCTCGTCGGCCTGGATCCCGGATTTGGTGTCCTCGCCGGACGTGTTGACCTGGATGTAGACCTCCAGGGTCCGCTCGGCGGCCTCCAATTGGCGCTGCAGGGTCTCGGCCAGGCGCAGCGAGTCCAGGGCGTGGAACTCGTGGGCGAAACGGGCCACGAACTTGGCCTTGTTGCGCTGCAGGGGCCCGATGATGGCGTAGCGCAGGTGGGTCAGGTCCGCCAGCTCCTCGCTCTTGGCCAGGGCCTCCTGCACCTTGTTCTCCCCCAGCGTGTCAACGCCGGCGGCAATGGCCAGGCGCAACCGCTGGGAGGGGATGGTCTTGGTTACCGGCAGCAGCCGTACGTCCTTCGGGTTCCGGCCGGCCGCGGTGGCCGCCGCGGCGATGCGCTGGTGAACCGCCTGCAGGTTGTGGGTGAAATCCTCGATGGTCGCGGCGTGCGCCGCAGCTGGTTGCGATGTCATGAAAGCGTACAGGCCTCTTCTTCAACGTAGTCGATCTGAACGTCCGCAAAACGTGGTGCCCCGGCGGGCACGGTCCTGCTTAAGCATAGGCTCCTACGGGCGTGGGCTTCACATTTGACGCAGCAGCTCACCGATGTCCGGGCGGGTGTCGATGATGCTGCGGATCGGGCCCAACACGGCGGCGACACTGGCCCGCCGGGTGAGCGCGTCGCGCACGGCGGCCCAGGCGGCGCTGCGCCGGAACATCAGCCGGGCCAGCCGGCGCGAGTTGTCCTGGGCGGCCAGCACGCGGGGCTTTGCGGCCTTCAGGTAGCCCGCGAGCAGCTGCGGCAGCGGGTAGCGGCCGTGTTCGGCCAGGGCGCCGGCCAGCAGCCAGGCCGAATCCAGGGCCATCCCGGCCCCGATCCCGGCGGTGGGCAGGAAGCCGGCGGCCGCGTCCCCGAGCAGCACCACCGGCCCGCTGACCCACCGGCTGGCCCGCACATCCTCCAGGTTCCAGTAGTAGGGGCGCTGCTGGGACATCAGCGTGTCCCCGACGGTGCGAAATTCCTGCGGGATGGCCCCGGTGTCGCGGTAGACGGTGTCCAGGAAGCCGGCCGGCCCGGCCTGGCACAGGGTGCTGGGCCCGCCCAGGAAGAAGCCGGTGGCGCCGGGAACCGGGTAGGCGCCCATGAAGTAGCCGTTGCCCCACAGTTCACTGCCGGTGGCTGGCGATTCGGGTTCAGCTGCCCCGCCGGGTTCAACGCTGCGCCGGCTTTCGGATTCCTCCCACACCACCCAGCCGCCCCAGCCGGTGTTCAGCCGTTGGGTGGGTACCCGCAGCAGGGTTCGGGTGGAGGAGTTCATGCCTTCGGCAACGATCACCAGGTCAAAGCGCTGGGTCCATTGCCGTTCGGGGTTCTGCAGCGTCACCGAGGCCTGCTCCCCCTGGGCTTGCAGGTCGGTGAGGATCGTGTTGTAGGAGGCCGGGACCGCCGCGGAGCGCAGCAGCTGCAGCAGCCCGGCGCGGCCGATGCCGCGGTAGCTGCCGGCGGCGCCCATTAGCTCGCCCAGCCGGTCCTCGCGCAGCAGTGCGCCGTGCCGGTCGTAGAGCCGGTAGTTGGCCAGCTCGATGCTGTGCCGCCGGTAGGCTTGGCTGAGCCCCAGGGCGTGGAAGAGGTCCTCGGCCAGCGGGAAGAGGGCGAGCATGTATCCGGCCGGGGCGTGGGCGCCGGCGCGTTCAATCAGGGTGACCCGGTGCCCGCTGCGCTGCAGCAGCCCGGCCACGGCGCTGCCGGCGATTCCCGCGCCGCAGACCAGCACGTCCAGTGGCGTGCTGGTCTGCGGCAGCTGGTGCTCGGTCATGGCGGTGCCGGTTGGGGCTACCGGGGATTGGTGCGGGTCATCGGCGGTGTCCTAGAACATTCGGCGCCAGTTCGTCTTGGCCAGATCCAGCAGTTCGTCGCCGCGACCGGACATCACGGTCTTGATGGCGAACAGGGCGAAGCCCTTGGCCTGTTCGAACTTGATGGTCGGCGGCATGCTCAGCTCCTGGCGGTCGGTGAGCACATCGAGCACCACGGGCCCGTCGTGGGCCAGCATCTGCTCGACCGCGTCGGGCAGGTCCGCCGAGTCGGTGACCCGGATGCCCTTGATGCCCATGGCCTCGGCCACGGCGGCGAAGTCCGGGTTCTCCAGCGTGGTGCCGTAGGTCAGGTAGCCGGCGGCCTTCATCTCCAGCTCCACGAAGTTCAGCGAGGAGTTGTTGAACACCACGGTCTTCACGTTCAGCCCGTTCTGCTTCACGGTCAAAAGCTCGCCGAGCAGCATCGTCAGCCCGCCGTCACCGGCCAGCGCGATGGACTGGCGATTGCGGTCCACGGCCTGCGCGCCGATGGCGTGCGAGAGCGCGTTGGCCATCGACCCGTGGTTGAAGGAGCCCAGCAGCCGGCGCTTGCCGTTCATGCTCAGGTAGCGCGCCGCCCACACGGTCGGTGAGCCGACGTCCGCGGTGAACACCGCGTCCTCGCTGGCGGCCTGGTCGACCAGGCGGGCCAGGTACTGCGGATGGATCGCGTCCCCGCGCTTGGAGGGGGTGGCCAGCTCGTCCAGCTTTTCGCGGGTCTTGGCGAAGTGCTTGGTCGACTCGTCCAGGTGCTTGCGGTGCTTGGAGCGCGGCAGCACCTCGGACAGGGCCCGGGCGGTGTCCTTCACGGTGCCCACCAGCGGGATGTCCACCTTGGTGCGCCGCCCGATTTGTTCACCGCGCAGGTCCACCTGGATGGTGGTGGCCTCCTCGGGCAGGAACTGCTGGTACGGGAAGTCGGTGCCCAGCATCAGCAGCACGTCGCAGTCCTCGATGGCGCGGTAGCCCGAGGCGAAGCCGATCAGCCCGGTCAGACCCACGTCGAACGGGTTGTCGTAGGAGATGTGGTCCTTGCCGCGCAGCGCGTGCACCACCGGGGCGGCGAGCTTGTCGGCCAGCTCCATCACCTCGGCGTGGGCTCCGGCGCTGCCGGCACCGGCCAGGATGGTGACCTTCTTGGAGCCGCCAAGCACCTGGGCGGCACGTTCGATTTCCGCCTCGCTGGGCAGCACCCGCGGTTCGGTCTTGGCGATCTTGCGCGGGGTGATGCGCGGCATGTCCTGCAGGGCCACGTCCCCGGCGATCACCAGGACCGCCACCCCGCGCTTTTCAATGGCCTCGCGCATCGCGATGTTCATGATGCGCGGCATCTGCGAGGCGTCGGAGACCTGCTCGACGTACACCGAGCATTCGCGGAACACGTCGGTGGGGTGGGTTTCCTGGAAGTAGTTGGAGCCGATTTCCTCGGTGGGGATGTGGGCGGCGATGGCCAGTACCGGCACGCGGGAGCGGTTGGCGTCGTACAGCCCGTTGATCAGGTGCAGGTTGCCCGGCCCGCAGGAGCCGACGCAGACGGCCAGCTCCCCGGTGATCTCGGCTTCGGCGGCGGCGGCGAACGCGGCGGCCTCCTCATGACGGGTGTGCACCCATTCGATGCGCCCGTTTTCCCGCAACGCGTCGGTCAGGCCGTTGAGCGAATCGCCGGGGATCCCGTACATCCGCTTCACGCCCTGGACTTCGAGCTGGCTAATGATGTTCTGCGCGACCGTAGGCATAGTGCCTCCTCATTTTCGCCGGCGGACGATTTCCACCGTTTGCCTCACTGCTGAGCCTACGACGCATGGCGCCCAGGTGCCATGTTTGGCCACAAATCTCACATCCCCGTGTGCATAAGGCCGCATGTCACCGGTGGAACCCCCGGGTCTGATCGGGGGTGGCGGCTAGCCGGCGAAGCCGGGCCAGTAGTGGCTGTCGGGCAGGGCGCGGGCCCCGAAGATCGCCTGGCCGACCCGCACCACGCTCGCGCCCTCGGCAATGGCCAGTTCAAAGTCCCCGCTCATCCCCATGGACAGTTCATCCAGGCCCACCGCGTCTGGGGCCTGCTGGCGCAGCCGCTCACGCAGTTCACGCAGGCGCACGAAGCAGGCGCGCACCCGTTCGGTGTCGCTGGAGAAGATCGCCAGGGTCATCAGCCCGCGCACCCGCAGCCGGTCAAAGGCCGGCAGCTGGGTGAGGAAAGGCGCGGTGTCCTCGGGCGCCAGTCCAAACTTGGATTCCTCGGCGGACGTGTTCACCTGGACGAACACATCCAGCGTCCGGTCCTCCAGTTCCAGCCGCCGCTGCAGGGCGGTGGCCTGGCGCAGGTTGTCCAGCGCCTGGAATTCGTGGGCGAAGCGGGCCACGTACTTGGCCTTGTTGGTTTGCAGGTGCCCGATGACCGAGAACTTCAGGTTCGGGATGTCGGCCAGGTTCTCCGCCTTGCGCGCGGCCTCCTGCACCTTGTTTTCCCCCAGGTAGTCCATGCCGGCGTCGATCGCGATGCGCAGGCGTTCCTCCGGCACGGTCTTGGACACCGGCAGCAGGCGCACCGAGCCCGGCTCGCGTCCGGCGGCGCGTTCGGCTTCGGCGATGCGTTCGCGCACCGAGGCCAGGTTGTGCTGGAAGTCCTGCAGGGTCTGCGCGTGCGCGGCGGCGCTGGAACCTGGCTGGGGTGCTGTCATGATGCGTGCTTCCTTCCCACGATGCTGGCCACGGTGCGGGCCCGGCGGACCCGCCCACTGCCCTTCAGTCTAGGCACTCCCGGCGAAGAACCGGTTCCCCAAGGTCGCGGGGCTAAGCTGTGGGAAGAACCGGAGGACCCTGCCGGCACACCCCAGGCCGTGAGATGGAGGAAGCCTTGTGCCCCAAAGACCCGCAGACCATCGATGTGCGCCAGATCCCCAAGCCGCAGCGCCACGCCCGGATTTTCGAGCTTTTCGCCCGGTTGCAGACCGGCGAACAGCTGGTGCTGCTGGCCGATCATGAACCGCAGAACCTGCGCCGCGAGTTCGAGCGGGACCAGCCCGGCGCCTTTGACTGGCAGGCCCGGGCCCTGGACCCCGGACAGTGGCGGGTGCTGCTCACCCGCCTGGCCGCCACACCGCTGCCCCGGGTGCTGGCCAGCACCACCGAGCTGGCCATGGCGCCCCAGGGCAGCGGGGCGATCTGGAAGCTGGAGCCCGAACAACGGGATCTGGATGCGAACATCATCGCGCTGGGCCCCGGGGAGCAGATCGGCGAACACCAGGGCCCGGACCTGGACGTGCTGATCCACGTGTTTTCCGGCTCCGGGGTGCTGTACACCGAAACCGGCAGCGTGCCGCTGGCGGTGGGCGACGTGCTCTACCTGCCCGCCCGGTCGCGGCGCCGCTTCGTGGCCGCGGATGCGGGACTACGCTACTTCTCGGTGCACCAGCGCAAGAAGACCCTGGGCCTGATGCCCGCCCTGCGCCCTTCGACGTAGCGGCGCCCCGGCGGGCGGAGCGGACTACTGGCCCGGATCCCACTGCCCGGTCTGCAAAAAGTGCTCCAGCACCGCGGTGTGGTGTCCGGGCTGCAGGTCATTGGCCTGCAGCCACGCGTCATCGTAGTAGGTGTTCTGGTAGCGCTCGCCCCTGTCGCAGATCAGCGTCACCACGCTGCCCTGCTCGCCGTTGCGCAGCATCCGGGCGATCACCTCGAAGGCGGCGTACAGGTTCGTGCCGGTGGAGGCCCCGGCCCAGTGCCGGGTCTTGGCCCGCAACAGGCGCATGGCGGCGATGGACCCGGCGTCGGGAACCTGCAGCATCTGGTCGATCACCCCGGGCACGAAGGACGGTTCGACCACCGGGCGCCCGATGCCCTCAATGCGTGAGCCAATGCCGGTGGCGTAGTTCATGTCCCGGCGCCGCCAGCCCTCATAGAAGGCCGAGTTCTCCGGGTCGGCGACGGCGACCTTCGTGGCGTGGCGCCGATAGCGCACATAGCGCCCGAAGGTGGCGCTGGTGCCGCCGGTGCCGGCGCTGATCACGATCCAGGAGGGAATCGGGTGGCGTTCGGCGGACATCTGGGAGAACACCGATTCGGCGATGTTGTTGTTGCCCCGCCAGTCGGTGGCCCGTTCGGCGTAGGAGAACTGGTCCAGGTAGTACCCGTTGCTATCCGCGGCCAGCTCACGGGCCGACTGGTAGACGGCCGCCGGTCCATCCACGAAGTGGCAGTGCCCGCCGTAGAACTCAATCAGCTCCACCTTTTCACTGCTGGTTCCGTGCGGCACCACGGCTATGAACGGCAGCCCCAGCATGCGGGCGAAGTAAGCCTCGGAGACCGCGGTGGACCCGCTGGAGGCCTCCACCAGGGTGGTGTCCTTCCCGATGTGGCCGTTGACCAAGCCGTAGAGGATCAGCGAACGGGCCAGGCGGTGCTTCAACGAACCCGTGGGGTGCACCGATTCGTCCTTCAGGTACAGGTCGATGCCCCACTGGGCGGGCAGCGGGAAGACGTGCAGGTGGGTGTCGGCGCTGCGGTTGGCGTCGGCGTCAAGCAGCGCAATGGCTTCGCGGACCCAGTGGGCGCCCTCGGAGAGTTCTTCGTTCACCTGATCAACACTAGCCGTTTGCCGCCAATCCGTCAGCGGCACGCCGTGTTTCGGCCCCGCGCCCACGCTGCGGTGGTATGTTGTGACAACCAGCTGCTCACTAGGCAGGATCTATTGAGGACAGGAACGTCTTGAGCACCAGCACCCCACAGGTTTCCACGACCCTGGCCCTGTGCTGCGCAGCGCTGGTTTTCGCCGGTGCCCTCTGGGCGCTGCTGGCCCACGGGCTGGCCTTTGCCACCCAGCTCGGCCCGCACGGCGTCGGCGTGCTCTATGCCCAGCATGGCGCCCCTGCCGCGTCGGCGGACTGGATCTGGGTTCCGCTGCTGCTGGGGCTCGGGCTGTATGCCCTGTACCAGTGCCGGGAGCCTCAGCGCCAGGCCCTGCTGCACTACCGGATCCGCTTCCTGGTCGCCGCAGCGGCCCTGCTGGCCGGGTTGTGGCTGCAGCTGCTGGATGCGCGGCAGTTCGGCGCGGCGCTGGCGATCGGGCTGCTGCTGCTGGCCGATCTGTTCCTGGTCCTGCGCCGGATCAGCCGCAAGGTGCTCTACACCTCGGCGGATCGGTGGATTACCCGGGCCACGATGGGACTGTTCTTCGGCACGACGCTGGTGATGGTCCTGACGAATTTCACCGCCTGGGTTCCCACGCTCGGTGTCGAGGCCCTGGCCCGGCCAGTGCATGCGGCCACCGCGTTGCTGGTACTACTCACCTGCCTGGCGGTCAGCGCGATGACGTTCTTTAACCCCATGGGGATCTATGTGAACCTCGGCGCCGCCTGGATGGCCCTATGGATTGCCGTGGCCGCCTATGACGGTCCTCGGGCCTCCGCCCCGGTCGCGATCTGCGCCACCATCGGCACCGCGCTGCTGCTGATTTGCCTGCTCAGCAGCGTGCGCATCCGGGTTCGTCAGCTCACCGGCGACTGAGCTTTCGCGCCTGCCGATCTGGCCCATGGCACACGGGCCTTGGTCTTCCCCCGGTGTTCGCCCACAGCGGGATTACTGGGAGTTTTCCATAATGAACCGGTGTTGCCTTGAGTCGGAACAACGCGCTGGCTAGGGTGTAATCAGTAGCTTTCGTGGTGTCCCCATCATGGAAGCGCTGGGGAATCCAAAGGAAAGAGGGAACGTATGTCCAAGACCAAGAAGAGCTTCAAAGAAGTCGAGAAGTCGCTGAAGAAGCTCGCCAAGAACGCGAAGACTGAAATCCCCCAGGAACTGAAGGAAAGCTGGAGCAAGGCCATTGCCGGTGTTGATGCTGGGGCCATCAGCGACGCAGGCGCCAATCTGGTCAGCAACGTGACCGGGAACTCCAAGGCTGCCAAGCGCACCCGCAGCTCCGTCGAGGATGCCGTGAACCGCGCGCAGAAGGCCTTGAACACCCAGAAGAAGGGCTCCAAGGGACGCAAGTTCCTGATGTTCCTTGTTGTGGCCGGTGTAGCCGTCGCCGCCGCCGTGGCCGCCAACAAGAAGACCGCCACCAGCTAATTCCCACGCCCAGTTTTGGCTCACGCCCCGGAACGCTCGTCGTTCCGGGGCGTTCGCGTCTACCCTCCGGGCCGGCGACGCAAAGTGTCCCGGGTCCCTACTTTCTTTCCGTACTTCCGATGTGCCGCCTGTCGGCTGATGCCCAAAACCGTCGCGATCCCTGCCCAGCTCATCCCCGCGGTGCGGGCGCTGCGAACCGCGGCGGCCTCACGACGGGCCAGCTCCTTTTTCTGGGCCACGATGTCACCCAGTTCCCGGATGGGGTCCCGTCCGTCATCCTGGCGCAGATCCGTTTTCATTTCCCTGTACCCTTCGACCAAGTTGTCAATTAAAGGTGGCACAGTTTGCCACGGCGGTCAATGGATGTTGACAACCGTACCCGATGGGCCCGAAGCGCCGACAATCAACTGGCGTTGGCACCGCTGGCAATGGCCGCATGAACGAAGGACGCCGACGCGTCGATAGGATGGAGCGGTGGCACACATCGACGTATCCGACATCCAGTACTTCCTTTCCGACGGCACACAACTCCTTGGCGGGGTCAGCTTCAAGGTCACCGAAGGTTCCAAAACGGCCCTGATCGGCCCCAACGGCACCGGCAAGACGACGCTGTTCAAGATCATCGCCGGAGACCTCAAAGCCGATGACGGCGCGGTCAGCCGTTCCGGAAGCCTGGGCATCATGCGTCAGTTCATCGGCCAAGTCCGCGACGAAAGCACCGTGCGGGATCTGCTGCTTTCCACCGCCACACCGCAACTGTCGGCCATTGCCGAGCGGGTCGCCACCCTGGAAGCCAAAATGCTGGAGTCGGACGACGAAAAAGTCCACATGAAGTACGCCGAGGTGATCATCGAATGGGGTGACGCCGGCGGATATGAGCTGGAAACCGCCTGGGACAAGGTCTGCATGGCCGCCCTGGGGGTGGAATTCGAGGCGGCGGCAGGACGTCTGGCCTCCACGCTCTCCGGCGGTGAGCAAAAGCGTCTGGTCCTGGAGGCGTTGTTTGCCGGACCCGATGACCTGTTGCTGCTTGATGAACCGGACAACTATCTGGATGTCCCGGGGAAACAGTGGTTGGAGCAGCGGCTGAACGAATCGGCGAAGACGGTGCTGTTCATCAGTCACGACCGGGAGCTGCTGGATAACGCCGCCACTCGGATCGCCACCCTCGAACCCGGGCACAGCGGCGCCACGGCGTGGGTGCATGGCGGCTCCTTCGGCAGTTATGTCGAGGCCCGCCGCGAACGCAACGAACGCTTCGAAGAGCTGCGCAAGCGCTGGGACGAGGAGCATGCCAAGCTCAAGGAGCTGGTGAACATGTACAAGACGAAGGCCGCGTTCCGTTCGGACATGGCCAACCGCTATCACGCGGCACAAACCCGGCTGGAAAAATTCCTGCAGGACGGTCCCCCGCAGGCGATTCCGCTGGAACAAAACGTACAGATGCGCCTCAAGGGCGGGCGGACCGCCAAGCGTGCCGTGGTGGCCGAGCGGCTGGAACTCACGGGCCTGATGAAACCCTTCAGCAACGAGATCTGGTTTGGCGACCGGGTGGCCGTTCTGGGATCCAATGGGTCGGGCAAATCCCACTTCCTGCGGTTGCTCGCCTCCGGTGGCACTGATCCAGAACGCGAACACCTCCCGGTCTCGGACGTCGAGATCGCTCCGGTCAACCATGCGGGCACGGTGAAACTTGGGGCACGAATCCGCCCTGGCTACTTCGCCCAGACGCACACGCGCCCGGATCTGTTCGGCCGCACGCTGCTGGAGATCCTGCATCGCGGCGACGAGCACCGCAGCGGGCTGCCCCGCGAAGCCGCAGCCGCCGCCCTTGACGGCTACGGCCTGGCCGGGCAGTCGGAGCAAAAGTTCGAATCCCTCTCCGGTGGGCAGCAGGCACGCTTCCAGATTCTGCTGCTGCAGTTATCCGGTGCCACCCTGTTGCTGCTCGATGAGCCCACCGACAACCTGGACCTGCATTCGGGGGAAGCACTGGAACGCGCCATCAACGCCTTCGAGGGCACGGTGGTGGCCGTAACCCACGACCGCTGGTTTGCCAGGTCCTTCGATCGGTTCTGGGTGTTCGGTGCCGACGGACGGATCTACGAGTCCGACACCCCGGTATGGGATGAGCAGCGAGTGCAACGCCAACGCTGAGCCGGCGCTTTCTGTCACGTTGAGGGTGACAGGGGTGATTTGTAGGGTGAATATTCCGCTGACCAAGGTTTTCTCCACAATTTGAGGAACACTTAGAAGTGAGTGGTACACATGGGGGAGCCATTTGTTCGCAAATGACTCAAGTACCGGACGTTAGCCACAACTCGCTCGGGTCGACGTCATGCTGGGTCCAGCCGCACCGTGCGTGCTGGACCCTAGCCATTCTGCCCGCCTGCCGGAACCGGGAAGTCTCCCTTTCTTCACAGATCGGTCAAGAACGGCATCTAGAATTCGTCGATCACAATCTTCTTCATCCCCATGAGTTTTTCGAACGCACCGGGCCGCTGCATCAGCTCCCCCATGTTCTGCGGGACAATCTGCCAGCTGACACCGAACATGTCGGTCAACCAGCCGCATTGCTCAGCCTCAGGCACGGCCGAGAGCGCCTCCCAGAGCGCGTCGATTTCAGACTGGTCACGGCAGGCAACTTCCAGGGAAACACCGGGCGTGAAGGTAAAAGCCATCTCCACTCCGGAATCCATGGCCGAGAACGTCTGACCCTTGAGAGTGAAGTCGCTGTACATCACCGACTCTGTGCTGACCGGCGGATTGGCCTCGGGATAGTGGAAGCGCTGACCCGGCTTGCTGTCGCTGAAAGTGGCCACGTAGAAGTCCGCGGCTTCGGTGGCCTGGTTCTGCGCCGGTCCGCAGAACATGAGGCACGGAGTCAAGAACTGGGGCACCGTCTCCCCCTGGTCCACCAGGGTCAACTGCCAGCTAACCCCGTAGCGGTCCTCCACCCACCCGTACCGGGGACTGAACTCATACTCGTTCAGCTCCATCATGACCTGTCCGCCCTCGCTCAGCCGCTGCCATGCCTGGTCCAGCGCGGTCTGGGTTTGTCCCGGATCTCCCCCGAAGAACGCCGGGTGGAAGTTGGCGGTGAAGGAGATGGCGGGATTGGGCCGAAAGTTGTCATCGGCGTTCACCAGGGTAATCTTTGTGCCGTTGACATCAACGGCGACCGTCAGCGGTTCCCCTGCCAACGGTTGCTGGAAGTCCAGCAGGCCCTGGGTCGGGTACCGCGACTCAACCTCACTGGTGGTGCGCGGTAAAATCCCTGCGTAGAAATCCCCGACTTCCTGCGCATTGCCGTTGCACCAAATATTTGGAACGATATGGGCCATTGCTGCCTCCCGGCCTTCCCGACCACAGGCCTGTTGAACAAACGCCAGCCCTCCTGGCGCCATCGGGCCGCGGGCTGCAAGGCCCGGACCTGCGCAGTCCTTAGCCTACCGAGAACGCCGAAAGGCCGGTACCCTCTGAGGGAATCGCCGCCCACTGAGCCGGGACAGCCAGGGATCAGCCTCTGCCGTCCGGTCGGGGTTGGCTCTGAGCGGCGGTGCGGCCGGTAAAGCCATCCATGGATCGGTAGATTCCCAGCGGCCCTCCGGCCAGCCGGTCCCACAGCGAAGTGGGCAGCAGCCCACGCAGCACTTGGCCCAGCTTGCTAGTTGTTCTTCCCATGGACGTTGTGTACGCGGTCGATGGGTGATTTGCCGCCGATGCCGGTATGGGGTCTGTGATGATTGTACTCATGGAGCCAGGCCGGGTAAGCGGCGGCGCGCTCGGCTTCTGAGCCGTAGTGCCGGGCGTAGGCCCATTCGAA
>NZ_VATX01000055.1:0-1383 GCF_005774635.1 Glutamicibacter sp. V16R2B1
CGGCGCGTTCAGCTTCCCGGTGGCCATCAACAACCAGGGCCAGGTGGCCGGCTTCACCACGGTCGGGGGCACCCGCCACTCGTTGCGCTGGGACGCCGGTACGCCCACCGACATCTCCGCACCCGGCGGCAACAGCCATCCGCTCGCCATCAACGACCCGGGTCAGGTGCTGCTCCAGGAGGGCGGCAGTCCCGCGCTGTGGGACAACGGAACCCGGACCGCCGTGGCGCCCTTCCCGGTCACCAACGCGGTGGGGCTCAATGACGCCGGCCAGGTGTTCGGCACCGGCCGTGGCACGGACGGCCAGGACCGGGCCTTCGTCTGGACCCGCACCGGCACGGTGGACGTCGGGTCGTTCGGCCTGACGACCACCGCCGTCGACCTCAACGACGGTGGCCAGCTCGTCGGCAACGGTGCGCTCACCCGCAGCCCGAACTACACGCACGGCTTCGTCTAGACGCCGCCGAGGAACGGACGCGCGGCCGCGCTGACGGACATCGGGACACTGGCCGGCCTGGAGACCGAGGTCCGCGACATCAGCGACGCGGGCGTGGTCGTCGGCCGCAGCAGCACCCAGACCGGGTGGCACGCGGTGCGCTGGACGAACGGCCGGCTGACCGACCTCGGTGTCCTGCGCGGCGGCAGCAGCAGCGAGGCGATCGCCGTCAACGAGTCGGGGCAGGCCGCGGGCTGGGCGAGCGCGTCCGACGGCCGTGCGCATGCCACCCTGTGGAAGAACGGGCGGCTGATCGACCTGGGGATCCCGAGCGGCTTCACGCAGAGCTACGCGGTCGACATCAACGACGCAGGCCTGGTGCTGGGCTACGCGATCCAGGACCTCACCGGTGCGGTACACAGTCTGGTCTGGACGGTGACGGGCGGATGACCGGCCATGGCCGGAGTCCCGGTCGTCCCGAGCGGGAGGCAGCCACGTGAGCACGACCGATCAGCCGGTGGCGTACGGACCGGGCCGCGGGCCGGGGCCGGTGGTCCTTGCCGAGGACGGCCTGGTGCGGCTGCTCGCCGCGCATCAGGTGGGTGCGTTGGCGACCACGAGGCGGGACGGCACCCCGCAGCTCTCGACCGTCGCCTACGTGTGGGACCCGGCGGGCCGGACGGTCCGGATCAGCACGACCGCCGACCGGCTGAAGGTGCGCCATCTGCGTCGTGATCCCCGGGCGTCGCTGTACGTCAGCACCGCCGACTTCGTGTCGTTCGTGGTGGCAGAGGGCGAGGCCGAGCTCTCCGAGGTGAGTACGACGCCGGGGGACGAGGCCGGCCGGGAGCTGCTCGCCCTGGCGCCGGCCTTCGAGGACCCAGCCGACGAGCAGGCCTTCCTGCGCAACATGGCCGCCGACCGGCGCCTCGTCATCAGGATCAGGG
>NZ_VATX01000056.1:0-1790 GCF_005774635.1 Glutamicibacter sp. V16R2B1
ACCGGGAGACCGCGTCGGCGAGGTCGGTGAGGACGGCGCCGAGCAGCTCCGTGCGGTCCAGCCGGGACGGGTCGACGTCCAGCAGCAGCAGGCGGGTCGAGTGCGGCGGGAGCTCCCCGGCGCGGGCGGTGACGTTCAGACCGAAGCCGATGACGGCGGCCGGCGGCGCGGTCGGGCTGGGCGCGAGCTCCACCAGGATGCCGGCGATCTGCGCCCCGTCCACCTGGACGTCGTTGGGCCACTTGAGCACCGCGGGCACCCCGGCCTGAGCGCGCAGGGTGCGTACCAGCGAGGTGCCGACGACCAGCGGCAGCCAGCCGAGCTGCCGGGCCTCGACCGCGGGGCGGACGAGCACGGACACCATCAGCCCGGCGCCGTCCGCGGACTGCCATGACCGGTCGAGGCGTCCGCGGCCTGCGGTCTGCCGCTCGGCGACGAGGACGGCCTGACCCGTCCGCGCCGTCACGGACAGTGCCGGCACGCTGCCGGGAAGCCCGCGAGCGAGCCGCCCGAGTTCGGCGTTGGTCGAGTCGATCTCGTCCACGACGGCGAGGGCCAGTCCGAGGCCGGCGGCGAGAGGGCTCAGCGCGGCGGCGTCAAGGGGGCGGCGCGACCTGCCGACGGCCGCCTCCACGCGGGCCGTGACCACGTCGGCCAGGGCCCCGGAGAACGCTGCGGCGGACACCCCAGCCGACCCCCCGCCAGGCCTCTCACCCGCAGAGGGAGTCTTCGGGACCGCTACGGAAGGAGGCGTTGGTCGTCCGTCGGACGCGGTCGGCTCTACAGGCACGGGACCACCCTCCCAGAGCCCTGGTGTGGCCGAGGTGAGACGGTCTCCACATCAATCGCGCACGTGGACCACCGACCGCCGTACGCTTCGCACTATGGCTCTCCCGGCTTCCGTTCCCGAACCGACGCCCGAACCGCACAGCACGGCTGGTCGCCTCGCCCGACTGCAGGCCGTGACCGAGGAAGCTGTGCACGCCGGTTCCCAGCGCGCGGTGGACGCGCGGCACGCCAAGGGCATCATGACCGCGCGCGAGCGGATCGAGGCCTTCCTCGACCCCGGCTCGTTCGTCGAGACGGACGCGTTCGCCCGGCATCGCTCGCACGACTTCGGGCTGGAGCGGAACCGCCCGTACGGCGACGGCGTGATCACCGGGTACGGGACGGTCGACGGCCGCCAGATCTGCGTCTTCAGTCAGGACTTCACCGTGATCGGCGGGAGCCTCGGTGAGGTCTTCGGTGAGAAGATCGTCAAGATCATGGACCTGGCGCTGAAGACCGGGGTTCCGGTCGTCGGCATCAACGACTCCGGCGGTGCCCGCATCCAGGAGGGCGTCGTCGCGCTCGGGCTGTACGGCGAGATCTTCTACCGCAACGTGATGGCGTCCGGCGTGGTGCCGCAGCTGTCGCTCATCATGGGCCCGTGTGCGGGCGGCGCGGTGTACTCCCCCGCGATCACCGACTTCACGCTCATGGTCGACCAGACCAGCCACATGTTCATCACCGGTCCCGACGTGATCAAAGAGGTCACCGGTGAGGACGTCGGCATGGAGGAGCTCGGCGGAGCGCACACGCACAACTCGCGCAGCGGCGTCGCGCACTTCCAGGCCGCGGACGAGAACGACTGTCTGGAGCTCGCCCGGGCCCTGCTCTCCTACCTGCCCTCGAACAACATGGACGAGGTGCCGGCGTACGCCGAGGTGGCCGACGTCGAGGCCGAGGTGGACCCCGAGCTCGACACCTTCATCCCGGACTCCGCGAACACCCCGTACGACATGCACCAG
>NZ_VATX01000057.1:0-1484 GCF_005774635.1 Glutamicibacter sp. V16R2B1
GTCTCGGCCGTGGCGGTGCCGCCCGCGCCGGTGTCGACCCCGCCGACGGGCAGTGAGCCGTCGCGTCCCGGCGCGACCGCCCGTTCGCAGCGCAGCCGCTGCTGCTCCGGCGACACCGCGGGGTCCTCGACCGCGCAGGCGGCTGTTCGCGACGGAACAGGCACCGCGGACGGCACGGGCCCTGGCACGGCGCCCGCCGGCGTTTCCGCCGGAACCGGTGCGGGCGCTGCGGGCACCCCTGGAGGGGTCGCGGCAGGTGGCGCCGGGGCGGGAGCCGACGTGGTCGCCGCGGCGGCGGACGTCGACGTCGCGATGCCGGCGCCCAGCAGGGTGAGCGCCAGCCCTGCGATGCCCACCAGCTTTCGGGTACGCGGCAGGTTCTGGGTGGATGCCATCGTCGAACCTCGGTTCGGTCATGCCGCGGCCACTCCGCGGCGGCGCAGAGTGACACTCGTCGCCGAGCGTGGGTGTGCCATGAAACGGAGATGAGAGCTCTCTCATCGCCAGGCCACGGCGGCGTGCAGGGGCGGTGGCCGGCAATGCCTGGCCGACCACTTCTGGCGGGTGGGGCCCGGTCCCGCCGGCGGCGGTGTCACGTCCCGTCCTAGCCTTGCTGTCCATGAGGCGCTTCCGGCGGGACCAGCGGGATCAACCGGAACGTCGGGCCGCGCGCGGGCGGCACCCCCGCCGCCGTACGGACAGTCGACGCCGGCCCGGGCGCCCCTGGCTGGTGCTGCTGCCCGGGGCCGTGTTGTCCCTGGTCGTCGTGAGTGCGCTCGTGGCCCCCGGGTTCGGCGTGGTCGTCACCGGCCGCGGCCAGCCACGGCCGCCGGACCTCGGCGGTCCCATCCTCGTGCCGACGGTGACGACGACCGCGACCCCGGTTCCCAGCCCGACGACTGAGGAGCCGGCGCCAACAGGGGTGCCGACCGGAGTGTCGGCCGAGCAGACGCGGCAGCGGTACCTGCGGGAACTGGCTACTCGCATGTCCGGACAGGAGACACCGCAGCGGCTCGCCATCCGGCCGGACGACGCGCCTGCGGTGACGTACCGCCCGTTGCCGGCCGCCACCACGGATCCCAGTGCGGCACCCGCACCCGTGCTGTCGGAACCCGGAGTGACCCTGGTGCCCAGCGCACCGCCACGCGCACCGGGGCGCGCACTGCCCGCCGCAACACCGTGATGCCGGGTGCCCCGGCTCTCTCGCCATCCCTGACGGCGCCCTGTTCGGCGCCACCCCGGTCGTCGCTGCGGAACGGCCGGTAAAGATGAGAACCTTCTCATCCCGGTCTCACCAATCCTGTGGGACTTCCCCGCCAGGCTGGCGGTTGTGCCGGTTCCGGAAAGGTCGAGGAGGCACGCGGACGGCCTGGCGATGAGGCTGACCACCGGGCGCCCGGCGCCACAAAGGCTGGCACCAGAACGGCTTGTACTGAAACGGCCGGCACTGCGACGGCTGGCGCTGCGACGGCTGGTACCCAGGT
>NZ_VATX01000058.1:0-1713 GCF_005774635.1 Glutamicibacter sp. V16R2B1
CCACTTCCTGCTGTACCGGTCACTCCAGCAACAGACATGGTTCAGCACCGGCACCGCTCCGGTTGCTCCCACGGGGCATCCCCATGGCAGGCTTCAGACAGCAACTCGCCAAGGACCCGTAGATCGACGGACGGCATGTCCGTGGTGACCTCGACCGGCCGGCGTGCGCCGGTCGGTCGAGGTTGTTACCTTTCAGCTCGGGATCGGCGAAGCCCCGTGAGGTGGGCCCCGTTCTTCGGACAGTGATCCCTATGAGGGATAATTGATCCGTGAACGGAGGAGATCAATGAGTCAGTCACGCAGGCGATACACACCCGAGTACAAGGACGAGGCGGTGAAACTCGTCATCGACTCGGGCCGCCCCACCTCGGCGGTCGCGAAGGATCTCGGTATCAACGAGGGAACATTGGGGAGCTGGGTTGCGACCTGGCGGCGGGCACACCAAAAAGAAGAAGAACCTCTGTCGATGTCCGAACGGGCCCGGCTCCGCGAACTGGAGAAGGAGAACCGGGAACTCCGGATGGAGCGCGAGTTCCTCTCAAAAGCGACCGCCTTCTTCGCGCAACGCCATCAGTGACCGACAAGTACGAACTGATCGTCGCGGAGAAGGACAACTACCCGGTCACCAAGATGTGCCAGTGGCTCGTCGTGTCGACATCCGGTTTCTACGACTGGCACCGTAGGCCCGCGTCGACCCGGACCCGCCGGCACACCACCCTCGACACCCACGTGCGGGCGGTGTTCGCCGCCTCCCGCCAGACCTACGGCGCCCGGCGGATCGCCGCCGCCCTGACCGCCTCCGGCCTGCACGTCTCCGTCCGTCTCGCCCGGCGGATCATGCGCCGTGCGGGGCTGGAAGCCTGCCAGCCCAGGGCCTACCGCCGCACCACCGTCCCCGGCCAGGCCCCGACGCCCGCCGACCACGTCCGCCGCGACTTCACCGCGACCCGCCCCGGCGAGAAGCTCATCGGGGACATCACGTATATCCGCACCGGCGAAGGATGGCTCTATCTCGCTACCGTCATCGACTGCTACTCCCGGAAAGTCGCCGGCTGGTCGATGGCCTCCCACCTGCGCACCGAGCTCATCGTCGACGCGTTCACCATGGCCACCTCCCGCGTCACCCTCGCGCCTAACGCGCTTTTCCACTCCGATCGCGGCGCCCAATACACGTCGGATGCCTACCATCGCGTCCTGAAAAGCCACGGTGTTCGCCCGTCGGTCGGCGCCACCGGAGTCTGCTGGGACAATTCCGCCGCGGAGTCGTTCTTCGGAACGCTCAAGAACGAACTCGTCTACCGGGATACCTATCCGACCCGCCGCGCCGCGCGCACCGCGATCGCCGAGTACATCGAGGTCTTCTACAACCGGCAGAGGCTCCACTCCACTCTCGGCTACCGCACACCAGAACACGTCGAGCGCGCATACCAGGAAACCCAGAACTCCATGAAGGAGGCAGCATAAAGCTGGTATAGTCCCGCTACGTCGGTGTCCGAGAAACGGGCAGCACCTCAGATCCGGGTCCACCCGCTCGCCCCGCGCGCAGCATGACCAGATCCCGGCAAGATCAAACTACGCTTCACGGCATTGGATCCTGACCAGGAGTCTTTCTGGTCTGATGATCTGAGGCGCTGTGGCATAGCGCTTGGGGAGCGGCGCTATGGGGATGTGAAGGCGCCGGCTGTCGCGGCTGCCGCCGCGTCGTGGGCTGCC